>SVKS01000140.1 GCA_015068345.1 Oscillospiraceae bacterium
TAACATGCGGTGCGGAAAGGAGCAATACGATATCACCTGGTCCTATGTGGAAAGGGCCGACCACTTCCGTTATACCAATAACGAGATATTCAACGTGATGAAGGAAGAAGCGGCAAGCTTCTTTGGGGGAAACATCACAGCCAAGCAGGCCGCCGAGTACGTGCAAAACCGCATTTCCCTCTATCTTGCGGAGCAGGGATGATACCCTATTGCCTCACTTGCAAAAGGGCCCCCTGTCCTGGATCAATCCAAGACAGGGGAGCGCAAAAAACACCCCGGTACCATGGTACCGGGGTGCATTTGTTGGGGCTTAGTAGGCGATGCCGTAGATGATCATGTGCTTGGCGGGCTTGCCGCAAACCGGGCAAACATCGCCGATGTGTTCCTGTTCGAAGGGGATGCAGCGGGAGGATACCCCGGCCACTTCCTTCATCTTCAGTTCGCACTCGGTGTCGCCGCACCACATGGTCTTGGCGAAGCCGCCTTCGGTTTCGATGAAGGTCTTCACCTCTTCCATGGTCAGGCAGGGCTTGGTGTGGGCTTCCAGGTTTTCCTTGGCCTTGTTGTAAAGGTTCTGGTGCAGATCTTCCAGCAGGGCGGGAACGGCGGTTTCCAGGTCGGCCAGGGGAACGAAGACCTTGGCGCCGGTGTCACGACGGCAAATGCAGCACTGACCCTTTTCCATATCTCTGGGACCGATTTCCACCCGAAGGGGTACGCCCTTCATTTCGTATTCCGATGCCTTCCAACCCATGGAGTTATCGCTGGCGTCCATTTTGGCACGGATGCCCATGGCGGTGAGACGATCCAGGAGAGCCTGGGCGGCGTCCAGAACGCCGGGCTTGTGCTGGGCAACCGGAATCACGATGGCCTGGGTGGGAGCAATCTTCGGGGGCAGAACCAGACCGTTGTTGTCGCCATGGGTCATGATGACCGCGCCGATCATGCGGGTGGTGGAACCCCAGGATGTCTGGAAGGGGTACTGGAGCTTGTTGTCCCGGCCGGTGAAGGTCACGTCGTAGGCACGGGAGAACTTGTCACCAAAGTAGTGGCTGGTGGCACCCTGCAGGGCCTTGTGGTCCTTCATCATGCACTCCACGGTATAGGTGGCTTCGGCACCGGCAAACTTTTCCTTTTCGGTTTTGCGGCCCGGCTTCACGGGAATGGCAAGTACCTTTTCAAAGAAGTCGGCGTAGCAGTTGAGCTGCTGCAGGGTTTCGGCCTGGGCTTCTTCGGCGGTTTCGTGGATGGTGTGACCCTCCTGCCACCAGAATTCACGGCTGCGCAGGAAGGGACGGGTGGTCTTTTCCCAGCGGATGACCGAGCACCACTGGTTGTACAGCATGGGCAGCTGACGGTAGGTTTGGAGAATGTTGCTCCAATGGTCACAGAACATGGTTTCGGAGGTGGGGCGGAAGGCCAGACGTTCTTCCAGCTCTTCGCTGCCACCGTGGGTAACCCAGGCGACTTCGGGGGCAAAGCCGTTGACCAGCTCGCCTTCCTTTTTCAAAAGGCTTTCGGGAATCAAAACCGGCATGGCCACGTTTTCGTGACCGGTCTTTTTGAATTCCGCATCCATAATGGACTGAATGTTTTCCCAAATGGCGTAGCCGTAGGGACGCAGAATGGTAAAGCCCTTTACGCTGGCATATTCCACCAGCTCTGCCTTACGGCAGACGTCGGTATACCATTTGGCAAAATCCTCTTCCATGGCGGTGATTTGTTCCACAAGCTTCTTGTTATCAGCCAAAAATCATCATTCCTTTATCATAACGTTATAGAGACACGAGAATAGTATTATTTTAGCCGATTTGCAAGCAAAAATCAAGTGTCATTGTCAACAAATTCCGGTTATAAAAGCAGTAAAAGGATATTGATTGCACAAAACCCATGCACACCAAAAAGCGTCAGGGCCGAAACCGTGATGGGATTGACCCCAAGGCACAAGCCCAGGGGCTCCATGGCAAGATTGTAAAGGAACAGAAATACCAGGGCGCCGGCGGTGTTTCGTACCAGAAGGTACAGGGGCCGCACCGGAAAGCCCAGAAAATGCAAAAGGAAAATGAAGCAGGAGATCAGAACCCCCATGCCGCCAAGAATGTCCCGCAGGACGGGGGAAAGCGTCACAAAGAACCTCCTTTATAAAAACTGCTGATCTGCGGCCAGCTCCCGCAGATGGTCCAGGGCCTTCTTCTGAATGCGGCTGACCTGGACCTGGGAAATGCCAAGGAGTTTGGCCGCCTGGGTTTGGGTCATGTCCCGATAGTATAAAAGAAGTATCACCTCCATTTCCCGTTGAGGAAGCGTGTGAATCAGCTCCCGTAGGGCGATCTTATCAATGAAATCCTCCGAATCGGCCGTGGACACCAGGTCGGAAAGGGGGGTACCATCGGTACCGATTTCCCGTTCCAGCGAATCCACCCCGGCAAAGGCGGTTTCGCATTCACTGATTTCGTCGGGAGAGAGACCCAGGTATTCCGAAAGCTCCGAAAGGTGTGGGTCCCGGCCCAGGGTCAGGCTGAGTTCCTTCCTGCCCCGGGAAAGCTTTCCGGCTCGTTCATAAATCGAACGGGATACCTTGATCATGCCTCCGTCCCGCAGATAACGGCGGATCTCTCCCTCAATTTTCGGCACCGCATAGGTGGAAAACTGCACACCGTAATCGGGGTCAAAGGCCCGGATGGCCTTGTAAAGACCGATCATACCGATTTGAGTAAGCTCCTCCGGGTCGGCTCCCCGGCCCAGAAAACGGCGCACCAGGGCGTGGACAAGCCCTGCGTTTTCTTCCACAAGGCTTGCCTCCGCCTCCCGATCCCCCGCGTGGGCCCGGGTCAGGAGGGCTGTACGATGGGCTTCGTTACTCATGACCAAGCTTTTTTCGCATGCGCACACTGGTACCTCGTCCCGGGGTGGAAAGCACCCGCAGGTACCCCATAAAGCTTTCCATGATGGTGAAGCCCATGCCAGACCGGTCGGCGCCGCCGGTGGTGTATGTAGGGGTGCGGGCCAAGTCGATGTTTTCGATGCCCCGGCCCTTGTCCCGGACCGATATGTCGATTTCGCTCCCTTCCAGAAGGCGCAGGGTCATTTCGATGGTGCCAACTCTGTCGGGGTAGGCGTGTACCACCGCATTGGTCACCGCTTCGCTGACGGCGGTTTTTACGTCGCACAGCTCCTCCATGGTGGGATCCAACTGGCTGACAAAGGCGGCAGCGATGGATCGGGCCAGGGCTTCATTGGCCGAACGGGAGGGGAAGGAGAGCTTCAGGGTATTGAGAATTTTTCGTTTCATGGGTAACCTCCTTTCCTTATGCAGGGATGGAAACCAGCTTTTCCACCCCTGCGGCCTTCAAAATACGCCGGGCAAAGGGGGGCAGGTCGGTGATCTCCAGGGTGCCGCCCAGGGCGGCCATGCGTTTGTATAGCGAAAGTACCAGGGCAATGCCGGAACTGTCCATAAAGCTGAGCCGGGCCATATTCAGGGTCAGGTACATGGGCATGGTTTGGTCCAGCCAGGCATGGATTTCTGCCAGGGCGGTGCGGGCAGCGTGGTGGTCCAGTTCTCCCCACAGAACCACTTCGGTTCCCCTGTGATTGGTTTTATATTCCACTCTCATTGCTTGTTCCCTCCTTTTTTGGTAGTATACCCCAAAAGAGGGAAAACATTCTGTCGAAAGAAGCGAGGCAAGGAAAAAAAGCTGTTTTTTTCCTTGCAATCCCTTGCCAGGTGTGGTAGGATGATGATAGAACATAAATTGGGAGGAAGAATGATGGATCATCTTCATATCAACGTGAATTTTGCGTCCCCGATGGGGAAAATCAAGCCCATGCACTCGGTCAATAACGGCCCTGCCGCCCTGCGGGGCAACGGCAATACCGAATTCTTTGCCGATGCGGGGATTCCCTTTGCCCGCACCCACGACGCCAATTTTGCACCCCAGTACGGTGCCCCCCATACGGTGGACATCATTGCCGTTTTTCCCAATTTTGACGCGGACGAAACCGACCCCGCCTCCTACGATTTCCACCTGACCGATGAATACATGGAAAACATCATGGCGGTGGGTTCTAAGGTGTTTTTCCGCCTGGGCAACAAGATCGAGCATGAATCCAAGCGCTATGGAGCTCTGCCCCCCAAGGACTTTGCCAAATGGGCCCGAATTTGTGAATATATCATCCGCCACTTCAACGAAGGCTGGGGGAATGGCCACCACTACGGCATGGAATATTTTGAAATCTGGAACGAACCCGATCTGCATCCCCAGTGTTGGGACGGACCGGAGGAGGATTACTTCGAACTCTACGAAATCGCTGCCCGTCACCTGAAAGCCTGCTTCCCTCACCTGAAGATCGGCGGCCCCGCCGTCACCAGCATGGGGAACCGGGATTACGTGGAGCGTTTCCTGAAGTATATCTCCCGGAATCCGGATGATCTGGTGCCCATGGACTTCTTCTCCTTCCATCTCTATACCACCAATCCGGAAAAGATGGTGGGGCACGTGAAGCTTGCCCGCAAGCTTTTGGATGAACACGGCTACACCGAAACCGAAACCATCCTCAATGAATGGAACTACGTGCGGAACTGGACGCCCCGGGAGGAAATCCTCTATTCCTATCGGGTGATCCCCTCCCTGAAGGGATCGGCCTTTGTCAATGCCTGTATGCTGGCCTGTCAGCACAGCTCCCTGGACCACCTGATGTACTACGATGCCCGGGTCAGCGCCGGCTGGAACGGCCTGTTTGACCATATCTCCCAGGAACCCCTGAAGCCCTACTACGCCATTTGGGATTTCAACCGTCTCTACAAACTGGCAACCGAGGTTGCTTGCGAAGTGGAAGGGGATGACCTCTATGCCCTTGCCGCCACCAATGGGGAGGAAGCCGCCATCCTTCTGACCTACTACAAGGATCACAAAAGTATTGATGGCAGCGGTACCGAGGAGGAGATGCGTCGGGTGCGCATCGATTGGTCCGGCTTTGCCTCCGGGGATGGGGTGGAGGTGGAATACCGCTTCCTGGACGCCGGAAACGACAACCGGGTGGTGGCTGCCGAAACCTTCTTTGGGGAAACCGGTGCCCATATCTTTGACCTGCCCCTCTATACTTCCATTCTGGTAACCCTGAAAAAGAAATAACCACATAAAAAAGCCTGCAGATCATTCTGCAGGCTTTCTTTATGTGGTTTCGGGAAAGGTTTTATCCCAATTCGTGGACGTTGCGTTCCACAACTGCCCTTTGCAGAGTGGGGGTAAGGTTGACGAAATAATCGGAGTAGCCGCCAACCCGAACGATCAGGTCCCGATGTTTTTCGGGATTTTTCAGAGCATCCTGCAGTTCTTCCACCGAAGTGCAGGTGACCTGTACCTGGATGCCGCCCATGGCGAAGTAAGAATCCACCAGGGCCCGCAGGGCGCTGCCCACGAACTTTTTGGATAGGGTCAGGTTGAGCACCGAAATACCGTCGGCAAGATGTTGGGGAAGCCTTGCCGCACTCTTGAGCATGGCGGTGGGGCCATCGGTAGCTTTCCCCCGCAGGGCGGCTATGGAGTCACAGGTGGGATCGCTCTTGCGTCGACCGTCGGGGGTAGGACCAACCAGACGACCCTCAGGCTCGTAACGCAGGAACTGGTGCTCGGTGAGAATGTAGGCATCAATGAAGCTTTTGGGTTTCTTCTTGCGATAGACCTGGTAGACCCGGCTGGCGTATAGGGTCCCCAGCGCATCGGCTTCTTCGTTGTCGGTACCAAAGCAGGGGCATCGGCGCAGGTCGGCGTAAAGCATGGGATCCTCAAGCGTAAGCTTTGCCAAAAAGTCCTCCGGAGTGTAGGATTTTTTGCGGAAAACCAGCTCCCGGATGGCAAGAAGAGAATCGATGACGTTGATCATACCGCTGTCGGAGGATTGCGTCCAGGTGTAGCGGGCACCTCCGGCGTTGAAATCCTTCCCCTTTTCGATGCAGTCATCGGTGAAGAGGGTACGGATGGGGTTGGGCAGATAGGCCGCCATGTAGTCGTAACGGTCGGTGATCTCATCCAACTGTCGGTCAATGCGGGATTCGGTTTCGACGCAAAGGCCTTCGAAAAATTCCTCAAAGCTTTTGAAACTGGCCAAATTCTGGTGCATATACTCTTCCAGAATTTTCAGGAGAGGGATGTTGTCATCGGTACCCCCTGCCCGGGTCAGTCCCTGCAGGTTGGTTTCGGTACAACCGCATCCGCAGAAGAGGGCCAGTTCCTCCTCCGGGATGTGGGGAAAACGGGTGGCCAACATATCGTGGATACCCTTGGTGTTGTAAAAGGAGGGGTTGCAGCTGCCGGCCCGGATGTTATCCATGGCGAGTTCCCAAAGGGAATCGGGCATTTCGGGTGTGGTCATGAGCTCCAGCATGGGGCGGCGGCGGTGACGGATGGCGCGAACCGCCTGCTCGGTGATGGGATTGTAATTGGGGCCCACGGTACAGGACCAGGTACCCATTGCGTCCAGGTTACCAAACAGCTCGCCGATTACCTGGGTGTAATCTTCGCCGTTGTAAAGGTGGATCAAGCCGTCGTCCAGGCATCCCAGATTGTCGGCACCGTCAAAGTGGAAGATCACGTTCCAGGCCACCAGTCCTTCGTAATAGTTAGTGGCGGGGGCAAAGGGCACTTTTTCCAGGGCAGCGATCAAATCGGCGGGGGCATTTGTGGAGCGAAGGTAGGCAACACTTCGGCAGAGATAGTTCTGCATGGCATCCACCAATGCCAAAAGGCCGTCCCGGAATTCGCCCTCTGATTGACGGAGGATGCGCTCCCGATAGGAGGAGAGACCTTCCCGGACAATGCGTTTGAAGTTTGGGGCGGCATGGGTCCATCCACCCGGATTGTGGCTGATTTCGTAGAATTCACGCAGAATCGAGGCGGCTTTGGAACTCTTGGCTTCCAACAGGTCCCAATCCACCATGTAGGTGAGAGCAAACTGGGGATTAACGGCAAAGCCCGAGCGAAAAAATTTGCCCCCCGAGGGGTAAAGCTGTTCACCAGCCTGGTAGTCTGCCACCGGAACCTGTTCCAACCAGCGGGCATTGGCAATGGCGTGACGGTAAAAATACCCCTTTTCGGGTTCTTCAAAGAGTCCGGCGGCGTAGGGTTCGCCGATGTCGTAAAATAATTTGGCCAGTTCGTGCATGGTGATTTCCCTTTCGGACGAAATGAACGTTTTATTTATTGTAGTAAAAAAGCAAGGAAAAGTCAATAAAAAAGCAACCGATTGACGTCGGTTGCTTTGATTTTGGAATTAGCCGCGGTCGATGGTCATATCACCGGGTTTGATCCAGCCTGCCTTGCGGAAGATGGCATCAATACCCAAGGTCAACACAGCAGGCAGCAGGAAGTGCATGACTAAAATTTCGATCAGGGTCCAGACGAAGGGCTGTTGGCCGCTCATGGCATCAATAGCACCAAACTGGCCGACAAAGCCGCTGGTACCCATGCCGGCGC
>SVKS01000141.1 GCA_015068345.1 Oscillospiraceae bacterium
CCACCGGCTCCGAACCCACGGAACCCACCGGCTCCGAACCCACGGAACCCACCGGCTCCGAGCCCACGGAACCCACCGGCTCCGAGCCCACGGAACCCACCGGCTCCGAACCCACCGAGCCTACCGGCTCCGAACCCACGGAGCCCACAAGCTCTGATCCCACCGATCCCAGTGTTGTGGAAGATACCGTTCCGGAAACCACTTCGGATTTGGTACCCTCTTCTGCCTCTGCAGAACCCGAGGTAACGATCCCAGTTCTGACCGGTGATGTGACCAACGTCAAGGATCCTTCCAAGGATGCCATCTATGGTGGTATGAACGAGGCGGAACTGGAGGAGGGAACCGGTGAAATCATTCAGAATACCTATTTCAGCGGCCTGGTGCCCGAGGCAGAGTACGTCATGTTCGCCCTGGCAAGCATAGAGGCGGAAGACCTGCTTGCTCCCGAAGATGCCGGTTGGTTCGATAACGTCCGTGCCGCCACCTCCATCCCCATGGCCATGGGTGAGCTTTTCGTGAACCCCCTGGAATACAGAGATCTGGTTTCGGGCCGCAAGATCGATTACATGCGCGCCCACATCAGCATGCTGGGCGGCTTCACTCCTGCCCGCAAGCTGGCCGCCTTCTGCGAAGTCTATTCGGTCAAGACCGCATGGCACGGTCCCCACGACATCACCCCCATCGGCATGGCTGCTCAGCTCCATCTGGATCTGGCAACCCCCAACTGCGCTCTGCAGGAATTCGGTGACGTGAACGAGCTCATGCACGAGATCTTCCCGGGTGCTCCCTGGAGCGAGGGTGGCTACGCCTACGTCAACGACAAACCCGGCTGGGGTGTGGACTTCAACGAAGAACTGGCCGCCAAGTACCCCGCCAAGGGCTATGTGCTGGGTGGTGGTCTGGGCTTCATGGCCCGTCGTCCCGACGGCACCGCTGTCCGTTCCTGATTACGTTTCCCCCAAGGGGCCGCGAAAGCGGCTCCTTTTTTGATGGGGCGGCTTGATCAGTCATCTACCCGGAATTGTGCAAGCTTGGTAGGCCCCCTCTGGGAGGGGGCTGGGGGAGAGTGAAAACTTGCACGAACTACGCGGCGGGAGCAACCCCCGCCCTACGAAGAGAAAACGCCCGTTATGCCGTAGGACGGAAACGGAATTTAACGTAGCATTTTCCGGAAAACTGTGATACAATACTACCATACACCAAATTTGATAAAGGGGATGTGTTTGATGAAAACCTCCATGAATCTTTCCTGCGCCCTGCGGCGCTTCGGCCTGGAAAAGGCCATTGAGCTCCACGCCAAGGCGGGCTTTGATGCCTTCGATTTCTCCCTCCATCCCTTCGTGGATATGGATTGGGAAAACAACCGTGCAAAATTCCTTCCCGGGGAACAGCCCATTCTGGGGGATGACTTTGTGGCCTACGTCAAGACCCTGAAAGCCCTGGCAGAATCCTACGGCATTACCTGCAATCAATCCCACGCACCCTTCCCGGTGCGGGTACCGGAAATCCGCTCCTACCTGAAGTGGGCCATCGAGGCCACCGGTGCCATGGGGGGCGAGTACGTGATCATCCACCCGGATAACGATGCGGATGCGGAAACCAACGGGGAGATGTATCGGGAACTCCTGCCTTTTGCCAAGGAAAAGGGGGTCAAAATGGCCACCGAAAATATGTGGAACTGGGATCATACCCCCGGCGTTGACCATGCCACCCCGGCGGCCTGCTCGAATCACGAGGATTTCCTCAAGCATTGTGAGGTGGTTGGGGACGATTACCTGGTGGCCTGCCTGGATATCGGCCACGCCGAAATGAAGGGATTGGATACCGACTCGGTGAGAATGATCAAGACCCTGGGACCCCACCTGAAGTGCTTGCACGTCCACGACAACGACAAGTGGCACGACAGCCACGCCGAGCCCTTCACCATGGCGGTGGAATTCGAGCCCATTATCAAGGCCCTGAAGGAAACGGGCTATCAGGGAGATATGACCCTGGAAGTGGACAGCGAATTCGACATGGACGTCACCGAAGAGGAAGCCCTGGAAAAGCTGACCCACCTTGCAAACGTGGCGAAAAAGCTGGTCAAAATGTTCGAAGAAGCATAAAAAATGCAGGAGCCGTGAAAACGGCTCCTGTTTTTGTTGAGGGGGAGGGGAAAATATGAATTCTCTCCCTCCGTCTGGGTTATGACTACCCCTCCGTCACGGTTTGCGGATTTCGTAGTAGACGCAGGTATGGTTTTTGCCCCGGTATTCCAGCTCTTCGGTTTTTCCGGTCTTTTCCATGCCGGCCTTTTCCATGACCCGGAAGCTGGCGGGGTTTTCGGTGAAGGCGGCGGCGGTGACGGCGGCAAAGCCCCGTTCAAACAAATACCCGATGGCACCCACCAGGGCTTCGGTGCAGTAGCCCCGGTTGTGGTAAGTCGGGAGAAGGGCGTAGCCCAGCTCGATGCGGTCACCCTCCCGTTCGGTCTCGTTGAGCAGACCGATGAAGGCCCCATCCAAAAAGATGCCCCAGACGAAGCGATCCGGGGCGTGCGACAAAGTCATAACCCGCTGGAAAAGGGAAATCGCTTCCTCCCGACAGGAAAAATCCGGCAGGATGTAGGTTTGCTTGACCGTATCGTTGGTGAAAAGGTCGATGACCCGTTCCCGGTCCCCCTCCGAAAGGGGGCCAAGGGTCAGGCGGCGGGTGGTAATTTCCATGGAATACCTCCGGGGCGTGTGAATTTGCCACTATCATACCACACCGGGGAAAAAGACGCAAGACCCCCGAAAAACTCGCAAAAAGCTATGGAATTTGCCGGGTCATCGTGCTATAATAAAAGAAAGACACACAGGGGAGGAAGGACTATGCTACGCATCAAACAGGCCCTTGAAAAATTATTTGCCATTGACCCCATGCTGGAAAGCTACCGGGGGGACCTGGCCATGCATCTGGACCGCTACAACCGCCAGTATCGGACCCTGACGGCGGGGGGCGACCTGGTGGAGGTGGCAAACGGCCACATGTATTTCGGCTTCCATCGCACCGAAACCGGGTGGGTCTTCCGGGAATGGCTCCCGGGGGCGGATGCCGCCTGGATCTTCGGGGATTTCAACGGCTGGGATCGCTACGCCTGCCCCCTGAAGCCGGTGGGGAAGGAGGGCGTGTGGGAAATCGTGTTTGATTCCCCCGATGCCCTGCGGCACGGACAATACGTGAAGCTTCTGGTGGGCCGCAAGGGCAGTACCTTCGAGCGGATCCCTGCCTACATCCGCCGGGCCACCCAGGATCCCAATACCCATAAGCTCTGCGGCCAGATCTGGGCCCCGGAGGAGGAATTCCCCTGGACCGATGCCGATTGGAAAAACCGCCGCAGAAATCATGCCCCCTTTATTTACGAAGCCCACGTGGGCATGGCCCAGGAGAAGCAGGGCATTGGCTCATATCGGGAATTTGCCGACCAAACCCTGCCCTGGATTCAAAGCATGGGCTATAACACCATCCAACTCATGGCCATTCAGGAGCATCCCTACTATGCCTCCTTTGGCTACCAGGTCACCAATTTCTTTGCCCCCTCCCATTGGTTCGGCACTCCGGAGGATCTGAAATATCTGGTGAACAGGGCCCACGAAATGGGCATTACGGTGCTATTGGACGTGGTGCACAGCCACGCCTGCCCCAACGAGGGGGAGGGACTTCACAACCAGGACGGCACCGAGGAACAGTACTTCCTGGCAGGGAAGCGGGGCTGGCACCCGGCCTGGGAGACCCGGCTCTTCCATTATGGTCGCCCGGAGGTGATGCACTTCCTGCTTTCCAACCTGAAATATTGGATGGAGGAATTCCATTTTGACGGCTTCCGGTTTGACGGGGTCACCTCCATGTTGTACGAAAACCACGGCCTTGGAGTGGCCTTTACCAATTACGGTCAATACTATTCCCCCAACACCAACGTGGATGCCCGGGTGTACCTGATGCTTGCCAACGAACTGGTGCACCAGGTGGATCGAAAGGCCATCACCATTGCGGAGGAAATGAGCGGCATGCCCGGCATGTGTCTGCCCATTGCCAAGGGCGGGTTCGGCTTTGACTACCGGCTGGCCATGGGGGTTCCCGATATGTGGATCAAGCTCATCAAGGAGATCCCCCTGGAGGATTGGGACGTGGGTCACCTGTGGCACGAACTCACCGGAGGACGGCCTGCCGAAAGGACCATCGGCTACGCCGAAAGCCACGACCAGGCCATGGTGGGGGACAAGACCCTCATTTTCCGCCTGGCGGATGCCGAAATGTATACCGGCATGAACAAAACTTACCACACCCCCACCATGGATACTGCCATCGATATGCATAAGCTCATCCGGCTTCTCACCCTGACCCTGTCGGATGGGGGCTACCTGAACTTCATGGGCAACGAATTCGGTCATCCCGAATGGATCGACTTCCCCAGAGAGGGCAACGGCTGGAGTTTCCACCATGCCCGTCGGCAGTGGTCCCTGGTGCACAACGGATTTTTGAAATACGAATGGCTTGCCAATTTTGACCGGGATATGGTGGCCCATGCCAAGCGCCGCCGCCTCCATCAGGCAGGCAAGGCCCGGAACCTTTGGTTCGATTACCAGAATAACCTTTTGATCTTCGAACGGGCGGGGGATATCTACCTCTTCAACCTGCATCCCACCAAGTCCCTGGAGGGGGTGTTTGTCCATTGCCACCTGACCGGGGAAGGGAAATACAAGGTGGTCTTCTCCTCGGATGACGCCGCCTACGGCGGAAGGGAACGGGTCAGCAAGCGCCATACCTACCGCCCGGATCACAGTGTTCAGGGCTTCGGTTTCAAAATCTACGTTCCCTGCCGCACGGCAATTGTCCTGCATCGGGTGGGAAAGTGAGGAAGGGTTACATGAAAACCATATCCTTTACTCCCGGCGATTGGGAAGGGGAGCTGATCCCCGCCTGGACCTGGCGCTATGATGCTGCTACCCCGGTGCGTCAGGGGGAAAACTGCATTTATATTGCCGAAAACCCCAACCATCCGGAAGGCTTTGATAACGCAAGTCTGCTGACCCCCAAGCGCTTTGGCGTGGGGGCTAAGGCCACACTCCGCTGTGCTTTTGAAGGAATCGGCTGCCCGGAGATCATTCTGGTACCCAAAACAGAGGAAAATGAGCGGGGAGAGAAGAAGTACGGAGCTTGTTTCGAGGTGGTGCTTTGGAAAAACGGCATCAACGTCTGGCGGCATTACCGGGAGGATGGGAAGTGCTTTTGGCATAAACGCCTGGGGCTTACCTACCCTGTGGCCGAGGGGGAGATCCATACTCTGACAGTGGAGGTTCTGGAAAAAGAACTTTCCATTACTCTGAATGGACAAAATACCACCCTGCGTACCGAGGATATACCGGAAACCTTCCATCTGGGCCTGACCATGTGTGAAGGAGTCGCACGGGTTTATGACTTTACGACGAAAGGGGAAAGCCTTGCATGAAATTTGATTCGAATTGGCTGGAAAAGGCCACGGCGGAGGCATACGAACTGCTCCTGACCCTGGCACAGATCCCCGCTCCCTCCGGGAAGGAGGAAAAAAGGGCTGCCTTTTGTCTGGATTGGTTCCGGAATGCGGGGGTAGAAGCCTTTGTGGATGATGCCCTGAACGTGATTTGCCCCATGGGGGACAGGGGGGATAATCCCCTGGTGGTAATCATGGCCCACAGCGACGTGGTCTTTCCCGACCTGACCCCTCTGCCCCTTCGGGTGGAGGATGGGAAAATCCATTGTCCCGGGGTGGGGGACGACACCGCAAATGCGGTTGCTGTGATGATGGCGGCCAAATACGTGGCCCAAAATAAGCTCATTCCCGGGGAAACCGGCCTCCTTTTGGTGGTCAATTCCTGCGAGGAAGGCCTGGGCAACCTGCGGGGCACCCGGGCGCTTATGGATCGCTATGGGGACCGCATCACCGAATTTATCTCCCTGGATGGGGGACGAAACAGCATTGTGGATGAAGCGGTGGGCTCCCACCGTTATAAAATCGAGGTGGAAACCGAGGGGGGACACTCCTTCGGGGCCTTCGGCAACCGCAACGCCATTGCCTATCTGGCATCGCTCATCGACACCCTTTATACCATGAAGGTGCCCGACATGGGCAGAACCACCTATAACGTGGGTACCATTTCGGGTGGGACCTCGGTGAATACCATTGCCCAGCACGCCGAAATGCTGTATGAATACCGCTCCGACGTGCGGGAAGCCCTGGAAATCATGAAAAAGCACCTGATGGCGGCGGTGGAGTTCTACCGGGCCAAGGGGGTAGAGGTGAAGGTCACCCTGCTTGGAGACCGGCCCTGCTCCGGCGACGTGGATCCTTTGGCCAAGCAGGCCCTCTTCAACCGGACGGCCGCTATCTTAAACCGGCATTTTGGGGTAGAACCCGGCCATTCCTCCGGCTCCACCGATTGCAACATTCCCCTTTCCCTGGGGATCCCGGCGGTGTGCCTGGGGGGCTTCCGGGGAAGCGGTGTCCACACCCGGGAGGAATACCTGGAAATCGATTCCATCCCCGAAGGTATCGGCCTTGCCCTGGATTTGACATTGCAGTATTTTGAATAAGCGAGAAACGCATGGAGCCGCCCGAATGGGAGGCTCCATTTTTTGAATATGGTACAAGCTTGGATGGCCCCCTCTGACGAGGGGGCTGGCTCGCGCCTGCGCGAGACTGGGGGAGAGAAAAATAGATAATAGATAATAGTGAATAGTGAATAGTGAATAGTGATGGATGGCCGTCCCTACGGTGCAAAAAGGACAGTCGAGGACGCCTGCCCCTGCTACCCCTCGGTCACCTTTGGTGACAGCTTTTGTCCCCTTCGGGGACGACCCCGACGTGACTTTCGTCACGCTACCCCTACGATGAATGCGGAGAGAACGCACTCCGCCCAAAGCCTCCCTTCGTGTATTGATCGCTTCCCGAAGGGAATCGATCACGGGAGGTGGCTCGCCGAAGGCGAGACGGAGGGATTGACCAATCGTAACTCCCCCCTGAAATGCTCCTTTGTCACATTTCTGTCCCCCCTCGAGGAGGGGGGCTGGTAGGTTATAATTTGAAGTGCAACACCCCCCAAAAAAATAGAGACAATATGCAAACCAAGGTGTAAAATGTAGTTACCACACAAACACGTACACGGAGGTAAGCATATTGTCCTACACACATTTTACACTAGAAGAGAGAAAATATCTACAAAAACTTT
>SVKS01000142.1 GCA_015068345.1 Oscillospiraceae bacterium
GTCCATTGACCACTTGAAAATGGGCCTGATTCGTGCCGGATATACCGGTCTGACGCCTATGAGCGAAGAAGCCGAGCGGACGGCATATTTGTGGCCGGTTGTGCGAGAAATGATCAAAACCGCCATCGAAAACAATCAGAATCTTATTGTGGAGGGGTGCTATATTCCCTTCGAATGGGCAAAGGATTTTACCGAGAAATACAGACGCGAAATCCATTATTACTGCCTTGTGATGAGTGAGGACTATATCAGAAAGAACTTTGCGAATATCAGAAATACGCCAGTATTGTGGAAGACCGGATGGAGGACGAAGACTGCACCATGGAATGGCTTCTGGAAGAGAATGCCAGATTTTTAGAAATGAGTTCAAAATATGGAGCAAACCAAATTCTGATCCACGATGCCTACGCAGTGGATATCCACTTATAGGAGGTGCCTTATGCAATTTCGTTGTCACCGGGGTGGCGTGTACTACACCCCCGAAAACACCATGCCCGCCTTTCAGGAGGCCCTCCGGGCAGGTTACGACCAGATCGAGACCGACCCTCAGCTCACCCGGGATGGAGTCATTGTGCTGATGCACGACGACACCATCAACCGCACCTGCCGCAATGCCGACGGGAGCGAAATTGAGCGTCCTCTCCGTGTGGCTGACCTGACCTATGGGGAGCTTTTGGAATACGATGCCGGGATCCGGATGGGGGAAGCCTTCCGGGGCACCAAAATCCCCCGGCTAAATGAGCTTTTGGCCCTGGCGGAGGGGAGCGGGGTGCAGATATCCCTGGACAAAAAGATATCCACCGATCAGGTGGACCTGCTTCTTGATGTTGTGGAAAACTACAAAACCAAGGTCAGCTTCAGCACCTCCACCCTGGAGCGTATTGAAAAGATCCAGAAAAGAATGCCGGATGCGACCTTTGACTACGACGTAAACCTGGAGGAAGATGCCCTTCGGGAAGTGTGCCGCCGGGTGGCGCCGGAGCGGCTGACGGTGTGGATGTACCTGGATAAGCCAAACTTCGCCTGGCTTGCCCAAAAGGCCAAGGTGTCCCCCGAAGGGTTTGCCATGGTGAAAAAGTATGCCAGGGTGGGTATTGCCAACGTGAACAACCCCCTGGACGTGAAGGAAGCCCTGGATTATGGTCCCGACGTTTTGGAAGTATAAATATAGACCGGCAGGTTATGGCCTGCCGGTTTTTTGCAACCAGCGGTTGCGGAAGGCAGGAAGAAGGCACCGGGTGGGTGGTGGAAAAGGGATATGTTTTGATGTATGATATAGGCACAACCGGTTGAATGGAATGAGGAGTGGAGGAAGAATATGAGTTTCGGAAGCAATTTGCAATATCTTCGCCGCCTTTGCGGCAATATGACCCAGGAAGCGCTTGCCGAGCGAATGAAGGTGAGCCGACAAACGGTATCCAAGTGGGAAACCGACCTGGCGCAACCCGAAATGGAGAAGGCCATCGGGTTGTGTGGAGTTTTTGGCTGCAGCCTGGACAATCTCTTCCGGGAGGATATGGGAGGTCTGCATATGGCGTATACCGACCTTCGGGTGGAGATGGTACCGGGGTTTCGATATGTCCGATATGCTGTCATCAGCACCGATCCGGAGGGGGATGCCCTGGGACATCTGCGGGAGGGGGCAAGGCGATGCGGTGTGGAAAAGCCCCGCCTGATCGGTTGGGATTTTCCCAAGCTTTCCCAGGAACAAATCAATGTTTACCATATGCATGGCTACGAAGCAGCCTGGGTCCTGCCGGACGGAGTGACGCCGGAGGGAATGGAGATATGGACCCAGGAGGCTCATCGGTATGCGGCTATCCATATAGAGAAGCCCTTCGAGGATCCCTTCGTCACCATACCGGGTGCCTACCGCACCCTGATGGATTATATGCGCCTCAACGGTCTTACCCACACCCACCGGAACGTGATCCCTTGCTTCGAAACCGATGGGGAGAATATGGATATCTATATTGCCTGCGATAGATGGTGTTGATTTGGGGGGAAAGGTAATGTATAATAGGATTCACCAAAGATACCGAGGGGAGGAAATGAGCCGTGAAAATACAGCCTTCGATTTATAAGAAAGAGGAAGCCCGGTTTGACCTGGGTGCCTTCCGGAAGCCCGGGCTGGACTATGCCCCCTTTTACAGCTGGGTCTGGAACGGTGGACTGACCAGGGAGGAAATTCTATGCCAGCTGGAAGAAATGGTGCGCCTTGGAATCCGGGCCATCTACGTGATTCCCGAACCCAAGCACTTCCGCCCCAACACCATGCCCACCGAACTGGAACCGGATTATCTGACCGAAGAATACTTTGCGGAATTCCGTTTTGCCATGGAGGAGGCGGCCAAACGGGGGATGAAGCTTTGGCTTTACGACGAGGGGGGCTGGCCCTCCGGTGGTGCCTGCGGCAGGGTCCTTTTGGAGCATCCCGAGCTGGCCCGGCGAAGTCTTGCCAAACGCGCCGTACAATATGCCGCCGGGAGCACCTATACCATGGAAAGCCCCGTGGTGGCGGCCTTTGTGGAAAAAACCACCCCCATTGGAACCGGGCACGTCTTTGAAGCCGATACATGGGTGGAGGAATATTGGTCGGAACCCCACGATTCCCGGGGAGCCACCTCCGATTTCCCCGACCTCCTGGTTCCCGAAAGCACCGACGCTTTCCTTGCCTGCACCCACGAGGGATACAAGCCCCACCTGGCGTATCTCTTTGGCGGGGCCATGGAGGCGGTGTTCACCGACGAACCCAAGGCACCCGATAAGCCCTTCCGGAAGGAGCTTGCCGAAGCCTTTGAAAAGACCTACGGCTATTCCCTGCTTCCCTACCTCCCGTATATCATGGAGGAGGTTGCCCCCGACGAGAGGGCGGAGCAGGCATTGATCGATTACTATGAACTGGCAAGCCAGCTCTTTTGCCAAAACTTCTTCCAAAAAGAGCGGGAGTGGAGCAACCAAAACGGCATGGCCTTTACCGGACACGTGGATCGGGATGACGAAATCACCGGGGCCTATACCGGCCAGCATTTCCAGACCCTGCGGGCCTTGCGTTGCCTGGATATTCCCGGGGTGGACGTGATCTGGCGTCAGATTTGGAAGGTGAAGCACGACCTAAGCGCCAAGTACGACTTCTTCCCCCGTATGGCCTCCTCCGCCGCCTCCCAGGTGGGGAGCGGACGGAGTTTGACCGAAAGCTTTGGGGTGTACGGACCGGGGCTTGACTACGACGAAATGCGTTATACCCTGGGGGCCCAGGCCATCCGTGGAGTGAATCTTTGGAACCTGATGGTGATCTCCTATGGCAGGGAGGGACACCACATGACCGGGGAGCTTCCAAGCTTTGGGGAAATGACCTACCCCGATCTTGCCGAAATGAACCGGTATATGGAGCGGCTTTCCTATCTGGCCTCGGTTGGCCGGGTGGAAAACCCTATCGCCCTCTATCTTTCCGTCCACGATTTGCACATACCCACCCTGCGGCAGGCGGCGGAGGAAGCCTTCGTGGCCCTTGGAAACCGTCTGGAGGAGGCGGGCTTGTCCTTTGATATTTTTGACGACGATATATTGGAAAACGCCGACCCTGATGGGGTGAAATCGGGCAAAATCCTGGTGGGGAAGGCCTGCTATACCACCCTGGTGATTCCCCTGGTGAAAAAGATGCCGAAGGAAAGCAAAGCGATCCTTTCTGCTTTTATCGCCGGCGGCGGAAGGGTTTGCGTGACCGAGGATTTGCCCGACATAACGGGCACCATGCCCTTTGAGACCACGACTTTCTGTTTTGATCCCCGGGTGGAATGCGAAAAGGGTATTCTTTGCCAAAAGCGTATCCTGGAAAACGGAACCCTGCTTCTTTTCTGGAACAAAACGATGGACCTCAAGGAAGTTACCTGGAAGGGAAGCGAAAGGGCGTACCGGGTGGAGGTGAATCTTGGCGGGCTGTTTACCATGGGAAAAACCCTGACTTTGTATTCCGGGGAAACCGGTGCCATTCTGGTGACCGATGAGGAGCTTCCGGTAAAAATCGAAGCGACCCCCGGGGAGGCGATTCCCCTTGGTGGCTTTACCCTGCGGAAAACCCGCCGTTTTGCCATTGGGGACCGTCAATTTTCCAATGAAATGGTGGAGGAAGACGCAAAACCGGTATCTGTCGGGGATTGGCGGGGCGCTATGGGCTCCGATTTTACCGGGGATGGGGTGTATGAAACCTCGTTTGCCGCCCCGGGGGAAGGCGGTGTGATCCTGGACCTTGGGGAAGTGGCCTCTGCCTGTGAGGTTTTCCTTAACGGAAAATCCCTTGGGGTGCGGCTGATGTCCCCCTGGCGGTATGAAATTAGGCCGGAACAGTTTTTGCCCATCAATCACCTGGCCATCCGTGTCACCAATAACCCTGCCAACGCCTACCTGGGAACCGATGCCTTTGACAAAATGGAACATTGGACCCTGTCCCCCTACCATGACCGGGAAATGGAATTCTGCCGGGACGATATGGCTGGCGGTCTTTTGGGACCGGTGAAGCTTTATAGGATGAAATAGAAACGATGGATCATCAAACACGTAGTTTGTTTGGAGAAAGGATTGGGATCAATATGGAAAAGCGTATCTTTCACGTGCGATGTGACCTTCCCGGCGTGGACGCGGAGGTTAAGCCCCTGGAGGAGGGGGAGGTTTCCCTCTATCGGGTATCGATCGCCTTCCCGGAGGGGGCGGAAACGGTTCCCGTTACCCTGTGGTGGGAGGAGGATATGACAAACCACCTGTCGGTGTGGACCCCCATGGCATGGAGCCACCACCTGATGCACCAGTGGTTTGCCCCCACCAGGGCCGACTCCTGTTTTTCCCGAGGAGCGCCCCTGCTGACCACCCTGGGGGAGGGTGGGAAAAATCGTTTTACCGTGTCGGTTTCCGACCCGATGACCCCCATGACCATGCAGTTTTGCATCAAGGATCTGGATCAACAGAATAAGGTGGAATATGCCGTTTGCTTTTTCAGCCAGCCCTGGGATAAGGTGACCGCCTACACTGCCGATATTCGGGTGGATGCAAGACCTATCCCCTGGTACCAAGCGATTCCCCAGGCAACTGCGTGGTGGAATGCATACGGATACACCATTCCTTCCTGCCCCCCGGCGGCGGAGGATGCCACCTATTCCTCCTGGTACAACTTCCACCAGGCTCCCGACGGGGAAAAGCTCCTGGCAGATCTGAAAATTGCCTCCGAAATCGGCTTCAAAACGGTGATTTTGGATGATGGATGGCAGTTTGAAGGTCCCTCCAGCGGCAACTACTCCAAATGCGGAGCCTGGCAGGTGGCAAAGGACAAGTTCTCCGACTTCAAAGCCTTCGTGGATGGGGTCCACAAGCTTGGTATGAAGCTCATGGTGTGGTTTACCGTGCCCTTTGTGGGGAACCAGGATTCCATGTACCCGGTGTTCAAGGGAAAATACCTCTACGAATATGCGGATGACCTGATGGCCGCCGCCGTGCTGGACCCCCGCTATCCCGAAGTACGGGATTATCTGGTGAATACCTATAAGAATTTCCTCTTGAAGTATGACATCGACGGCTTCAAGCTGGACTTTATCGATAGCTTCCGGGCGGGGGACCAAACCGCCCCCTTCGGCCCCGGTATGGACCGGGAAACGGTGGATGCGGGTGTGCAGGCGCTCCTGGAGGAAATTACCGGGAAGCTGGCAGAGGTGAAGCCCGATCTGCTTTACGAATACCGCCAGAATTACGTGGGTCCCGCCATCAACCGCTTCGGCAATATGCTCCGGGTGGCGGATTGCGCCTACGAAGCCATGGCAAATCGTATCGGCATTGCCGACTTGCGGCTGTTACATTACCCGGTGGCGGTACATTCCGATATGCTCTTCTGGGCACCGGAGGAATCCATTGAACTTTGCGCCCGGCAGATTCTGAACATTCTCTTTGGGGTACCCCAAATCTCGGTCATCCTGCAGGAAAGCACCGGGGAACAAAAGGCTCTGCTTCAGAATTACCTGGCCTACTGGACCGAAAACCGGGAACTCATTCTTCACGGCAGCTTCCGTGCCCTTCATCCCGAACTCAACTACACCCTCCTTGGGGCGGAAAACGGGGAACGGGAGATTGTGGTGCTCTACGCCGACCAGCCCTATACCTTCCGGGGAAAAGCCCTGGATCTCTTCCACAATGGGGAGGAGGACGGCCTGATTTTTGAAAATCCCACCGGAAAAGACCTCACCGGCACCATGTTTGATTGCTTTGGCAAATCTTTGGGAGACGTTACCATCCCTGCAGGGGCTATCCTGAAGCTTCCTCTGCCCCGTACCGGTATGCTCCGTGTGATGGCATGAGACAAAGGAGAAAAATATGGAAACAATGGTAAATTCTGCGAAAGCCCGGGTGGAAGCACTTCACCGGGAGGATTCGCTGGTGCTTCTTGTCTTTTCCGACCTGCACGCAAAGGGCGCGGAGGATTCCGTATTTCAAAAGGTGAAGAGCCAGCTCCAGGCGCTGACCCGCGCCATCCCCACCGATGGGATTATCAATTTGGGGGATAATATGGGAATGCTGGGTAGGGAAACCCACGTGACCAACCCCGATTTGAAACGCATCATGACCGATATGTTTTCGGCCCTGCGGTCGGCTGTTCCCTGCTCCCTTTACCTCATCAACGGCAACCATGACGCCCCGGGTACCGATTTTTTCAAACCGGATTTCTGGAACGACATGGTCCGGGAGGAATTGAATGCATTGGGGGCAGCGACAACCCATGGGGGCTGGTATTATACCGATTTACGGGAGGACGTCCGGTTGGTGTTCCTTTCGGCTCCCTGGCAGTCGGACATAGAATCGGAAATTCCCACCCCTATATGGGCATTTGGTGCAGAACAGCTGACCTGGCTTCGGGAGGAGGCGTTGGATACCGAAAAATATGTGATGCTCTTCTGTCACGTACCCATGTACGACCGCTATACCGGGGATATGGCCAGTATGCTTGACGTATGGACCGGGACCCGGGCGGCCAAGGCGTATATCAGTACCCTATGCGGCTGGATCGACGACGCCCCTGAGGCGGTGACCATTCTGGAAAACTTTGCCAAGACCCATCCGGGTAAGCTCATCGGCGAGTTTTCGGGCCACACCCACGTCGATTCCATGTGGGCGCCGGGAGAGACGCAGGGGGCGGTGCAAAATCCCCTGCCCTGC
>SVKS01000143.1 GCA_015068345.1 Oscillospiraceae bacterium
GGGCCGCCGGGGAACAAAGCAGAGCCCGGAATTTGGTGGGAGTACCCGGGTGGCTCTGCCACAGCCCCTTGCCGGTGGTGGAACGGAAGTGCCGGTCGGCGGCGATCAGGGCCTTTTGCAGGGTCAGGTGGTATTCCTCTGCCTTTTCGGGGGAGTATGCCTTACTTTTTACATATTCGTAGGAGGACAGGGTGGGGTAGAGATAGAAGGGCAGGGCCGCCACCGCCTCCTCGGTGGAAAGGTCCAGGAACATGGCGGAATGGGGCACCAGGTTCAGGTCGAAGGGTACCCGCCGCAGAATGTCCGGCAGGGGGATCGGCAGGTCCCACAGCATAATGTAGTCCCGGAGCATGGGGGGCATGATGGAATCCAACCTGCGGAATCGTTCCCGGTTGGAAATCCAAAGGAAAATCAAAAATTCGTACCGGTCGTTCCGATTCAGGGCTTCATGGACCAAAAGGAGCAGGTAGGTGTAGTCCACCTTCACCGCTTCCCCCCGCAGGTAGGCGGAGCGGGCGTAAAGATAGGTAGCCCGCTGGTCGGGTTTCAGGTCGGCAAAGCTTGGGGTGAAGGCACTGTAGGGTACCAGGGGGGCTTCCGGTCCCTCCGCATTGCCGTAGCGTTTGATGAAGGCGTGGGTGTGGGCCGAGCGGACGGCGTTCAGGGGTCGCACCGGAGACAGGGTACAGGTGGCGCCCGGCGGAGAGGGGAGGGTACGTACCTTCACGGTGGTGTCCCGTTTGGGAATGGCAAAGGCCTCCACTGGGAATTGGAAGGTTGTGGTGGGGATGGGGGCGGTGAAAAGCTTGGGAGCCGCCTTGGCCATGTTCCGGAACATGCTCACCTCGCTGGCGCTGAGGGGATAGGTTCCGTTGGTTTTGAATCTTTCGGGCAGTTCGGTAAGACAGCTGGAATGGTAGAAAAGCTCCCCACGGTATTCGCACAGGGTGGAATTTCCCGGGAAGGTCAGAAGCTCCCCGGGGTCGATTTGCCAGGCAACCTCCATTTGGATGGCGTCCCCGTTGGTGCCGGGGGTGAAAAGCACCGGGGGCTTTTGGGTGAAGGTCAGGGAAGAGTAGCAGGGGATTGCCTGGGAAATGCGGGGATACACCAGCTTGAAAAACAGGCCGAAGTGACCATCCCCGATCTTACGGTCGGGGCGCAGATAGGGATCAATGGCTTCCGCATCCCGCAGGGTGAACCAGGTGCCTCCCTCCGAAAGGAAGATCCCCTTCCCGTCGTAAGCGAAAAGGACACCGTCCGCCTCCGCCAGGGGGATCAGGGCAGATTCCCCGTCGAACATAAAGTGCAGTACCGGGGCGGCGGGGGCAATCAGGGTCAGCTCGGATAAAATGGGGTCCATGTCCCGTACCATTTGGGGGGGAATGATGCCCATTTCGTAGTCCCGGTTGAAGGCAAGGAAGCTGTGGAGCGACAGACTGCCGTCGGCACGCACCGAATGCACCAGGGGGCGAAGCTTGGGGTCTCGAACCTGCATGGGGCGCACCCGGTCAGCCCCCAGGTAAAAGCGCGGAATGATCCGGCTATCCTCGAAGCGGATGCTGACTCGGTATGACTCCCGGGGCGGAATCGGGATTTCCCGCCACATAAAATCGTCCCACATGATCGGCTACCTCGAAAAACGAATGTTCGTACCTTATATCATAGCACAAAGTTATGGAAAACGCAACAGGAAATCGGAAAAATTATTTTGGCTTCCTTGATTTACAACCCGGGCCGGATGTGCTATACTGGTGACAACCAACCCAATGGAAAGCGAGGTCACCCCATGAAAAAGGTATATCTGGTTTATCCCAAGACTCTGGGCACCATTGCCCCGGAAATTTACGGTCACTTCTCGGAACACATCGGCGGCGTTTTCTACGACGGCTTGTGGGTGGGGAAGGACTCCGAAATCCCCAACATCAACGGCTTCCGCAAGGACCTGGTGGAAAAGCTCCGTGCCATCCATCCCCCGGTGCTTCGCTGGCCTGGCGGCTGCTTTGCCGAAACCTACGACTGGCGGGACGGCATTGGGGAAAATCGCCCGGTGCGCCCCAACTGGTGGACCGAAAATGACCACCGCTACGAAACCAACGAAGTGGGAACCCACGAATTCATGGAGCTTTGTGAACTCATCGGCGCCAAACCCTACGTGGCCGCCAATATCACAAGCCTCACGCCCCAGGAGATCCGGAACTGGATGGATTACTGCCTGTCCCCCCGGGGAACCACCACCCTGGCCCTGGAACGGGAAAAGAACGGCCACCCCGAACCCTTTGACGTACCCTACTGGGGCCTTGGCAACGAAAACTGGGGGGGCGGCGGAAACATGCGCCCCGAAACCTACGCCGACGAATACCGCCGCATGTCCATGCTGGCCCGCAACGTCATGAACGGCGCCGGCAGACGGGATATTGAGCTCTACGCCTGCGGCAGCAACGGCTTTGATTACAGCTGGACCCATGGCACCATGCCCATCTGGGCGGAATCCAGTAAGATTATCAACGGCTTTGCCATGCATTACTATTGCGGCAAGGCGGGGGATACGGTGAACTTCACCGACGCCGAATGGGATCAGTTGATTTACCAGGCCAGCCGTATGGAGGAGATCATCCTTCGGAACTGGAACATCATTTCGGCCCACAATATGCAGGATAAGTGCAAGCTGGTGGTGGACGAATGGGGTTGCTGGCATCCCGAAGGCACCGGCCCCAGCAAGGGCTACAACCTCTTCGAACAGCAATCCACCATGCGGGACGCCATGGTGGCGGCATTGACCCTGAATATCTTCAATAACCACTGCGATAAGGTCCGCATGGCAAACGTGGCGCAGCTGGTGAATAACCTGCATTGCCTCTTCTTAGCCGGGGGCGAAAACTTCATCGTCACCCCGACTTACCACGTCTTCGACCTCTATCAGGGACACCAGGGAGCAAATGCCATCGAAACCATCGTCACCGATAACGATACCCTTGCCGAAAGCCTTTCGGTCTCCGCCTCCACCAAGGATGGCAAGACCCTGGTTACTATCGGCAACCTTTCGGTACACAACGATGTGGAAGTTTCGCTGGAAACCCTGGGTGTCGCCCTCCCTGCAAACGGCAAGATCAAGATCCTTGCCGCCGATGACCCCAGAGCCCACAACACCTTCGATAATCCCGAAGCCGTCACCGTCAAGGTCTGCGACTTCGATCCCACACGTCCCATCACCGTCCCCAAGGCGGGCATCGTGGCATTGGAATTCTAAAACTTTTCCCATAAAAAAACCGCTTCCGGAAAGAAACCGGAGGCGGTTTTTACATTGATCGGGGAGCGTGTGGGTGGACGGGGGGAGCGCGTTCCCCTCGTAGGGACGCCCGTCCCCGGGCGTCCGCCGACACGGCATCGCCGTGTCGAAAACTGGATGCTCATCCTTCCCACCAATCGAGTAGCATGATACTTTCGGGCTTGTTTTCAAGACCCAGGTGGGCGCTTAATACGGCCTCCAGGGCGGAATGCATAATGCCGTCTTCGACCCCGTATGCTTCGGCTTGTTCCGAAAGCCAATCGTTTTGGGCGGTTTCTTCGGTAAGTCCGTGGTTGATAGCACCGTAGTTATCTCCAAAATCCACCCATTGCCAGGTGCCGTTGGCATCAAAGCCCACCAGGGCTGTTTCCCCGGAAGCTGTGGTGCGTTCCTCGGTATAAGCCGCATTGGGACGGGGGAAACCGGCTTTGTAGTAGCAGAGTTCGATCTCCCCGGCATCTTTGGATTCAAGAATTCGAAAGATGAAGCCTACGGCATCTTTGTCATTTCGGCGAGACGACAACTCTACCAAAAAAGCGGGAGCCACGATGTACACACCGTCCTTCCCATCGTAGGAATACATTTCAAGGGGGAGGTGGGTTATTTTGTAGGTGCTGTTCATCATGTATATCGTATTAGGAAGAGCTTCTTTTTCGATTTCGGCTACCATAAAGGCAGCACCAATGGCATCGGGTTGAAAGAAAGAGACTCCGACGGTGTATTCAATGAGAGCAAAACCCATATCGTCCAGGGTGATGGAGGAAACGTAGGGAAGATTGCCATGCCCGGGATGGATAAACTGTATATACAGGGCGTGAGTTTCAAAAAAGGCGGGATCGTAACGCTCGGAAAGAGGAATTTGCTGGTCGGCTTCCATGGTCTTGTTGTACAGAACGCCCTCTACCTTTTGGACAAAGGGATATAGGGCGGGATTGGCATGGTTAAAGAGATGATTGTTTAGTTCTTCCCAGGTGCGAATGAGGGCATGATCTCCTTCCAGAAAATCTATGGAGGGAGCCTCATCCCCTCTGGTGTAGGGCCAATAGGTAACCGCTTCGAAGGTGATCTCTTCCCCGCCAACATATTCCCAATAGGGCATCAGGGTAGCAAGTGCTTCCTCGGTGGGCTCCAGAATGCTTTCCCGAGTAGCCTGAGAGAAAAACAGAGAGGTTTCGTTGGGGCGGGAAACACCAAGAATATAGCTTTCTCCCACCTCCACCATGTCTCGCCGGAGCATAAGTTTGGGAGTGCCGCCCACCGCCATCAGGCCGGTGGTGTCCTTGTAAAGGGCTTCGATTTTGCATTGGTAGCGGGCTCCTACATGTACCAGGGCTTCCTCTTCCAGGGAAAGGACGGTGACCTTGGCGATCACCTCCGATTCTGCCACCATTTCAGCGGCGGCAGTTTCGTAGGTGGGAATCTCCGGGGCGTCCCCCTTGCGTTCCAGAACGTAACTTCGCAGGTCGTTTCCTTCAGGAAGGGTGATGGGCTCTCCGTTCAGGGTGAAGGTACCGCTTCCTTCGTGTAGGAACAGATCGTTTGTAACCTGATAACGGGGATGATCGTAGAAGGGGGAATCCTCCCGTTGGGTCACGAGAAGATACCGCTCCCCAAGCTGGTAGGGAGAGGCGGGAATTTGGCCGGCCTCGTCAAGGGCTTGGTAAAGGAAGATATTCATATAATCCACCTTGCCCCAAATGGGTTCGATTACGATGAAACGGTGCTCCGCATAGCTTTCGTAGGATATGGTTTCCATGTAGCTTCCCACAAAAATGGAATTACTGAGGTCGAGGATCTCATCAAAGGAAAGGGATTCGGTTTCTTCCTCAGATTCCACCGTTTCGGTTTCGGATAGGGTGTCGGACCCGGAACAGGACGTCAGGAAAAGAGACAGGAGCAAAAACGTAATCAAAAACGGAATAATACGACGGTATTTCATGCGGATACCTCCTTATATCAGCATTATATCAAAGATATCGAAGAATTGCAATATGGCGGGAACGATGGAAAGGATGAATCCTTTCCCTGGGATGTCCGTCCATGGACGTTCATAGTAGGGGACGATGCCCACATCGTCCCGCAAAGCTGCGGATTGCACAAACCTTCCGGGCGGATGTGGGCATCCGCCCCTACACAGAACTGTATTTTTACACCAAAGCCCCAAACAAAAAGCCCGTGAAGCATCTTCTTCACGGGCATATTTGTTACAATCGGCTGGCGGCTTCCAGGGCAACCAGGAGGATCCGGTCACGAAGCCCCTGGGGCATATTTCCCAGGATTCGCTTGTCCCAAGCTTCGCCATCCAGGCAGTCGGCGGCATAGAGGAACTGGTACACCTCCACACCCCGGAATTGACCCACCGCCATGACCGAAGCGCACTCCATTTCCACCACGCCGCAGCCGGCTTCCCGGCGCTTTTGGACGTTGGTTTTGGTTTCCCGGTAGAAGGAGTCGGTGGTCCAGGTTTTGGTGGGCTGGTGGGGAACGTGTAGCTCCGCGAAAATTTCCAACAGGCGGGGAGCGGTGGGAATCTCCAAAAAATCGGAGGGAGGCGCGTAGTGATAGCTGACCCCCTCGTCCCGGTAGGCTGCCGTGGGAACCAAAAGCTTCCCTTGGGCAATGTCGCTCTCCAATGCGCCGCAGGAACCGAAATAGAGGAACTTTTCGGCACCCAGGGCAATCAGCTCTTCCAAAAGGGCGGCGGAAGCGGCTCCTCCCAGGAGGGTTCCAAAGAATCCCATTTCCACCCCTTTGTAGGTAAAGCGGTAGATGGGAAAGGTCTGCCCACCCGCCCGCAGAAAGCCGATTTCTTCGGCGGGATAGGTCTTCAAAAACAGGTCCCGGAATTTGGCCGAGAAGGCAACCAACATGGTTTTGGGGAAATTTTCGATGGGATGGAGGTTGTCAGCCGCCCGGAGGATCTCCTCCCCGGTGGGGTCAAAGGTGGTGATAATACTCATATCGGTTCCTCAAAATTCCTGGTGATAGAGATGGTAATCCACCGAATCGGACAGGGCCTTCCAGCTGGCCCGGATGATATCCCGGGAGGTACCGATGGTGGTCCAGATGCGTTTGCCGTCGGTGCTGTTGATCAAAACCCGCACCCGGGCGGCGGTGGTTTCCCCGGGGGAGGTGACCCGCACCTTGTAAACCAAAAGGCGCATATCCCCCATGCTGGGGTAGAAGGAGGCCAGGCATTTGCGCAGGGCGGTGTCCATGGCGTGGACGGGGCCGTCCCCCTCGGCGCATTCCAGGGCGGTCTGTTCGCCAACCCGGATTTTCACCGTGGCAAGACAGCCGGTGGTGTCCCCAGCCAGGGGGAAGCTGTCGGATACGTTGAAGAATTCGGGGGTGTAGTATTCGGGAAGCCGGCCCAGGGTACGAAGGATCAAAACCTCCATGCTGGCATCAGCCGAATCGAACTGCCAGCCCCGGTTTTCCAGATCCTTCAGGGATGCAAGAACCCGGTCAACGGCAGGGTCCCCGGCCTGGATGTCGGGGGCAACCCGCTGGATCTTTTCCAAAATGGCGGCCCGGCCCGCAAGCTCGCTGGCAAGGAACCGGCGTTCGTTGCCCACCACCCGGGGATCGATGTGCTCGTAGGCACCCGGGAGCTTTTGCAGGGCGTCCACATGGGTGCCTGCCTTATGGGAGAAGGCGCTGGAACCCACGTAGGGGGTCCCGTCGGGGAGACGGGTATTCGATAAATCGGAAATATAGCGGGCGGCTACCCCAAGGCTTGTCATGCCCTCGGGGTAGATACAGTGGTACCCCATCTTTTCCTGCAGGGAGGGGATCAGCTGGCACAGGGCGGTGTTGCCGCAGCGTTCCCCAATGCCGGTGAAGCTCCCCTGCACGTGGGTGACCCCAGCCTCCACCGCT
>SVKS01000144.1 GCA_015068345.1 Oscillospiraceae bacterium
CCCCTACGGATAACTTCAAGCAAAAACGCCCCGGCTGTGGTGGATGTCATCACAGCCGGGGCGTTCTATCGCGCCTCTATTGCAGGTCGATATACATATTAGCTCTGCTCTGCAAGGTAAATGGACACGCGGTTTTGTACGTACTCGGCGGCCTGCGAGACTGTGATTTCGCCAGCGAAATAGCGGTAGGCTTCCTCTGCAATAACATCAAAAACCGCATTGCGGAAATATTTGAGATGATTTGCCTGCCGGATAATTTTCCAGGTATCTTCGTACCGCCTCTGTTCAACAGGAAGTCTTATTTCCTTATCTTCTCCGTCCCAGGAGAGGTTCCGGCCAATGTAGCGCTCACACTCCGCCTGATTGACTGAAAACTTACGGATTCCTTTCAAGGCCCAATCCGGGTAATCGGCCTCCGGATCATCTGGAGCAACTTCTCCCACCACGTCCTCCAGAAAATGCCACTTCAGGAATTCTCCCGCAGCATTTCGGCTTTCTTCTTTGTTCACCACGGCGAAGAAGTGTTCCGCATAAATCTCGTATCCAGTATGATTTTTCGTTGGAAGAGGTGTACATACATAAGCCCACTCTTTCCAATTGGAAAGAGGATTGGAAGTCGGCGGATTTTCCAAGTCAATATTGGGTAATCCCGCAAGATACCCTTTAGCGGCTCCGATGTCGGTAAAGTATTGCTCGGTAACCAGATTACTTAAATTCAGAAGTCCGGTATAAGGAATTGCTGTAGCATCATAGAATTCCGAAGTAATGCCCTCATTCGCAAATTCCAACATAGCCTCAAAAGTACCGTCATCAAAATGGGCAGTATTTGTTTCCCAATCGATCCACTCGTCAATGTTGGTTGCGAATCCTTCAAGAAGGATAGTTTTTTCTACGCATCTTAAATAACCGGGATCTTTTTCATGAATGAAATCTAAATACTCCTGAACTGTGTCAAAAGTTTGTCCCTCTTCCAGAACCCGACATTCAATGAGTCTACCCCGAATTTCAAACTCCCGCGGAAGATAATAACATACTCCGTCCACTCTTGTAGCATCCACGACGTTTTCGATGAGAACACCTTCTTCAAAAAGTTCAGGAGCTACCTCCTCCAGCGGAGCCAGAAGATCCTGTTTGATGTAATTGTTCAGCAGAAATTGATCATTGGTAATGATCATATCCACCTCCCCGGACAGGAGAGCCAGATTCATTTGTGTTGTATCCTTATATTCTTTCGTCACAAATTGAGCGCCGGTGGACATGCTGTTAAATTTGGAAAGCGGGAGAGAGAGATCCATACCATTTACGTAGTTCACTACGCCAACGGTGTATACCTTCCGTTCAGCAGGAATGACGCTATCCGACACAGTCAATTGAATCAAGCCACCATTGGCCGCTATCAGGATGCGTCCGTCGGAAAGGGCTCGAACTGTACGTACTTCGGAGGTCGTATTCACGCCACAGTAAATCAGATCGGAGATACGATAACCATCCTTCCCATCTGTACGCCACAATTCACTCCCGCACATATAGTATCCATAGTTTCCATCACCAAAAGCGCTGCCGGTCGGTGTTCCGTTGATGTCAATTCCTTCCAAGGACAATTCGGTGGTTTTATCGGACAAAGGGATGATCCGGGTAGCTTCCCAGACGGGATCCGTAAAATATGTGTAGCTACCGTTCAAATCATACTGTTCCCCATGAAACAGCGCATAAGGGGTGCCGCCAAATTCCATGATCCCGTAAACCCCATACATAATATCCGGGTTAATTTCTTCGTATCTCAAAAAGTGATCTTTAATAAAAACTTCAAGATTAAAATCGGTGTAGTCCATCCAGATGAAAGGAGCATCCTCGATCATCACCAGATTGGCTCTGGCGTTGTATTTGGTGTATCTGCCATAACCGTTTGCACCCCGGGGATTGATGTAGTCCCCGATGGGTTCCCCGTCCTTATAAAGCTGATACCGGACGCCGTAGCTGGTTTCCACACCCTTTTCATCGGTGTAAAGGTAGGGTTCCCCGCCGATGGTCAAATTCAGGGACGGGTCGTAGTGCTGGGCAATTTGGTGGAAGGAGGCAGTGGGTTCCCGTTTGGCAGTATCCTCAACAAACTCCATGTCATAATAGCGATATTCGGTCTTGTAGGGGGTACCGTACTCGGTGCCATACTTGGCCACCATTTCGTCGCTTGTGACCCCCACGGTGGCACGGATTTCTCCGTCCGTCTCAATGATATCCATCAGTTTTTCGTTTTCGGCAAGGCCAAGATCCACGTTTTCCCCAAGGTAGGTGTCGGCGATTTCGCTCACCTTCTCCTTCCCCTTTGAACAGGATGCAAGGAGGGACGATGTCATAAGCAAGACGAGAAACAGGGCTGTCATGCGCCGGAAGGTGTGTTTCATGGTGAGTTCCTCCTTGTGTGGTTGATTTATAATTTTATTATACACAAGGATCGCTATTCTTGTCAATATGATTCCTTCATCTTCATAAGTTCTTAAGAATTATGGATGGATAGGGCGAACGCCACCTGAAAAAACAAGCATGGCAGAAAACTGCCATGCTTGTTTCTATATGTTCGGGCTTACCCCACCAGGAAGAGGATCGCGCCGGATAGACTGAAGAGGATGCCGATTATCTGCTTGCGGGTGAGCTTTTCTTTGTAGAAAACCCAGGGCAGAATGGAGCTCATGATAATGCCAAGGCCGGTCCCCAGGGGGGAGGTGACCACAATGGGCAGGACGGTACCTGTAAACAGGGTGATGATGTAGCAGCTGCCGGAAATGACCGAGGAGGCGGTGGCGTAGCCCACCGAAGCCCTGGAGAAAGCGAAGGCAGATTTTCCCGATTTCGCCAGAATGATCAGGGCAACCCCGGTGAAGATAACGGTACGGATGATACCGATCCATACGCTGAAGCTGAGGGTATCCACCGTTTCAAAGGTGGCTTCCACCTGGTGCTGTTTATTCAAAATGGAGATGATGCTGCTGAAAAGGATGACAAGACCGTAAAGCCACAGAATGCCCTTGCCCTGCTTGCCGCCCTGGTCGGTGCCGCGAATCAGAAGGGTGGAAAGGAGCATCAAGCCGATGGCAATGACGTCGAAGAAGGTGAGGGTTTCCCGAAGAACCAGAACGCCCCAGGCGCAGGAGAGGATGATGGAGCCCACGGTGGCTAAAATGTTAACCGTGGCAATTTTCCCAAGGGAGTAAGCCTTCAGCTGGGCAGCGGTGTTGGCGGCGGCGCAGACCATGATGATAAGGGCAACGATCAGCGAATAGGGGGTACATTCCAGGGGTTGTCCCCGGGCGATCATCAAAATACCCGGTACAATGGCGGAAACGACACCGTTGATGATCAGGTACATGGTGTTGGCCTGCAGGGAGGTTCCGGCGGTGAGCTGGAACTTCTTATAGAGGTACACCGAGTTCAGGGAGGAAAGCAGCATGGAAAAGATGTAGAGTGCGTAGAATTCAAGCATGGTGGGGGAAACGTCCTTTCGGGATTTTATGGTTGACAGCAAGGCCGACCAGGCTATATAATACAACAAGAAATTTTGGATTTATAGGCGATCCGATTCGAAAAATAAGAAAAATTGCTCAATGGTGGTGGCAGTCGATGGCATTCCAACCCTCTTTGCAGAATACTCTGGCGTCAACCGGGCGGACGTTATATCATCTGACCCATTCCTGTACCCGGGTGATTCCAGGACAAAGTGAATATGACGATGCCCATATTCACAGCTGTTATGAGATCTACGTGAATATAGCAGGGGAGGTCTCCTTCCTGGTGAACAGCCGGGTTATGCGTTTGGAACAGGGGGGGATCGTGTTTACCCGGCCCAACGACGTGCACGTATGCCTCTATCCCACAGCCAGGGAATACGAGCATTATTGCCTGTGGATCGATGACCCGGAAGGAAACCTTCTTTCCTTCACCCAGGGGGAGTCGTTCTCTCCCTTTATCCTGCTGCCTCCCGAAGAGCGGGAGGAGATTGGAGCTCTTCTTCATGCGATTTTGGAAGAGGGGGAAAGTGAGCTGTCCAAGACCGCGTCTTTTCTTCGTATTCTTGCCATACTGGAACGGGGAGGACAAAGCAGAAATTCACCTGTCCCTCTGCAGATTCCTGCCGAGATGCAAAAAATCCTGAACTATATCGATGCATCTTTTTCGGAAATCCACCATATCCGGGAGGTTTACGAAACGTTTTATATCAGCCCCGCAACCCTGACCCGATGGTTCCGCCGGTATGTGGGTATTTCCCCCAGGGCATTTTTGGAATCCAAAAAGATTGCCTGCGCCAAGGAACTTTTGGGGCGGGGGGAGAGTGTGACTCAGGCGGCCTTGCAGTCGGGATTTTCGGATTGCTCCCATTTCATCAGCGTATTCAAAAAGAAGATTGGTGTTACCCCCAAGGGGTATCAGCAGGGGAAACTATAAAAAAACCGTCCATTATGCGAATAAATGGACGGTGTACAAATGGATTTTGATTATTTCCTTCGGAATACCCGCTCTGCCATGCCCCAATGGCAAAGGGGACGGTAGCCCAGGGGCTGGTAGAAGCGAAGCAGGGAATCCTCGTGGCACTGAAGGGTAGCGGTGAGACCCAGGTCGGTGATGCGGCGGGTGACAAAGCTGCTGATAACACGGCCATACCCCCTGCCCCGGTAATCCGGCAGAGTGGAAACCGAGCCCAGTACCCCGTGCCGGTCGCTGGTGACGTTCATGGTGGCACAGGCCACCGGGGTGCCGTTTTCATAAAGGTACCAAAGCTCGGTGCGGCCCGACATGATGCGGGTGGCGTAGTCCTCGTACCAGATGTTGTAATTGGTGTGTTCCTCAAAGCCTTCATGGCAAGCGCAGAGGAGACTGAAGAAGGGACGCAGGTTTTCGCTTTTTCGGATATCGTAGCCGTCGGTATGTAGGAAGGTTTCCTCGTCGTGGATCATGGCGAAGGAGGATTCGAAGGACGTAAGGGAGAGCTTGTTGGTGAGGGATTCCACCAGCTCTGCTTTTCCCTCAATGCCTGCCCAGTAGGGATTTTTCTTTAGAAAGGGCAGGAAAAAGTCCCCTTCGGTGTCGGAGGAAGCCAGGTAGACGGTGCCGTAAAAGCGGGTCAGAACACCCTTGACCTCCCCATTCAGGCTTTCCTCCAGCCAAAACTCGGTGTCAGGTGTGATACCGTGGGCCTTGTAAATGGTGTACATCCGGGGACCATAGATCTCGTCGGTGTTGCAAAAGGCCAGAAAAGCCCTTTCTTTATTTTTGCTGAAATAAGAGATTTTTTTGAGCATAATATGATTCCTTTTGCACATTGACGGAGAATGGGTCTTTGGATACAATATAGGGGTAAACCCGAAAGGAGGGACCTGTTTGTGAGAAATCCAACCGTTAAGAAAATCACGTTTGCCGCCCTTTTGGTGGCGATGGATATTGTTTTGGCCCGTTTTCTGGCCATTCCGCTGGGATATGAACGGCTCAGCTTGCAGTTTTTACCCGACGGTATGGCGGGGATTCTGCTGGGACCGGTGTTCGGCGGCCTGGTGACCCTGGGTGCTGACATCCTGGGTATGCTGATCCAAAGCGGGGGACTTGTGATCAACCCCCTGATTTCGGTGGCGGCCCTTTTGCGGGGCGTGATTCCGGGGCTTTTGCTTTATAAAAAGGAACTCACCTACAAGCGCATTTTGTTTGCCGTCTGTGTGTCCCTTTTAATTTGCGATATTGGGATTACCTCCACCTCGCTGCACATCTTCTTCTACCCCTCGGTGCCCCTGTGGCAGATCATGGGGGTGCGGGCAGCGGTACGGGTGGTTTACGCACCGCTGCAGGCTTGGATTCTGAAAATGATCAGCGATCGGGTAAAACCCATGTTTCGGTGATCAGCGCAGTTCCACCACGGTGACGCCGCTTTCTCCCTCGCCGTAACGGCCCAGACGGAAGGACTTCACCACACGGGTCTGGCGCAGGCGGGCCTGCACCGCATCCCGCAGCTTGCCGGTGCCCTTGCCGTGGATGATGGTGACCGAGGTCAGGTTGGCCCGGGCGGCATGATCCAGGTATTGATCCAGCTCGATCAAGGCCTCGTCGGCGGCCATACCACGCAAATCCAACGACATATCGGCGCTTGCGCCGCCGGTACGGGTGATATTGACCTGTACTTCCGGGAGCTTTACCTTGGGGGCATCCACAAGGCGAAGCTCCTTTTTGTTTACCGTCAGGTTCATGATGCCGGCTTTCAGCTTCACCATGCCCTTGCTGTCGGCGGGGGCCAGAACGGTGGCCTTTACCCCCGACTTGACCACCTCCACCGTGTCCCCGGCAACCAGGTCCCGGGCCAGGGGAGGCACCACGATCTTTGGGGGCTCCACGTTGTTTTTCTTGCGCATCTGGTTCATACCGGTACCTGCCATGGTGCGAGCGGCGTTGATCTCCTCCGCCGTCAGGCCGGTGCGGTCCCGCAGGGCGCTCAGATCCGCCAGGATCCGACCGCTTTCCCGCTGGGTCTCGTCAATGATGCGCTGGGCTTCGGCCTTGGCATCCGCCATCATCCGATCCCGTTCTTTTCTATATTGGGCTTCCAGCTCCCGGGCTTTTTTGGAGAGTTCTTCGGTTTCCCGACGGTACTCGATGGCCCGGGCCTTTTCTTTTTCCATTTCCTGCCGATTCCGTTCCAGGTTATCCAAAAGATCCTCGAACCGCACGTTTTCCCCGGCAACCAGGTCCCGGGCATGGGAGATCACGTGCTCCGCAAGCCCGATGCGGGCGGCGATGGCGAAGGCGTTGGAACGGCCGGGAATACCGATCAGGAGCCGGTAGGTGGGACGCAGGGTGGATACGTCGAATTCGCAGGAGGCGTTTTCCACCCCGGGAGTCTTCATGGCGTAAACCTTCAGCTCGGCATAGTGGGTGGTGGCGGCCACCATGGCGCCCAGGCTCCGGCTTTCTTCAATGATGGAGATGGCCAATGCGGCACCCTCCACCGGGTCGGTACCGGCGCCAAGCTCGTCAAAAATCACCAGGGTCCGTTCGTCGGCGGCGGCCAGGATTTCCACGATGTTGGTCATGTGGGAGGAGAAGGTGGAAAGGGA
>SVKS01000145.1 GCA_015068345.1 Oscillospiraceae bacterium
AGCCTGGTTGTTGCCCTTTCCGCCGGGGTGGAAGGCCATGGAGGTGCCGCTGACCGTTTCACCGGGACGGGGGAAACGGGGCAGGGTGGCGGTAATATCGGTATTGGCGCTGCCAACAACAAGAACGCGTGCTTTCATCGGGAGTCCCCCTTGCAAACAACAAAAATCGGATTCTTTTAGTATGGTATCACATCCCGGCTGGCATTGCAAGAGCGGCAGAAAAATATTTTTTTGTGGCAATTTTCCCCAAGCTGTGTTACAATAGAAAAAAATCAGAAAAGAGGGAACCCGTGAAAAATCTTGTACGCGACAGGTCGTTTTACAAAACCTTTTTCCGCCTGACCCTGGCGGTGGCCTTCCAAAACGTCATCATCTACGCGGTCAACCTGGCGGATAACGTCATGCTTGGCTCCTACAGTGACTCCGCTCTGGCGGGAGCCGCATTGGCAAACCAGATTCAGTTTTTGCTTCAGATGATGATCGGCGGTGTGGGAGAGGGGCTGCTCGTTCTTTCGTCCCGCTATTGGGGAGAACGGAATCTGCCCCAAATCAAAAAGACCGCCTCCATTGGTTTGGCCTGTGCCTCGGTGGTGACGGTGATCATGTTTGTGGTGGTGTTCTGCTTCCCGGAATTCGTCATTGGCTTACTGACCAACGATCCCGAAGCCCTGGCGGAGGGGGTCAAATACATCCGCATCATGAGCTTCTCCTACCCCTTCTTCATGGCTACCAACATCATCATTATCATGCTCCGGTCGGTGGAAACCGTGAAGATCGGCATGGTGATGAACCTGATCACCCTGGTGACCAACGTATCCCTGAACTACCTTTTGATCTTCGGTCATTTTGGATTCCCCGAACTGGGGGCGCAGGGCGCCGCTCTTGCCACCCTGATTTCCCGCATCATTGAAACCGTGGTGGTGGTGACCTATCTCTTTGCCATTGATAAGAAGCTTCAAATGAAGGTTCGGGATTTCCTGGGCTTCGATAAGGCGCTTTTCAAGCTTTACATCAAGGTTGGCTTCCCGGTTTTCATGTCCAGCTTCTCCTGGGGCATCGCCCAGTCCTTCCAAACCGCCATCCTGGGCCACATGGGAAAGGATGCCATCAACGCCAACTCCATCGCCGCCACGGTATTTTCGGTGATTTCGGTGGTCAGCTATGCCTCCGCCAGCGCATCGGGGGTCATCATTGCTAAGACCATCGGGGAAGGTAAATTGGATAGAATTAAACCCTACACCATCACCATGCAGCTGCTCTATCTGGTCTTGGGGATCACCTCCGGTACCTGCCTTTTCCTGGTGAAGGACCTGATCGTGGGACTTTACGCCATCGACGGTACCGCCCGGGAGCTTGCCATCCTCTTCATGACGGTACTTTCGGTCACCCTGGTGGGCACCTCCTACCAAATGCCATGCCTCACCGGTATCGTCAGGTCTGGTGGGGACACCAAGTTTGTGTTCTACAACGACCTGGTTTGGATGTGGCTGATCGTTCTGCCTGCGGCCTTCCTGGCGGCATTCGTGTTTGAAGCGTCTCCTCTTTGGGTGTTTGCTATTTTGAAATGTGACCAGGTGACCAAGTGCTTCATTGCGGTGGTGAAGATCAACCGGTTCAAATGGGTGAAAAAATTTAGCTGAAATCGTTGACAGCCGTCGAAAAAACGCATATAATAAAAATAACATAATACATGCGAACGAGTCGTGTGATCGCACCAAAGATGGGGAAGCAGAGCCCCATCTTTGGTGCTGTTTTATTTTGGAGAGGGAGAGAGTTTTTATGGAGGATGTTATCATCATCGGCGGCGGAGTCATCGGCTGTATGACCATGCGCTACCTTTCGGCCTACAAGCTGAAGGTCAGTTTGATCGAGAGTCATTCCGACCTGGCTTCCGGGGCCACCATGGCCAACAGCGCTATCGTCCACGCGGGCTACGACCCGGTGCCGGGAACCCAAAAGGCGTATTTCAACGTGCGGGGGGCTGCGCTATATCCATCGGTTTCCAGGGAGCTGGATTTCCTGTATAAACCCCTGGCTTCCCTGGTGGTGGCCTTCAATGGGGATGAAATGGAACACGTGGAAAAGCTTTATCATCGGGGTCTGGAAAACGGAGTACCCGACCTGTATATTGCAAACCAGGCGGAGCTTCGGGAACTGGAACCCAACATTTCACCCGAGGCCAAGGGGGCATTGGTGGCTCCTTCGGCGGGCATCACTGAACCCTGGGGGGTGGCCATTTCGGCGGCGGAAAACGCCATGGATAACGGAGCCGGCCTCATCCTTGGGGAAAGGGTCGTTGGCATCGAAAAAATTGGTGACGGCTTTGTGGTCCGAACAAACAAAAGCGAATACAAAACCCGCACCGTGGTGAATGCGGCGGGGGTTTATTCAGACAAGATCCACGATATGCTACTGCCCCCGGCATTTACCATTACCCCCCGGCTGGGACAATACTACCTTCTGGACCGGAAGACCGTGGGCCTTGTGAATCACACCCTGTTTGCCTGTCCCAGCAAGGCGGGTAAGGGCGTCCTGGTGAGTCCCTCGGTGCATGACAAGCTTCTGGTGGGGCCCGACGCCAAGGTGGTGGAGGACCGGGATCTGACCATGACCGATGCGGAAGGACTGGCCTTTGTCCGGGAAAACGCCGGACGCTTCCTGCGGGAACCCCTTCCCATGAACCTCAATATCCGTACCTTTGCCGGTATCCGTCCCACTCCCAGTACCGACGACTTTATGGTGGGAAAAACCGAAATGCCCGGTTTCTACCAGGCCGCCGGGGTGGAATCCCCGGGACTTGCCTCGGCTCCCGCCATCGGAAGCTACCTGGCGGATGAAATTGCCCGGGACCTGGGTGCCGAAAAGAAGACGGATTTCAATCCCGTCCGCCGTCCCCAAATCCGTCTGAACCGGCTGAGCGAGGCCGAAAAGCGGGAATGGATCGGCAGGGATCCCCGTTACGCCTCCATTGTATGCAAGTGTGAAAAGGTATCCGAAGCCGAAATTGTGGATGCCATCCATCGCAACGCCGGGGCTACCACCGTCAAGGGGGTCAAAAAGCGGGTAGGAGCCGGTTTTGGACGCTGCCAGGGTGGCTTCTGCCAGCCGGTGGTGGTGAATATTCTGGCCCGGGAATTGGGCATTCCCAAGGACCAGGTGAAGTATGACGACGAAGGCTCGGAGATCCTGGTGGGAAAGGTGAAGTAATATGGTAAAAAATCCTGAACTTTTGATCGTGGGCGGGGGCAGTGCCGGTATGGCGGCGGCCCTGGCGGCCCGGAAAAGCGGCATACAAGACATTCTGATTCTGGAAACCGACCCCTACCTGGGGGGTGTACTTCGGCAATGCATCCACACCGGGTTCGGACTCCAAACCTTTGGGGAGGACCTGACCGGACCCGAATACGCCGGACGCTACCAGGACATGATAGAGGAAGAAAAGATTCCCTATCTCCTGAATACGCCGGTTTTGGAGATTCTGCCTGACCTGACGGTGCTGGCCATCAGCCGCACCGAGGGGTACCTGGAGCTCCATCCCAAGGCCATTGTGGCCGCTACCGGCTGTCGGGAGCGCAGTGCCGGTACCATCGCCATCCCCGGAACCCGTCCTGCCGGGGTGCTTACCGCCGGTACCGCCCAGCGCTACATCAATATTGAAGGCTACCACGCCGGACGGGAGGTGGTCATTCTGGGCTCCGGGGACATTGGTCTGATCATGGCCCGTCGGCTCACCCTGGAAGGGGCCCACGTGAAGTGCGTGGCCGAGCTGATGCCCAAGTCCGGGGGCTTGAAGCGCAACATCGTCCAATGTCTGGAGGATTTTGATATACCTCTGCTCCTTTCCACCACCGTGGCGGAAATCCACGGGAAGGAACGGGTTACCGGCGTTACCCTGGCCCCGGTGGACGAAAATTTGAAGCCCATTCTGGAAAAATCCTGGTACGTGGCATGTGACACCCTGCTCCTTTCGGTGGGACTGGTTCCCGAAACCGAGCTTTTCTCTGCCGCCGGGGCGGAGGTGGAGCGCACCAACGGCCTGAAGGTGGACGACAAGCTTATGACCAGCATTCCGGGTCTTTTCGGCTGTGGCAACGTGGTGAAGGTCCACGACCTGGTGGACCGGGTTTCCAAGCAAGGGGAGCTTGCGGGGCGTTACGCCGCCGAGTACATTCTGGGAGGAAAGTGAACCGTGGAAAAGAAAATTACCTGTACCGTTTGCCCCCGGGGATGCACCATTTTGGCCATCCGGGAAGGGGAGGAACTCAAGCTTACCGGTGCCGCCTGTCCCCGTGGGGAAGCCTATGCCCGGGAAGAATTCACCGACCCCAAGCGGATGTTCACCTCCACCGTCCGGGTGGCGGAGGGTCTTTCGGATATTACCCTGCTTCCGGTGAAAAGTGCGGGGCCGGTGCCGAAACGGATTTTATTCGACCTGGCAGAGCTTTGCCGGGAGGTTGTCGTCACCGAAAAGATCAAGCGGGGGGACGTGGTGGTCCAAAACGCCCTTGGGTGTGGCGTGGACCTAGTTGCCGGGGCGAATCTGTAAAAGAAACAGCAAAAAGGGGCTGTCCCGCAGGGACGGCCCTTTTCGGCGTCCGGGGGGAGAAGGTGACACTTTGAGGACCGGAAAGAGAGGGAACCAGAGGAAACTCCAAAAAATATTTTATATCCGATTTTCAAAAACGGGAGAATAAGAGAGAATACGAGAGAATTAACGAGATTCAAAAATACAGTTAAAATTCTTCAAAAAAAGTGCTTGACATTGTGGATATAACGTGGTATAGTGTATAAGTCAACGATTGCGCTAAGCATGAATATAATCAAATGAAGGAGATTTAACTGCATGTCCACCTACATGGCAAAAGTAGAAGCCGTTGAACGCAAGTGGTATGTCATTGATGCAGCCGGTGTCCCCATGGGCAAGACCGCTGCCAAGGCCGCTGTTCTGCTTCGCGGTAAGCACAAGCCCGAATTTACCCCCAACGTCGACTGCGGCGATTTCGTCATCATCATCAACGCCAAGGACGCTGTTCTGACCGGCAACAAGCTGGAACAGAAGTACTACCGCACCCATTCCGGTTACGCCGGAGGCCTGAAGGAAACCAAGTACCGCATCCTCATGAAGGAAAAGCCGGCTCTTGCTATGAAGCTTGCTGTTCGCGGCATGCTCCCCAAGAATTCCATCGGCCGTTGGTCCCTCAACCGCTGCAAGATCTACGCCGGCGCTGAACACAAGCACCAGGCTCAGAAGCCCGTAGATGCTCCCGACTACATCTAAGGAGGATAACGTAACATGTACGAATCTAAAAGACCTTATGTATATGGTACCGGCCGTCGTAAGAGCTCGGTAGCCCGTGTCCGCCTTTACCCCAACGGAACCGGCAAGATCACCATCAACAACCGCGATATCGACGATTATTTTGGCCTCGAAACCCTCAAGCTCATCGTCCGTCAGCCCCTGGTTGCCCTGGACCTGCTTGAAAAGTTTGACGTGGTCGTTTCCGTCGCCGGCGGCGGCGTTTCCGGCCAGGCCGGCGCTATCCGTCATGGTCTCTCCCGCGCCCTGCTGAACATCTCCGCGGATTATCGTGCCGTCCTGAAGAAGGCTGGCTTCCTGACCCGCGACCCGAGAATGAAGGAACGTAAGAAGTACGGCTTGAAGGCCGCTCGTCGCGCTCCCCAGTTCTCCAAGAGATAACGAGTTCGTTTTTGGAAACGATGCAGCCGGTGCCCTTCCGGCATCGGCTGCTTTCTCTTTTTTCACAAGCTCTATATCGAACCATATACAGTTGGATAAACCTAACATTTTACCTCTCATATTAACTTTGAAAACACCGCCTTTGGCGTTTACATAGATTTCGCTTATTTTTCGGACGGACGGCAATCCGAATGAAAACTGAGCGAGCCTTACCGAAAGCGTTTTGCGTTGCCCTCCCTTAGGTGTGGAATGGGATGGCTTTGTCTCCGTGACGGTAAGTTTTTCGTATGGAGGTTAAATCATGAATAAATCGAAGAGGGGTAACCCTCGATCGCTTTTGGAAGGGTTTTTATCCAACCGTCTTTCTTATTTGGCACTGTTTGCAATCGTTACCCTGGCCATTATTATTTACATGGTTTCGGGACAATCGGTTTACGTTGTCAAATGCGATGATCAGTATCATCTTTACACCGGTCTGCGGGCCGATGGGGAGGATGTGCTGGAGCATTTGGGAATCGAATTGGACCGCCACGACCAGGTAACGCAAAAAGACGGCGATATCCTTTCCAGAATTGACGTGACCCGGGCCTACACGGTCACCCTCCAGGTGGACGGCGGAAGCCGAACCGTGTACACCGTGGGCGAAAGCGTCAACACCATTCTTCAACGTGAGGGAGTGGAACTCGGCACCTACGACGCGGTGTCCCCCGAAGGGGAGGACATTCCCCGGGCAGGCAGCAGCATTGTTGTCAGCCGCGGCACCGTGGAGTATGAGGAAGAGAGTGTCCGTATTCCTTATCACGACGTGAAGGTGGAATCCAATGACTACTACGTGGGAACCACCATCAAAACCACCGACGGCAAAGAGGGCGAAGCCATTGCGAAGTACGCCCTGATTTACCGGGATGGGGAGTTGGTTTCCCGGGAACTGGTTTCCAAAACCGTGGTAACCGAAGCAGAGGATGCCTACTACATTGTGGGAACCCAGGCGGGTGCGGAAAGCTCGGTGAAAGCCAAGCTGACCATCAAATCCACCGAGGTGGAAAAGGAAAGCGAGACGACTACCAAGAAGCCTTCTTCTTCCTCCTCCAGCAATAAGAAACCCAGTTCTTCTTCCAGCAGCTCCTCGAGTAACAAAAAGCCCAGCTCCTCCTCGTCTTCTTCCTCCTCGTCCTCTTCCTCGTCCTCCAGCTCCAACCTGGGCGGTGCGACCGGATTTGGCGGGCAGAAGGGTACCATCACCGTCACCGAAAACGGAGACGGCACCGGTACCGTGACCACGGTGGGGGGCAAGACCTACAAGTACAAAAAGGCCTGGCTCATGACCGCTACCGCCTTCAGCCACAAGCAGACCGCCCTGGGTGTGAAACCCGGTTGGGGTACCGTTGCG
>SVKS01000146.1 GCA_015068345.1 Oscillospiraceae bacterium
TCATGTTGCGGATCTTTTCCCGCTGTTTGCGGTAAAGAATGTAGGCCTTGGCAACGTCGTCGTAACCGGCCTGCACCAGGACCGATTCCACGCTGTCCTGTACGTCTTCCACGGCGACGAGGTTGTTTTGAATTTTGGGTTGGAAGTTGGCGGTAACCTTCAGTGCCAGGAAGTCGATGATGTCCTGATTGTATTGCTTTTCCTGGGCGTCAAATGCCAGCTTGATGGCATGGGCGATCTTGGAAAGATCAAAATCGGCGATCTTGCCGTCGCGTTTGATAACTTGATACATGTAAGCGAGCCCCTTTCATAAATTACAAAAATCATTCCGAAACAGAGAAAACCATCCGGTTACCGTCTGTGATCGAGTCGTGGGATATAGCCGGAACCGATGGGACATTCCAAAGGGTAGTGTCACAGGGTGCCAAGCCGCAGTTATCATATCATAATACAGATGTGATGTCAAGAGGGTACACAACATTTTCTAAAAGAAAAAGGCCGAAACACAACATCTTGTGTTTCGACCGGAGGGGGAACCGATGAAAGCTATATGCCCCGAAGGGAAACTTTTTGCACAAAGGGAGCCACAATTTCCCGGAATTTTTCCAATTCTTCCCTGGAAAATGCAGTGAAACCGGGTTGAATCAGGTCTCCGGAGTCTACAAAATTTTGGATGTAGTAGTGGCTGGCACCCCGGATAAATTCCCCGATGGCGGCGAAGTCATCCACAATATGTAGCCCCTTCACCACGGTGGTGCGGAATTCGTAAGGGGTGGTACCCCCAATCAGGAGGGAAACCGAGGTACGGATGGCATCCATTTCCACCGGGACCCCGGACACCAGAGCGTAACGTTCCGGGGAGCTTTTGATATCCATGGCCACGTAGTCCACCACGCCTGCATCCAGAATGGTTTTCAGCAGGGCGGGATTGGTGCCGTTGGTGTCAAGTTTCAGGGCATAACCCAGAGCCTTGATCTCTTCCATGAAGGGAAGAATGTCGGCTTGCAACAGGGGTTCGCCCCCGGTGATGCAGACTCCCTCCAGAAGGCCCTGCCGTTTTTTCAGGAAGGAGAGCACTTCGGCGGTGGAAAGGGTGGAATTGGGGTCAATGTGGGTGACCAGGGCGGCATTGTGGCAGAAGGGGCAGCGCAGGTTACAGCCCGGAGTGAAAATGGTGCAGGCGGTCTTGCCGGGAAAATCCAGCAAGGTCAGCTTTTGCATACCGGCAATTTTCATAAGAGACCCTCCTTGGTCAGAAATTCATCCAGGATGCGGGCGGCGGAGCCCACGTAGGCCAGGCATTGCCTCTTTTGGAAAAATTCCTTGTTCCGGTCGGTGGGTACCGGGGAGGAGCTGTCGGCCTCGGGGCCCAGAAGCTCCCGGCAGATGTAGGTGCCATGCTCCGCCCGGAAGGACTCCGCCAAGGCTCGCACCCTGGCATAGTGGGCGGTCTTTTCCTCCTTATTGTCGAAGGAGGCGTAACCCATCAAGGCACCCAGAACCATCTCCATACCGCTGACTGCCCCGCAAACCTCCCGCAGGCGGCCAATGCCCCCGCCGAAGGAGCTGGAAAGACGCAGAGCGTCTTCCTGGGGAATCCGGGTCATATCGCAAAAGGCAGCAAAGACCGATTGGGCGCAGTTGTAGCCCTGCAGGAACAATTCTCTCGCTTTTTCTTCGTGAATGGTCATATTTCGTAAATCCTTTGTCATAACATGGAAGGGATATCCTTCCCGAAACGAAGGGGAAGGGGTGTCACTTATTATAATATTCCGGGGAGATTTTTGCAAGATGGAATTGAAAAAAAGCAGGGAAAAAATCCGGCTGGAATTTGTGGAAGCAAAGGGAAGCGCCCAGAAGAAGAGGGAAGAGGTGATCAAAGCCCTTTTGCGAAGGAATTCCGGCGAAAAGGAAGGAAATACTACTTCAATTTCAGAGAAAGGTATGGTATAATAAAAGGTGCCGCCGAGGGTCCTGCTCTACGTAAGAGAAAGCCGGGACGAGGGCGGCGTGCATCGGGACCGCATCGACACTCAACGGGCGATGCTGATGCGATACGCAACGGAACATCATCTTGGTGACATTGTGGGCATCCTGGAGGATGACGACATGACCGGCACCGATTTCCGCCGGTTGGACCGGGTGAAGTCCATGGCCGCCGGGGGGGAGATTGACATTCTCCTTCTGAAGGATGCTTCCCGCCTGGGCCGCAACCTGAAGGAAAGCCTGCTGTTTACCGAGTTCTTAGCGGGGTGCGGTGTGGAGCTTTGCTTTGCCGGGGGTACTTACAATGAGGATTTGTTTCCCCTGGAAGCCTGGTTTCACGAAATGCGGGCCAAGGAGGACAGCCGGAAAATCCGGGGCGTCCTGTATCACAAAATGGCTGCCGGGGATTTCCTGGTTTCGCCGCCCTATGGCTACAAACGGGAGGGCAACCACCTGGTGCCCCACCCGGAAATGGCGCCGATTGTGCGGCGCATCTTCGATGAATTTTTGGCAGGACGTTCCACCGGGGAAATTGCCGGAAGCTTGAATGGGGCAGGAATCCCCACCCCCTCCATGGGAAAGGGAATCCGGGGCGCCGCCCTCACCTGGAGCGCCGGAAGCATCCGGCGGATTCTGGGGGATGTGTGTTACCTGGGCATCAAAATCAATCACAAAACCGTGGGAAAAAGCTTCAAGAACAAAACCCGAATCGAAACCGATCGGTCGGAACGCTACGTATTTCCCGAGGCCCACGAAAAACTGATTTCGGAGGAAGTGTTTCGCATGGCCGCCGAAAAGCTTCGGGAAAGCACCCGGGGGGCCGGACAGGCATCTCCCTACCGGGGCATGGTGTTTTGCGGCGGATGCGGAAGCCGTCTGATGATCCGGACCCGGTCCGGGCGGGAACCCGCCCTGGTTTGCCCCAAATGGCATAGGGAAGGGCCGGCATCCTGTTCCTCCCACCACGTTACTCTTGCGGCTCTGCATGGGGCGGTGCGGGGGGCAACCCGGGGATTTTATCACACCTATCAGGGAGAGGCAAGAATCAAGGCGGATCAGCCCTCCCTGGAGAGCTTGTACGAGGACTTTTTGAACGGAAGGGTCAGCCCTGCCTTCTTCGAAAAAATGCGCCAGAGACTGATGCGGGAGCCGGAATCGCCAACCATGCCCAAGGATGTGGATGCCAGCGGCTGGGAAGAAGCGGCGGCCCGGCTTCTGATTGAAAAAATGGTGGTTCTCGATCCCGGGGACGGGGTGGAAACAAGAACTCTGCGGGTGTTTCTTGGGGTATGAGCCACTTTGTGATGGGTAACCCGGTGGTTGTGAACTGGGGCCGCGCCCCATCGACCTTCACCTTTCTTCCCTGCGGGAGCTTGGCTACACCGTTCGGGATGAGGGAGGACGTATCGACTGCGCCGGGGCGGGAAGCCCCAGGGAGATCCATCTCTCCTTTCCCAGTGTTGGGGCAACCGAAAACATTCTCCTGGCCGCCACCGGCATTCCGGGGGTGACCCGGATCATCAACGCCGCCCGGGAACCGGAAATTGAGGACCTGGTTCGCTTTTTGCGAAGTGCCGGCGCAATGATCACCGGGGAGGGGAGTTCGGTTTTACATATCGAAGGGGGAAGCCCCCTTTCGCCCGCCGAATACACCATTATGCCCGACCGCATTGCCGGGGCAACCTATGCCTGTGCGGTGGCTTCCGCCGGGGGTGAAGTGATGCTTCGACAGGTTACACCGGGGCATTTTTCCTCGGTAACCGCCCTCCTGGAGGCGGCGGGATGCCGGGTGAAAGCCGAAGTAGATCGGCTCTTTATCGCAAGAAACGGGGAACTTTCCCCCTTTTATTCGGTCAAAACCATGCCCTATCCCGGTTTCCCCACCGATGCCCAGGCCATTTTGCTTGCCACCGCCATCCGGGGAAAGGGGATTTCGGCCTTTACCGAAACGATTTTTGAATCGCGGTTTCGCCACGTTTCGGAACTTCGGCGCATGGGCGCCGACATTCGCCTCTACGGCAAAAGCGCCCTGGTGTTTGGCAGGGAGACCATCCGGGGAGCCCGGGTTTCGGCCCACGACCTGCGGTGCGGTGCAGCACTGGTGGTGGCGGCATTGGGAGCCCAGGGGGAAACCCAAATCGACAATATGCAATACGTAGCACGGGGCTACGACGACATGCCAACCCACCTGAACCGGGTGGGGGCGAAGATTACCGTGCTTTGAGATAGGAAAGGATTACAAATGAGAAATAATTATAAAGGCATGCAGGCTGCCCGGTCCGGCAAGCGATCCCGTCACTCGTCGGCCGGTCAGACCTGCAAGGAAAAGCGGGATATTCGTAACAGCCGCCATTTCGGTATGGGATACGCCATACTCACCTTCTTTGCGGTGTTCTTCATTATGGTGTTTGCCTTCGTGCTGTTTTTCAAAACCGAAACGGTGGTGGTCAACGGCAACGAGCATTATTCCGACCAGGAGGTGCTGGAAGCCAGCGGTCTTTCGGTGGGGGATAATCTATATCTGTTTAACAAATACGGTCGTATCGACAATATGTTTGGCAAGCTTTCCTACCTGGAGGAGGTACGGATCCGCCGCAAGCTTCCGGGTACCATCACCATCGAGGTGGTGGAAACCTCTGCCCGGCTGGCAGTGCATGCCGAAAGCGGAATCTGGCTGATTTCCCCGGAGGGAAAGATTTTGGAAGAGGATACCAGTGGGGAACAACAGCCCGGACTTTCCAACGTGTACGGTCTGCAGCTTGAAAAGGCCAAGGAAGGGATTCTACTTGACACCCAAAATGAACAGGGAGCCACCGCCCTGTGCGCCCTGCTGGAAGCGGTGTCGAAAAATCATATGCTGGAAAAGCTGGGAGACGTGGACCTGACGGCAGAATATGACATCCAGTTCACCTACGACAACCGATTCCTGGTGAGCACCGGTATGCCAGAAAACCTGGAACGAAAGATGATTTACCTGGAAGAAATGATTCGAAAGCTGTCGGTTACCGACGTGGGGTACATCGAACTTGGCGGCGACCAGCTTCGCTTCATTCCGTCGGAAAAAGTTCCGGTTTTGAACACAGAGAGTAAGGAAGTGGAATGGCTGGGTGATTACGATACTTCCCGGGTTCCCACCACCGAGGAGACCACCGATCCCGCCACCGGGGAAGAAACGTCGGCAATCGAAACCGATACCGAAATGACTCCGTCCACCGATCCGGAAACCGAAAACACGACCCTGCCGGAGCCTGAAACCGAGCAGGAAAGCCAAACCGAGAAGGTTCCGCCCCCTGCATTGCCCATTGGATAGGGGTTTTCAAGAAAAAAATCCGAAATCAAGCAAAAAATTTCAATTTAGCTATTGAAATTTTTGCAGAAATCAAATATACTATATAGAGATATCATTGGAAGGGGAAAGACCTTTACACCGGGGAACCCAATATGGGGGACCGAAAGGGATGCCTCTTTCCGGGGGTTCCCTCCCGAATGACTTGAACACAATCCATCATGATGAATAGAACAAAGGAGAAGAGATTATGTTACCTTTTGAAATTGATGCTGGCTACGTTTCTCCGGTGAATATTAAAGTAATCGGCATCGGCGGCGGCGGCAACAATGCGGTCAAGCGCATGGTTGAGCTGGATATGCAGAGCGCCGAATTCATTTCCATCAATACCGATAAGATGCAGCTGGATCACACCCAGGCCAACGTGAAGCTCCAGATCGGTGAAAAATTCACCCGTGGAATGGGCGCCGGTTCCAAGCCGGAAATCGGCAAGAAGGCTGCTGAAGAAAGCATTGAAGAAATCACCGATTCCATCAAGGAAGGCGATATGATCTTCATCACCGCCGGCATGGGCGGCGGTACCGGTACCGGTGCGGCTCCCGTGGTGGCCGAAGCCGCCAAGCAGATGGACAAGCTGACCATCGGTGTTGTCACCAAGCCCTTCAAGTTCGAAGGTGCAAACCGTATGCGCCAGGCCGAAGCGGGTATCAAGGAACTCTACAAGAACGTGGACTCCCTGATCGTCATCCCCAACGAACGCCTGAAGTACGTTACCGACCAGAAGATCTCCATGCGCAACGCCTTCGAAATCGCCGACGACGTTCTCCGCCAGGCCATCCAGAGCATTTCCGACCTGATCAACGTGCCCGGCGTCATCAACCTGGACTTTGCCGACGTTTCCTCCGTCATGAAGAATGCCGGTTATGCCCACATGGGTGTCGGCCGCGCCGCCGGTAAGGACAAGGCGGAAGAAGCCGCCAAGATGGCCATCTACTCCCCCCTGCTGGAAACCTCCATTAAGGGTGCCAAGGGTGTCATCATGAACGTCTTCGCTTCCAGCGACATCAGCCTGGACGAAGTGGACCGTGCCGCCTCCATCGTGGAACAGGAAGCCGATCCCGAAGCCAACATCATTTTCGGTGTGGCCTTCGACGACTCCCTGGAAGATGAAATCCGCATCACCCTGATTGCCACCGGTTTTGACGATGGCGATTCGGCTTACGTGCCCGATGGGGATGCTGTTCCCGCCGCTGCCAAGACGACTCAGCCCACCGAAGGCGAAGCCACTGAGGGTGCTGAAGCCGGTGAAACCAAAAAGTTTGATAAGGTAGCCCAGCCTGTCGCCGAGGAAGAAAAAGAAGACCAGGACGATATGGAAAAGCTCTTCAAGTTCTTCAACGCAACCACCTGATTTGACGAAACAACCGAATAAATTAAGACCATCCTGCTGCACCCTGCGGCAGGATGGCTTTTTGTTTGGATAGAAGCGGGCTCTTCCCGCATAGGAGCTTGTGAGAGCGAGAAGGTCCACCGATGCATAGCGTCGGTGGCGGGACGATGTGGGCATCGGCCCCTACATGATCGCTCCGCAAATGCGGATCGATCGCATATGACCATTTTTTCGGGCCCCACCGGCCCGAAAATTTCCCTCACGGGAAACCAGGTCATTATGCCGTACCCGGTACGTTTTCGCATCGTAGGGGACGGGTTTCCCGTCCCGCCGTCCGCAACCGCAGGTGCGGCGGATTTGCCTCCCCTGTGTAAGGGGAGGTGGGTGAGCGTTGATTTCCA
>SVKS01000147.1 GCA_015068345.1 Oscillospiraceae bacterium
TCGGGCCGGTGGGGCCCGAAAAAACGGTCATATGCGATCGATCCGCATTTGCGGAGCGATCATGTAGGGGCCGTACTAAGGGCCGAAAGGCCCGCATGTCGGCCCGCCCCCATACCGCTTGCGGCATGGGGGATGATTTGTGCAAAACCAAGATCCGCCGCACCTGGGGTGCGGACGGCGGGACGGGAAACCCGTCCCCTACTACCCCTCCGCCCCTTCGGGGCACCTCCCCTGACAAGGGGAGGCATGGAGTCGGGCGCATGATCGCCTGCAATGCGATTGTCTATGCGGAGGCTACTGACAATCCCTCCGTCATTTGCTTCGCAAATGCCACCTCCCGTGATCGATTCCCTTCGGGAAGCGATCAATACACGAAGGGAGGCTTTGGACGGTGCGCCGTGGGGGGTTATCCTTATCGTAGGGGCCGATGCCCACATCGGCCCGCCCCGGGCCGTTTACGGACCGGGAAATGAAAACCGTGCAAAACCAAATCCGCCGCACCTGGGACGGGAAACCCGTCCCCTACGATGCAAAGGAAGGCTTGGGGCTTTTTTTTCTTGCTTTTTCGAAAGAAAGCGTATACAATAGAGGAAACACCACCCGAAAGGAGCTACCCCCATGCGTTACGGCTGTACCCTCCCCCTGGATCTTTTCACCCCCACCCCATCGGAAACCTCCGCCGCCCTGATCAAAGGGTTCGGTGATACCGATGCCCTTTTTGCCTGGTTGGGGGACAATCTGGACGGAATTGAGCTTGGTACGGTCCGGACAACCACCGACCCGGAGCTGCTCCTTCATGCCGTATCGGTATGCCGTACCCGGGGGCTCACCGTCACCATCCACGGCGTCCTGGCAAAGGAGGATGCCGACAGCTTCTTTGCCCCCTATCTCCCCCTGTTCGCCGCCGGACTGCAGGATAGCTACAAAATTACCCTCCACCCCCTGAAAGAGGCTTCGGACACCCGGGATATGCTCCGGGCTCTGCTGGCAACCGACCACCCGGTGACCTTCACTCTGGAAAACCAGCGGAACCGATCGGCTGAAACGGCTGGCTGGGGCTGTGCCCCGGTGGCGGCTATGGTGGAGGAAATCGGGGACAGGCGGCTTGGTACCTGTCTGGATTTCGGGCATCAGCTTTCCAATTTCCGCAAGTTCGGCCCCCAACAGGATCCCATTCCCCAGGCCTTTTACGCCCTGGCGGGTCACACCCACATCCACAGCTACTACAACGGCACCACCCACTTCCCCCTTCACGCGGGGGAAACCCTGCTGGAGGAGCATATCGCCGCCCTGCGGCAGGCGGGCTACACCGGCATCCTGAATCTGGAGCTCCATGCCGAGCGCTACTACAAGGAGTTTGCCGTTAAAGAAGCCCTGGAACGCTCCATTGCCATACTGAAGGACGGGGTCACCCAGCTTGTTTACAAGGAAAAAGCCCACGCCACCTACCGGGACCGCTTCCCCGAAACCCTTGCCCATGTGGCGGATTTCGTGGGCAAAACCGAAGGGAGCCTTGGTCTGATCGGCCCTGCCGGCTATCTTTTGCACCTGGGGGGTAAAAAAATCGCCATCGACCCCAGCGCCTGCCACTTCCCGGGGGAGGAAGAAAAGCGGGAGGCCCTTTTCCACACCCTTTTGGATTACGACGGGGTGATTTGCACCCATTTCCATTTCGACCATTATGACGGGGCCCTTTTGACCCGGCTGGCTCCCCACCTGCCCTGCTACGTCCCCGCCTACATGCCGCCCCTGCCCGGGGTAAACCGGGTAAACGCCGGGGATCGGCTCACCTTTGGAGAGGTGGCCTTCACCTTTTTCGATAGTCCCCACAGCCGGGGGGAAAACAAGGTGGAGGAGCTGGGCTTCCTTCTGGAATATGACGGCAGGCGGCACCTGTTCCCGGTGGACGTGCGCACCTACGACCCGGCGGCCATTCCGGTGGCGGGTCCGGTGGACACCCTGATCTCCCACCTGTGGCTGGGACGGGTTCAGGCCCTGGACCGGGTTGCAGAAGCCGATTATATCGCAGATTTCTCTGCCTTTGCCGGCGCCTTTGCCCCGAAGCGCACCATATTGGGTCACCTTTGCGATTCCCGCCGCACCATCACCGATATGTGGTCCCCCCTGCACGTGGAGCGGGTGGCCCCATACCTGACCAATCCCACCCCCCTGCAATTCGGGGACACCATCACCCTGTAAGGAGGCACGAATGCCCGAACCCTATCGCATTGTCCGAAGCGACCGAAAAACCATGCAGCTTTCCATCGACGCCTTCGGCCGTCTGACGGTGCGGGTCCCCCGGACCACCACCGACGCCGCCATCGCCCAATTTCTTTCCAACCACGCCGATTGGATCAAAAAACATATGCCGCCCCCCGATCAGCGCATCGTCCCCCTGACCCAGGGGGAGGTTTATGCCCTGGCCGACCGGGCCGTGAAGGAAATCCCCCCCAAGGTTCGGCAGTTTGCCGCCGAAATGGGGGTCAGCTACGGCCAGATCACCATCCGCAACCAGCGCACCCGCTGGGGCAGCTGCTCCGGGCGGAAAAACCTGAATTTCAACTGCCTGCTGCTTTTGGTTCCCGAGCCGGTGATGGACTACGTCATTGTCCACGAGCTTTGCCACCTGATCCACCTGGACCATTCCAAAGCCTTTTGGGCCACGTTGGAAAGATTCATGCCGGACTACAAAACCAGACGGGCCTGGCTGGATGAACACGGAGGTGCCATTATCGCAAGGCTTCCCTGATGTCCACCAATCCCTATTATTTCGTATCGAAAGGATCAATCACCATGACGAAACTGCGTTTGATGAGCCACAACCAGTGGAAATGCGACCACAACCTGCCCGATTGGGAAAAGATCGGGGCCGACTGCTCCGCCGAGGTGCGTGTACGGGGCTTTGTGCGGGTCTACAAGGACACCCTGCCCGACGTGATCGGTTGCCAGGGGGTATCGGCCACCATGGCGGACTACCTGGTGCGCTTTGCGGCCGAGGAGGGACTTCATGACGCCCTGCTCTGGGGCCGGGACACTCCCATTCTCTACCGGCCGGACAAGTTTGAGCTGGTGGATTCCGCCTTTGCCCTTTACCCCGACGAATTTCCCGGTCACGAAGGGATCTTCAACAACGACCAAACCAAATCCTGGAATTTGGCGGTGTTCCGGGTGAAGGAAAGCGGCAAGCTCTTCATCTTTGTCTCCACCCACCTTTGGTGGAAAAGCGGCAATCCCGCCGCCAAAAACTACCAGCCCTACTCCGCCGAAGCCCGGGCTTACCAGATCGGCCTGGTCAGCGAAAAAATCAAGGAATACCAGGCGAAATACGCCTGTCCCGCCGTTCTGGTTGGGGATTTGAACAGCGGCTACGGCTCCCTGGCCATCGATCGGGCCTTCCGGGAGGGCTTCCGGCACGCCCATGATCTGGCCACCGATTACGCCGACGAAAGCTGTGGCCTGCACGAATGCTTCGGTTGGGGCTACTACAACTACTACAACGACGCCCCCTTCCCCGCCTCCATCGACCATATCCTCATCAAGGACGCTCCGGAGGGCTTTGTTCGCCGCTATGAGCGCTTCTCCCCGGAATACTATCTCCCCCTGTCCGACCATTCCCCCGCCATTGCCGACGTGGAGTTCTGAGTTCCATACCCACCCCAGAGAAGAGCCTCTACTCTTCTTTGGGGATTTTTTTGAAAATTTTTTGATTTCCCCGACATTTTGCGAGCCGAACAAAAGAACATATGTTTGTCTCTATTTCGGAAATAAACATATGTTTTTTCGAACTTTTTTCGGTCTATTTGCCCCATTTTTCATTTTTAACGGGTGCAATCCATCACACAGAGCGTGTGATTGGAGGGCGGTTTTGCTATTGACAAACATTTGTTTGTTTTGATATAATAAGGCCGCTTCCCAAGGGAAGAAGGACTGTGGATATCTCTCCCGTTGCTGCAGAAACGGAGGGGGGCACAGCCAAAGAAGAATCCAACCTCGCACCGCCGGACCTCGCCGGGCACGTTAAAACCGGGCAAAGGAGAAGCATGCATTTCCTCGGCCTGTCTGTGCTGGAACTGAGCACGACCACGCACGAGTCCGACAGGAGCAGGACAAAAAATTGCAGTGCGAAGAACAAAAAATGGAGGTACGAACCATAGCAAACCGAAGAATGTTTTTGATCAATCTTTTGAACAGCGACCAGTTTTATAACCTCACCGCCCGGGCGCAGGCCATTTATGTGCAGGCCATTGCAAACGCGGACGATGAAGGCTTTTGCGACAAAATCCATTCCATCCGAAAGCGCATGCACGGCAGGATTAGCGATGTGGATTTGTTGGTAGAAAAGGGGTATCTCTATCGTTTTTCACGAGATTTGTACCTAATTATTCATTGGAGATGTCACAACCACATTCGCCGTGACAGGGGGAGTGAGACCTTTCACAAGGCAGAGCGCAACCGGGTCTGTATCTGTCCCGATGATACCTATCACGTTCTGCCTCCGGAGATGGACACCGAAGCAGTCCGACAGTACGCAGCCGAACACCAGATGATTCCCATGACAGCATTTTTCTTTGATCGCGGCGGTCACACTGCGGTCGAAAGTAAGGTAATGCAAAGCTATGTAATGTAAAGCAAAGCCATGCAATGTAAGTATGCCGGGGTGCGGTCAGGGGCACCCTGTGGAAAACTCACCCCGGTACCTTCGATGACATGGTTTCTAAAGAGGGACTCCTTTTCCACACGCTTCTTTTTATGTCTGTTTTTCAATTTCTTTTCCCATAATCTTGACTTTATACCCATATTGTGGTATCATGTTAGTATTAAGGCAGTATGCCCCATCGAAATCAATGAGAATGGAGATATTATCATGGAAAGAATCAAGACCCTTGCTACCCGCAACCTTTGCGAAAGCGCCAAGAACGGCGGCTGCGGCGAATGCCAGACCTCTTGCCAGTCGGCCTGCAAGACCAGCTGCGGCGTTGCCAATCAGTCCTGCGAAAAGAAATAAGAATTACGCATGAAAACGAAAAGTGCCGCCAGCAATTGGCGGCACTTTTTATCAAAAAAGATGGGAGAATCAACTTGGTACATCAATATCAGTTAAACGGCTTCAACATTGTGCTGGACAGCTGCTCCGGTGCGGTCCACGTGGTGGATGAGGTGGCTTACGACCTGATCGCCCTCTACCCCACCCAGAGCAAGGAAGAAATCATCGAAACCCTGACCCAAAAATACCCGGAGGTCACCCGGGACGAGCTGGCCCAATGCCACGAAGACGTGACCTACCTGGTGGAATCCAAGCAGCTTTACACCGAAGATACCTTCGAGCCCATGGCAGGCACCTTCAAGGAACGCTCCGGGGACGTGGTGAAGGCCCTGTGCCTGCACGTGGCCCATACCTGCAACCTGAACTGCTCCTACTGCTTCGCAAGCCAGGGCAAGTACCACGGGGAACGGGCCGTCATGTCCTTTGAGGTGGGCAAGCGGGCCCTGGATTTCCTGATGGAAAACAGCGGCAGCCGCCACAACCTGGAGGTGGACTTTTTCGGCGGGGAACCCCTGATGAACTGGCAGGTTGTCAAGGATCTGGTGGCCTACGCCAGAAGCGTGGAAAAGGAGCGGGGCAAAAACTTCCGCTTTACCCTGACCACCAACGGGGTTCTCATCGACCAGGACGTGATCGATTTCGCCAACAAAGAAATGAGCAATGTGGTTCTGTCCTTAGACGGGCGGAAGGAAATTCATGATGCCACCCGGGTGGATTACGCCGGAAATGGCAGTTACGATAAGATCGTCCCCAAGTTCCAGGAAATGGTGGCCGCCCGGGGGGGCAAAAACTACTACATGCGGGGCACCTTCACCCACCGGAATCCCGATTTCACCAAGGACGTGTTCCACATGGCCGACCTGGGTTTCACCGAGCTGAGCATGGAACCGGTGGTTTCATCCCCCGATGATCCCGCCGCCCTGACCAAAGAGGACCTGGAAATCGTCATGAAGGAATACGAAGTCCTGGCCACCGAAATGATCAAGCTCCGCCGGGAGGGACGCCCCTTCACCTTCTACCACTACATGCTGGACCTCACCGACGGTCCCTGCGTTTACAAGCGGATTTCGGGCTGTGGTTCGGGGACCGAATACATGGCCGTCACCCCCTGGGGCGACCTGTATCCCTGCCACCAGTTCGTTGGAGAAGAGGCTTATAAGCTGGGTGACATCTGGCAGGGGGTTACCAACACCGCCCTGCGGGAGGAATTCCGTTCCTGCAACGCCTACGCCCGGCCCGAATGCGCCGATTGCTGGGCCAAGCTCTACTGCTCCGGGGGCTGTGCCGCCAACGCCTACCACGCCACCGGCTCCATCCGGGGTGTGTACGAACCGGGGTGCATCCTGTTCCGCAAGCGCATTGAGTGCGCCATCATGATGGAGGCCGCCAAGGCCGCCGATGCTGAGGCCAATGAAAACGCCGATTTATGATTTTGTAACCGCCTACGCCGCCTCCTCCACCGCCCGGCTCCACATGCCGGGACACAAGGGGATAGCGCGGTTGGGGCCGGAACCCTTTGACATCACCGAAATCGCCGGGGCCGATGCCCTGTACGAAGCCGAGGGCATCATCGCCCAAAGCGAGGAAAATGCCGCATCTCTCTTTGGTACGGCAAAAACCCTCTTTTCCACCGAAGGATCCAGCCAGTGCATCCGGGCCATGCTCTTTTTGGCCGCCGCCGGAAAGAAGCACCCGGGGAAAGCCCGAATCCTTGCGGGGCGCAACGCCCACAAGGCCTTTCTCTACGCCGCCGCCCTCTTGGATCTGGAGGTAACCTGGCTGTGGCCCGGGGCCATGCCCTCCCTGTTGGGCTGTCCCCTGACCCCCGGCAGGTGGAGGAGGCCATTCTGGCGGGCCCCATCCCCGATGGGGTCTACCTGACCGACCCGGATTATCTGGGAGGCCGGGTGGATCTTGCCGCCATAGCCGGGGTTTGCCACCAATACGG
>SVKS01000148.1 GCA_015068345.1 Oscillospiraceae bacterium
CTGTAACGAATATAACCGTGTGATCGGCAATATGGAGCTTGAACCTCTCATTGCCATTCCTACCTTTATACACGATTTCCTTTGCATCCATCCCTTCAATGACGGCAACGGCAGAATGAGCCGTTTGCTCACCACGCTCCTCCTTTACCGAAACGGCTTCTACGTTGGAAAGTATATCTCTCTGGAAGCCAAGATAGCGAAAAACAAGGATTTGTACTACGATGCCTTGGGTCAGTCCCAGCAAGGCTGGCACGAGGGCGAGGCAGATGCAGTGACCTTCATCAAATATCTGCTTGGCACTATCCTTGCTGCATACCGTGATTTTGAAGACCGCTTTGCCCTGGTGGAAACCAAACTCTCCTCCATTGAAATGGTAAGGCGGGCAACGATGAATAAGATCGGTCGCTTCAAGAAGCAGGACATTATGGAGCTTTGTCCGTCCCTCAGTATCAGCTCGGTAGAGGGAGCACTCCGCAAGCTCGTTGCCGAGGGTGAGCTTGCGCGTGAAGGCAACGGAAAGAATACCTGCTACTTTCGGCTGAAGTAACGGATATCCTTAAAAAACAACATTCCCTTAAAATCGCAAATAAAACAAGGGAATAAATGCACAATTTTGAGTTTCGCTTGCCTTTTGTATTACTGAATAGTAACTTACACAAAGAATAACCGCAGCTTTGATCCGAGTTGCGGTTATTTTCTTTTTGTGGTACAATTAAGAAAACGCTACCGCTTTTCGGAATTTGCGGAAAGCTTTCACGGGCGAGCCTTTTGCGAGTGCAACAAGACCGCACACGTGTCCTACGTGGCTGACAATACCTTATGGGACATTTGGGACCCATCCGGTGAGATCGTAGGCGCCTATTGGTCGAAGGAATGATTGGAGGAATCAACATGACGAAAAAGCTGTTTCTGCAAGCGATCGGGAAGTTTTTATTGGGCGTTATCCTGGTTGGGCTATTGATCTTTCTGCCGGCTGGCACGTTTGCCTTTTTCAACGGCTGGTTATTGATGGGGCTTTTATTCATCCCCATGTTCCTGGCGGGATTTCTGATGATGGTCCTGGCCCCCGGTCTGCTTCAAAGCCGGCTTCAGGCAAAAGAAAAACAAAGGGAGCAGAGTCTCGTTGTCAAGCTCAGCGGCCTTATGTTCCTGGCGGGCTTTATCATTGCCGGGCTTGATTTTCGTTTTCACTGGTACGCTCTCCCCCGTCCCCTTGTCCTGGGGGCTGCCCTGCTGTTTCTTCTGGCCTACCTGCTCTATGGGGAGGTTTTGCGGGAAAACACCTGGCTGAGCCGTACCATCGAGGTACAGGAAGGTCAAACGGTCGTCGATACCGGGCTCTACGCCATCGTCCGGCACCCCATGTACAGCGCCACCCTGCTTTTGTTTTTGTCCATGCCCCTGGTTTTGGGGTCGGTGTATTCTTTCCTGATCTTTCTGGCCTACCCCTTTATCATTGCCAAACGGATCCGGGGAGAAGAGGCCTTTCTTGAAAAAGAGCTGGAGGGATACCGTGCATACAAGCAAAAGGTTAAATACCGCCTGATCCCCTTCATTTGGTAAGGATACGGACATCGCGGGGCCGCAGCAGGGGTCCGGTACCAACGGGAGGGTTAGACCGTACCCAAGGCGCACCCTGCCTGCACCGGGTTTCATTTCGGAAGTCCGCTCCCCAGCATCCCATGGGTTTCTACGACGCAGGTTTTCCTCCCCTTCTTGCAAACGGCCAACGTCTGTATTATAATAACCGGGAGATCACAGCAAGAGATGTGAGGAAAGCTTTATGTTTGAAAAACTTTCGCCGTCCCGGGTGGACGGCTTTTTGCGGGTTGACGGACGCCGCCTGGTCAACGGGCGCGGGGAGGAATTCCTGCCCCTGGGAGTTGCTTTCGGCAACTGGCTCCTTTGCGAAGGGAACATGTGGGCCTTCGGAGAGGGGAATTACTACGACCGCCCCTGGCGGTTTGAGGCCCTGATCCGGGAGCTTTGCGGCAAGCGCTACGCCGAATCCTTCTGGGATCGTTTCCGGGAGAACTTCATCAGCCAGGCCGACGTGGATGCCGTGGCCAGCCTGGGCTTCAATTCGGTTAGGATTCCCATCCATTGGCGGATCCTCCTGGAAGAAGAGCCGGGAATCCGGTTTATTGAAGAGGGTTTTCAGCTTCTGGATCGGTGCATCGATTGGTGCGAAGCCCGAAATCTTTACGTTTTTTTGGACCTGCACGGGGCGGTGGGAGGCCAAACCGGCACCCACATTGACGATTCGGTTCACAACAGCCCCCGCCTATTCATTGACGAGGATTGCCGCACCAAGACCCTGGCCCTTTGGCAGGAGCTTGCCCGGCGATACAGAGACCGGTGGATCGTGGGTGGTTACGACCTTTTGAATGAACCCCTCAGCGGAGAGCATCGACGCTATATGCCCCAGCTGATCGCATTTTACCAGGATTGCGTGGCGGCCATCCGGGAAATTGACAAACGCCACCTCATCATCATAGAGGGCACCGACGGAGCTTCGCTGCCCGACGTTTTTGTGAAAAAGTTCGACGACAATTCGGTCATCAGCTTCCATTTATACCGAAAAATGCCCTGCGAGGAATCCTTTGCCCCCTGGCTGGCCCTTTCGGAAAGATACAATCTGCCCCTTTGGCTTGGCGAAACCGGCAGAAGCCGTCCCGAATGGTTCACCGCCGCCTATACCATGGCTTTGCAGCTTGGAATCGGGGTAAACTTCTGGCCCTGGAAGCGCACCGCCTGGCGTGTCGGTGCCTGTTCTAACCCTGCACCGGAGGGATGGGAAGAGATCGTGGCCTACACCAAGGGGGGCCCACACCCGGGATACGAAAAGTCCCAGGCGATTTTGGATCCCTTTCTGGAAAACATGCGCTATGAGAACTGCGAACTGCATCCCGAGGTGGTAGACGCCGTGCTCCGCCGCCCGTCGGTTCGGGTGCCGGGCATTGCCTTTGACGTGGGGTGCCGGGGAGCATACAACAAAGCCAACGATTTCGGTTTCCGGGTGGAACCGGGCTATCAGATCGAGTTGCATCCCGGCCGCACCCTGGATTGGCTTCCCCACATGGATATTTGCGAGGTGGCCTGGGACGCCCTGGACCTGGCACTTGGGGAAGGCGAGGCGGTTTCCTACACCGCCATGGACGTCCCGGAGGGTTGCCCCCTGTTCATCGAAGCCGAAGCCCAGGAAGATACCCAAATTCAGATTCTCCAAAACGGGGTCCCCTTCTCTACCCTTACCCTTCGAAGCGGAGCTTCCTGTCGAAAGAACGTGGGGTTGCTCCCCGCCGCACCCGAAATACAGATTACCCTGACGGTGATCAAAGGAGACACCAAGCTTCACGCCCTTTCCTTCGGGGACATAACCGAATCCCACTACGATAGCTTTCTGGAAATCCGGATTCCATAAGAAAATGAGCCGACCCTTGGCGGGTCGGCTCACTTTCTTTCTGATGGCACTATTTTGTTATGCTTACAGCTTCACCATGACCTGGTCCCCGTCGTGACCATCCACCTCCACCAGAACCCAATCGGGATGGTGGTGCTTGTAGGTCTTGGCGGCCTTGATAAGGGTCATGAGCTGTTTTTTGGTAAAGGGAAAGTCTTTATCCCGCAGGGCGTGCACCAGGATACTGACCGTCAAGCGGTTCAGCACCAGCCCGGTGGGAAACCGCAGGCGCAGGTTGGTGTCGCTGTCTTTCACTCCGATCCGCATGGGCTCACTCCACAAAGATGCGGACCTTGTCCCCATCGGCGGAGTCCACCTCCACCAGGTTGCCCACCAGCCCCGCCTTCACCATGGCGAGGAGCTGTTGAATGTCGATGCCCTTCAGGGGGCCGTGGCCTTCGGTAAGCTTGCTTTCCATGCCCATATCGATGGCGGCCTGGATCAGGGGGATGGGCAGGTTCACCCGCACCTTATCCCCATCGGTGGAGTCCACCACCACCCGCAGGATCATGTCCTTCATGTCCTTGCGCGCTTTTTCGGGCACCAATTCCACCGGGGGCTCCTTTTTGCCCGAAAGGAGCTCATCCACCGTAACCCCCAAAAGCTCCGCCAGGGCGGGCAGAAGGGAGATATCCGGGCAGGAAATATCGTTTTCCCACTTGCTCACCGCCTGGGGGCTGACCCCCAGCTTTTCTGCCAGTTCATCCTGTTTCAGGCCCTTTTCACGCCGCAGGGCGGCAATGCGGCTTCCCAAAGTTTCATTCATGTTTTGTTCCTCCGTTTCGTTGATGGTACTATCATACCATCATGGGGCTTCTTCTTGAAGGGAGCAACGGTTGTTTTACCCCCAGATTCACACAACCATTCGGTGTTTTTTCCCTCAACCAACGGTTGTTTCGGCTATAATCAGTAAATTTCCCTCTTTTACCTCCACAAAAGCCTCCCGGCCGCAGAAGTGATTGCTGACTCCCAGCGGGAAGGAGGGCGTCAGGTCTACCCCTTCCGCCTCATAATAGAGTCCCCGGATGGTAACCCCGTGGGCGTCGCCCCCCAGGGCAAACACCGAAAGGAGGCCTGCTTCCCTGGCAGGCAGGAGAACCGATTGGTTCCGGATGACCTGCAGGGTCTCCCCATCCCCCACCAAAAGGGCAGAAGCGCCCCGTTCCTTGAGATAGAGCAGGGTTTGAATATTGGCGATGGTGTGGTCCAGCCGACCACCGATGCCCCCGTAAATTTCAAAATGCCGGTAACCCCGTTCCAAACCCAGCTTGCAGGCCAGCATGGTATCGGTATCGTCCTTTTCCACCGGGTGGAGGATAACCCCATCCCCGGTGGGGATGCGGCCCAGGGAATCAAAATCCCCCAGAATCACATCCGGGGCGATTCCCAGGCTTTCCAGGGTGGCAAGTCCCCCATCCGCCCCAATGACCAGGTCACCGGGCCGGGGGACAAAGGTACATTCGGTGGGCATGGCACCCATGATAAAGCAGGTTTTCATGTGCATTTCTTCCTTTTCGTTTCCTGTTTCCCCTATTATATCCCGAAATACTGTGTTTCGCAAGTAAATTTACTTGCCTTTGGGAATAACTTCCTGTATAATGAAGAAAAAGCAAAGGAGTCAGAATATGGACGATCGTTATACCAATTTGAATTATGACGTAATCTGCATTGGGGGCGGCCCGGCGGGCTTCACCGCCAGCGTTGCCGCCGCCCGGAACGGAGCCAGCGTTTTGCTTGTGGAACGGCACGGCTTCCTTGGCGGTATGCTCACCGCCGGTGGCACCGGCCCCATGATGTCCTACCACGCCGGGGACACCCAGGTGGTGCAGGGCATTCCCCACGAAATGATTGCCCGTATGGAAGCCCTTGGCCTGTCCCCCGGCCACATGGAGGATTTTGTGGGCTACGCCTCCAGCGTGACCCCCTTCTCCCCGGAGGGGATGAAGCTTGTAATGGAGGATATGTGCATCGAAGCCGGGGTGACCCTGCTTTACCACACCACCTTCATCGATTGCACCATGGCAGATGACCAGATCCACGAGGTGCGGCTTTTCGCCAAGAACGGCTTCTTCACCGCCCGGGCCAAGGTTTTCATCGACGCCTCCGCCGACGCCGATCTTGCGGTTTCCGCCGGGGTTTCTACGGTGTACGGCAGGGAATCGGACAATCAGGCCCAGCCCATGAGCATGAACATTCTGGTGGGCGGGGTGGACCGGGAAAAGGTCATCGACTTTGTTCTGGCAAACAAGGAAGATATGCTCAAAACCATCCCCTTCGACAAGCTTCGCATCATTCCCAGAAGCGGCATTCAGGGCGGCTTCCAAATTCTGAACACCCTGCGGGCAGAAGGCAAAACCGAAATCGACAACGGCCACTTCCTGTGTTTTGAAACCAATACCCTGGGGCAATACATCATCAACATGACCCACGTGCGCCGCAAGTCCCCGGTGGACGCCTTCGACCTGACCTACGCCGAAATTGAGGGCCGTAAGCAGGCCCACGCCACCTTCGACGTGTTCAAAAAATACGTTCCCGGCTTTGAAAACGCTCACCTCATCAGCACCGGACCCAACATCGGCATTCGGGAAAGCCGAAAGATCGACGGCATTTACAAGCTCACCGAGGTGGACCTGGTCACCAGCGTCATGTTCCCCGATGCCATCGCCATGGGCGGCTACCCCATTGACGTACACCTGGCCCCCGAAGCAGGCAAAAAATACCCCAAGCTGAAGCCCGGTCAATGGTATTCCATTCCCTACCGTAGTCTTGTCACCGAAAAGGTGCGGAATCTGGTGGTGGCAGGCCGCTGCATCAGCGCCACCCACCAGGCCTGCGGTGCCACCCGGGTGACCCCCATCCTGATGGCCATTGCCCAGGGGGCTGGCACCGCCGCCTCCATCGCCGCAAAATGCGGCTGCCACGTGAAGGACGTGGACGTGACCCTGCTCCGGGAAACCCTGAAAAAGGACGGAGCCTTCCTGGAGGAATACCAGGCAAATTGAGAGCGCAGCATCCATTCGGCAAGCCCGGATTATAGTTCTGCAAAAACACTGCCGAATGGCAGGTATTTGTAAAGCGATTACAATCCCGGCAGGTCATCTGCCGGGATTGTTCTTGTTTCTATTGTAACCATGTGATATAATAGAACAAATGATTAGCCAACCTGAATTTGGCAAACAGATAGATAACATTGATTTCGTAAGGGGAATTGAATATGATTCAGTTAAGAAAGCTTAATAACAGAACGGTGCGGGATATCATAAAACTCGAAGTGGAAGATTCACAAAAAGATTTTGTTGCACCAAATA
>SVKS01000149.1 GCA_015068345.1 Oscillospiraceae bacterium
TCCCACGATGTCCCCTCTGCCATGCGCTACGCCACCCACGTGCTCCATGTGGGCAAGGACGTGTATTTTGGCACTCGGGATGCCTATTTGGGGAAGGAGGCAGCGGAATGAACCATCTGTTTGCCACCCTGGGGGAATATTTCGCCTATCCCTTTGTGCGCTACGCCCTGATCGTTGGGGTATTGATCTCCCTTTGCTCCGCCCTGTTTGGGGTGGTTCTGGTTTTGAAACGCTTTTCCTTCATTGGGGACGGCCTTTCTCACGTTGCGTTTGGGGCCATGGCGGTTGCCGCTGTGGCGGGGCTTTCCAACGAAATGCCCCTGGTGCTCCTGATCACCGTAGCCGCCGCTATCCTGCTCTTGAAAACCGGCAGAAATACCAAAATTCAGGGGGATGCCGCCATTGCCATGGTTTCGGTTGGGACTCTGGCTGTGGGGTATCTTCTGATGAATCTCTTTTCCGCATCGGCCAACGTGTCGGGGGACGTGTGCGCGTCGCTTTTTGGCTCCACCTCCATCCTGACCCTTACCTCCGGGGAGGTATGGCTCTGTGTCATCCTTTCGGTGTTGGTGCTGCTGCTATTTATCCTCTTTTATCATCGAATCTTTTCGGTCACCTTTGATGAGGATTTTGCAAAAGCCACCGGTACTCACGCTTCGGCCTACAACTTGATGATCGCCATCACCGTGGCGGTGATCATTGTTTTGGCTATGAATCTGGTGGGTTCTCTTCTGATTTCTGCCCTGGTGGTCTTTCCGGCCCTCTCTGCCATGCGTATTGCGAAAAACTTCCGTACCGTGGTAATCCTTTCCGCACTGCTTTCGGTTTTTGCCTCCACCCTTGGCATACTGATTTCCCTGCTTGTGGAAACCCCCGTTGGCTCCACCATTGTGGTGGCTGATCTTGTGGCTTTTATACTTGCTTCGGTGATTGGCCGGTTTATAAAGGAATAAAAATACTCCCTTGCTTTACATAAGCAAGGGAGCTTTTTGAATCGCGTTTTACTTTCTTACAAACAGGACACCCAGGCAGTCGGGGCCGCAGTGGGAGGATACCGAGCAACCCGCCAGGGTTTCGTGAATTTCGGCGAAGATACCGGTGGCTTCCACAGCTTTGCGGACTTCGGCAACCAGTTCGGGGGCACAATGGGCGTGGGTGATAAAGATACGAGTGGGCTTGATGTCGGTCCGGTCCTTCAGGCGGTCCACCACATAGTTGACTACACACTTGTTGTAGGCACCACGGTACTTTTTGCCAACCTGCATTTTGCCTTCCTGTACTTCGATGACGGGACGAAGCTTCAAAAGGTTGGCACCCAGGGCGGTAACCGAGGAGCATCGGCCACCCTTGGCCAGGTATTCCAGGGTGTTCAAAACGAAGCTGGTTTCCACCTTGGCGGTGACATCTTCCATGGCCTTAGCAATGTCGGCGGGGGCCATGCCGGCTTTTGCCATGTCGATTCCTTCCAAAACCACCAGGGCGATACCGGTGGAGAGGTTGCGGGAGTCCACCACGTAAACGTTGTCAAAACTTTGGGCGGCAATGACAGCATTCTGATAACAGCTGGAAAACTCACTGCTGATGATGGTATGGATTACGGCATCGTATTCCGAAGCGTATTTGCCGAAAAATTCCTCGTAGTCACCAATATTCAAGGCGGCGGTGGAGCAGATGGGGTTACCAGCTCCCACATACTCAAAAATATCCTTTACGGTAATATCCACACCGTCCCGGTACATGACACCGCCCTTCTGCACGTAAAGGGGAAGAACAGGAATATGATATTGATCCAGGAGTTCCTTGGAAAGATCAGCAGTGCTGTCGGTGGAGAACAATATTTTCATTGGGCACCTCTCAAAACTGTATTTCCTATATATTACTACAAAAAAACATCTTTGGCAAGTGTATTTTGAATGTTCAACAAAAATTGATCTTTTAACGATTCGATTTACGCAGTTTTTGGAATAATTTAGGGTCCACCTGGCAAATCAAAATGGCCGCAAAAATCAAAATACAGCCCACGTATCCACCGGAAGTCATGCGTTCACCAAGGATCAAAGCACCGCCTACTGCGGAAAAGACGGTTTCGGTGGACAGAATCAGGGAAGCCAGGGCGGGATCGGTGTTCTTTTGTCCCAATACCTGACAGGTGTAAGCGACTCCGGTGGACATGACGCCGCTGTAGAGCAGGGGGATGAGCGCCATTCTCACGTCCGACAGGGTAGGGGTTTCCAGAAAGGGGATCAAAGCAAGATTCAGGAGGGCACAAACGAAGAACTGCACGCAGGAATAGCGGATGGAGTAGACCTGGTCACCGGCTTTGTCAATAATCAGGATATGGGCAGCCCAGAAGATGGTTCCCAAAAGAAGAACTCCATCTCCCCAACCGAAGGTGGTAGCCCCGGAAAAGGAGATCAGGTAAAGACCACCCACCGCCAATGCGGCGGCAACCCAGGTAATGGGGCGAATCTTTTTTCCAAGGAACATACCAAAAAAAGGAACCAAAACCAGATAAAGCCCGGTGATAAAGCCCGATTTGCCGGCGCTGCCGGTCAGGTTGATACCGGCCTGCTGCAGGGCAGAGGCAGTAAAAAGGATACATCCGGTGATGGTGCCGTAGATCAGGGTACTCTTCTTCTTTTTCTTGTCGGTGGCACCCTTTTCAAAAAGCAGGATCACGGGGATCAGGGCACAGGAGCCCAGTAGGTAACGGATGCCGTTGAAGGAGAAGTTGCCCAGGTAGCCGCCCCCGACACGCTGGGCGGTGAAGGCGAAGCCCCAGATGATGGCGGTTAGGGATAGGAGAAAAAACGATTTTTTCGTCATGGAATATCCTTTCAAACGCCCCTTTTCCATCCCGGAAAAGGGGCGTTCTCATATACATGTGTTGCTTCTTTAGATTTCGACCTTGATGACCTCGTCCTTTTCGGAGGAGAGGAAGGCCGCATCCACGATCTTCATCTGCCGCAGGAGCTGGAACTGCTTGATATAGCATTCCTCCTTGCCTTCCACGGCGGCGATCAGGTTGCGCCAGAATTCCAGGGGCTGGTCTTCCACAACCGGAAGCTCCAGGGGTTCCAGCATATCCTTTTCCAGGGGGGCCATGGTGCGGCTGGGCCCCAGGGACTTGACACCAACCACGCTGTCGAAGCCCTTCACGTCAGCCTTGATACGGGCCATACCGCCCACTTGGCCGGAGAAATCGTCGAGCTTCAGGGTGCCGCGATCGCCAAATACGAACCAACGGGGCTTCTTTTGCAAGGCGAAGGTGCCAACGGTAACCCGGGCGGTGGTACCGCCGGAGAATTTGAAGGTGAGTTCAAAGTAGTCGTCCACCGCCGGGGTCAGAACACTCAGGAGCCGGGCGTAAACGCTGACTACCTTTTCATTGGGGTAGAGCATCAGGAGCTGATCGATCAGGTGTACGCCCCAGTCGTAAAGCATGCCACCGCCGGCAACCGGATCGCCCCGCCAGCCGAAGCAGACGCCCCGTTCCCCAAGAACGGTGGATTCGATGGTGGTGATCTTGCCAATATCTCCCGAACGGACAGCGGAAACCACTTCCAGGTAATCCACGTCCCAACGGCGATTCTGGTGTACCGTGAAGATCTTGCCGGTTTCGGCCGAAACCGCCATCACTTCCTCCAGTTCGGCCGCCGACATGGTGACCGGCTTTTCGCAAAGCACGTTCTTGCCGGCCTTCATGCAAAGCTTGGCGTAGTGGGCGTGGTAGTTGTTGGGGGTGGAAACCACAACCAGGTCCAGGGGGAGTGCCAGGAATTCCTCCACGGAGGTGCAGGCCTGCAGACCCTCTTCCCGGGCGTCCGCCAGGGCTTCTTCCTTGATGTCGTAGACGGCAACCAGGGCGGCATCCTCGGGGAAAGAACGGATCTTTCTCATGTGGAAATGGCCCATGTAGCCAAAACCAATAATACCAACTTGAATCGACATAGTATCTACCTCTCCTATGTATGTGATTTGGTTCAAAATTCGGGGTCGTAGTGACAGGTCACCTTGTCATAGGTAATACGACGGACCTTGGGATTGCGGAAGCGCAGATAACTGCAGAAGGCTTCGAAACCAATCTTGCCGTAGGTCAGGTTGTCAATGGGATCGGGGTCCATGATTTCCAGGCAGACCTTGCCGTCCACCACAACAAAAATGTGACCCTTGATGTCGCCTACCATGATGTGGTAAATGCGGCCCGGTTCGAAGGGGAACAGATTGGTGGCACAGACCAAGTCGTACTTGGGGGACTTTTCGAAGCCGATGTTGCCGTTCCACCAGCCCTCCATACCGGCCACGTAAGCCACGTGGCGGCGGTTGGTTTCTTCATTCCAGCTGCCATGCCACATCACGTTGATGTCACGGGTGCAGGGCAGAATGGTGGAAGCTTCTACCTCCAAAAGAACGTCACCCAGGAAGTCCTTCTTGGAAATCACCATGCAGGCCTTGTTTTCGGGGTTCTTGCCGATCAGCCATCCCTCTTCATCCACGTGCCAGTCGCCGCTCTTGATGACGAAATCTTCCTCCAGACTTTCCTTGGAGAAGGGGCGATCGTAAAGAATTTCCATCTTTTCGGGGTACAGGTCTTTCCCCATCAGCTTGAACATAACATATACCTCCAGGGGGTCCCGTGTGGGGACCTTTGATGTCATCATTATAGCCTTTTTTGAAGAAGAAAGCAATCCCAATTTTGGTGAATTTGCAGAAAATTCTCTTAGTATTCTTGGACCTCGGCGACTTCTCCGAAGGTGAGCAGCCCGGATGGGGTTTGGAAGGCTTCTTTGAAGGTCAAGGTGCCTGCGTACTTGCCGTCACCGTCAAAGCCTGCAAACAGGATGCGCCCCTGGAAAACGGCCGCTTTGGGTACCGATTTGCAGGGGATGATGGGATCATCGGGGGTGATGAAGTCGGTGAAAGGTTTTCTTGAGTAGAGGTAGTGGCCCTTACCGTGGAGGGAAAAGATGAGATAGTAGTAGCCGTTGAGGGCCAGATAGTCGGGACATTCGGGCTCGGCGGCGTCGGGGGCCAGATAAATGGGATCGGTTTCCTCGGTCCAGGTGTCGAGATCCCGGGAGGTCAGATGTACCAGACAACCCCGGCCGCTTTTTCGCTGGGTAGAGGTGACAAACATGTGGTAAAGACCGGCTTCGTCCAAAACCAGCTTGGGATCCCGGGCGCTGGCACCGGTGTATGTTTCCGACAGGGTGAAGGAAAAGTCCTTGTCCTTCCCAAAATGGTAGCCGTCGGTGGAAACCGAACGCCGGATGGGGGCAGGGGAGCCGTCCATGGTGCGTACCGTGTAGTAAAGGTAGTGGGTGTCCCCCCGGCGAATGTGAGAGCCGGTGCAGATGGAACCTTCGTTGGGGTCGTCAATGGGTACCGCCATGGGGTGAATTTGGAAGGTGCGCAGGTCGTTTGTGGAAAGGTGTTCCCACTGGTGGGCTCCCTTGTGCCATTTGCTGTGGTGGCGATGCCGGTCTTTCAGATAAAGCACGTGGTAACGGTCTGCATCGAAGTAGGGCATGCAGTCCCCTACGTAAACCTCGCCCTCCGGTTTCCAACCCTCTGCATGGCGGAATTCCCCAAGCACTGCCGGGGGCACCGGACGGGGTAGGGGCTTGGAGAAGGAGGGTGCGGTGCCCTCTGCAAAGGCGGCGGTAAGCAGCAGAGGGTCTCCGTGAGGCCACTCTTCATCCATAAGCTTGTCCTCCACCCAAAGCTCCATACGCCAGGGAAAGAGAACCAACTCGGCATTCTGGCCGATTTCGGCGGGGGCGGTGAGGATCAAGGGAGTATCATGCCCGGTGAAACGCAGGGACAGTAAAAGGGTGCCCATTTCAAACTTGGCGACGGCGGCATCCTCCCGGTAGCGGAAGATGACTCCGTTACAAACCGAAAAACGCATGGTCAGGGGAAGTGTCATGGGAAAATCTCCTTTTTCAAAATACCCGCTTGCAAAAAGCGGCATAATTCGTATATAATAAGGGTAACTTACAGGAAAGCGGGAACAGACTATGAAGAAAACCTTGATTGTGATTGATATGCAAAACGATTTCGTCACCGACGTGCTGGGTACCCCCGAAGCGGTGGCCATTTTACCCAAGGTACAGGCTAAAATCAAAGCCGCCCGGGCCGCTGGAGATGAGATCATCTTCACCCGGGATACCCACACCAATCATATGCCGAGACCCAGGAGGGGAAACGCCTTCCGGTACCCCATTGCATTCGGGGAACCCACGGTTGGGAGCTTGTGCCCGGCCTTTGGGAAGAGGGGGAGCGGATCATTGACAAGCCCAGCTTCGGATACACCGGCTGGGGAGAGCTGGCTCTGGAAGCGGTGGAGCTGATCGGCGTCTGTACCGATATCTGCGTGGTGTCCAACGCCCTGATCCTGAAAGCAACCTTCCCGGAAATCACCGTGGGGGTGGATGCCTCCTGCTGTGCCGGGGTCACCCCGGAAGCCCATGCCGCCGCCCTGGCGGTGATGAAAAGCTGCCAGGTGGAGGTCACCGGCGAATAATCGAAAACCAAAAGCGGGAGCGGCTGCTCCCGCTTCTTTTCGTCAAAGCTCGGAAAAATCCATAATGTCGCGGTCGGCTACCCGCTTGATGTCCTCCGCCACCTCCCGGGAGGTCTCGTCAAAGACCCCAATGGAGGGGATACCCGCCCGCCTTGCGGTGGTCAGGCACACCAGATTGTCGTCCAGGAAGATACA
>SVKS01000150.1 GCA_015068345.1 Oscillospiraceae bacterium
GTCGGCATCCCAAATGTCCGACAGGATACCGGAGGGGGCATTGCCGTCGTTTTCGAACCAGAGTACCCATTCGACGGCATCGTATTCGGGGAATGGATGGAGTTTGGGGCGAAGCACCAGAGTTTCGTCCAAACGCCAGGGAGATTCCCCGTGGCAGGTAGTGGCAACCGGGTTGCCCTTATAGTGGAATGAAAAAGCTGCTTTCATCGTTGATTCTCCCTTTCTACCATTTGAAGCATATTCTGTTTGGCCCATTCGGCATATTCGATCCACTCACCGGGAACCACGCAGGCGTATTGGTTTCCCGCCCCAATGGCTTTGTACTTGCCGGCGGTGTCGTTGTGCTGCATGTGATTGCCCAAGAAAATATCCACGTGGATCTCCTTGAGGCGATCCATGGCGGCCTGGAACTTGTCCCGGCAGTCGTAGGAAAGACCGTAGGCATCCAGGAACTCCCGGCACATGGTATTGATGCCCATACCCCCGTGGAGTCCCGCCACGAAGGTCTTTTCCCCATCGGTCACCGGGAAGACATAGCTCATGGCACCGGGGGTATGGCCCGGGGTGGCGATGGCGGTAAAGGTGGTATTTCCCAGGGTAATCTCATCCCCGTCGGAAAGCAGGATATCCGGGTCAAAGGTTTCGGTATAGGTCATGTCCAGCTCTTTGGCGTAGGAAAGATCCAGTTCGCCGGTGGCATATTCCCGGTCGGCGGCTCCCAGGGCGATCTTAGCCCCGGTGAGCTCCCGTAGGGCCCGGGCGGCGCCAAAGTGATCGATGTGGCCATGGGTCAGGAGGATCAGCTTCACGTCATGGGGATTCAGCCCCATTCGATACATATTGTCCAGCACAATATAAAGGGAATGTTGGTAACCGGTATCCAGCATACAAAGCCCCTCGCCGGTATCCACAATATGAACCGAGGCGGGCTGGGTGCCCACAAAATATAGATTTCCATACATGCGGAATGGGGGGAAGGTTCCCTCCCAGGGCTTTATGATTGCAGCCATAATGACATACCTCCACAGGATCGATATAGGTTGAGTATATCACCTTTTCCTCCAATCCGCAACCCAAAAGCAAAAAAAGGGACACATTTTCCGTGTCCCCATGGTTGTTATTTACGTTAGTTCAATCTCCGGGCAGTTGGTTTCTCCCAAGCCTGCACAGTCTTGATAGCCTCCCCTTTTCAGGCGAAGTCGGAAGGAATAGTCAAAACAAAACTGCCCCTGTATCGTAGGGATGGCGTTCCATAGCAACGACGGGCATCGTCTCCTACAACGTGCCATTCCCCCCGGTCTTGCAGCGATCCCTTGCGTCTCCCTTTTGTGGATAGCATTCTCATTTCCCAAATCCGTAAAGCAGGGTACCGTCGGGGGCGTAGATTTCCTCCCCGCCGAAGATGGTTTCGGTGGCGTCCCCGTCCACGTTGAACCATTGGTGCGCCAGGGTCTTGTGGACATATCCCAGGGAGTCGGTAGCCACCACGTAGACCCGCAGTTCATCCTCCTTTTCCACCTGGTAGGTTTTGGAATAGGTGGTGCTGAAGCTGCCATCCTGCTGGAGGACCTCCTCGGTAATGTCTTCCCGGCCGATTTCCTCCCCATTGACCTCCTCCACCCGCAGGAGCTTGGTGAAGGTCACCTGAGAATTCTCATCGGCAGGTTGGTTATGCACCGAAAAATCCAGGCTGATCTTCAGTTCTCCATTTGAATGGACCGAATGGCCCGATCCATGGGCTTCCACACTGGGTAGATAGCGATGGAAGAGATAGGACACGTCCAACATTTCCAAGAATTCCGATTTTTGAATCTCCCCTTCGGTAATGGTGACCTTTGGTCTTCCCACCTGGTCGTAATCGATAAACATACCGATTTCTTTTGTGACGGTAAAATCGCTTCCCTCCCGCTTCATGGGGATGGTCTCCCCATCCATGGTCAGGGTCATGGAAGTCTTCTCGGTAACCTCCTTGGGGGTAATGCGGATGGTGAAGGGCACCTTGCCCCCATCGGTCAGCTTGCCAAAGCTATAATCGCTCCCGGCAAGCAGACTTGCCTCCTCCTTGAGCTTTTGATCCACGTTGTTGTAGATGGCATTGATCTGGTTTTCATAGTTGTTTACATGATTTTGCAGGGAATTCACCCGGTTTTTCAGGTCTTCAATCTCGCTTTTCAGATAAGCCACCCGCAAAATCATCACCACAAGAAGGATCCCCGCCCCGATCAGGAGCCAGCCCTTCTTTGTGATCTTGTTTCTTTTTTCTTCCATACTTTATTCCTTGGGTCCCAGACCCAGCTCCTCCGCATGGGCCTTCATGGCCTCAATGACGATCTCCGCCACCTCTTTGACCTCCATTCCCAGCAGGGAACAGCCATTTTTGATGAGCTCCCGGTCACATTTGGCGGCAAATTTCTTGTCCTTGAATTTCTTCATGAAACTTGCCACCTCCATATCGGTGATGCCCAGGGGGCGCATGCGGGCGGCGGCCTGGACGATGCCGGTGAGTTCGTCCACGGTATACAGGGATTTTTCCAGGTTGGTCACCGGCTCCACCTCGTTGACGTGGCCATAGCCGTGGGCCAGGATGGCCCGGATTTCCTCCTCCGTAAGTCCCGCCGCCCGAAGGGGTTCGGCGGTGTGGGCAAGGTGCTCTTCGGGATATGTTTCGTAATCGTAATCGTGCAGGTAGCCAATGGCCATCCAATGCTCTTCATTTTCTCCGAAATGCTTTGCCAAACCTCCCATGGCGGCCATGACGTTTTTGGCATGGAGGAAGAGGTGTTCTTCGGTGGTGGTAGTGGCAAGCAGTTCTTTAGCGCGTTCCAGGGTAAGCATGATAATTCTCTCCTTTTTCATCTCTTTTCCCTATTATACAACATTCCCCATTCCATTGCAACCAACGGTATTTTCATTTTGGGGCACAAAAGACACTTGCTTTCCGGCTTTTCCTGTGCTACACTATCCCCAACGAAACTGATTTTGGGTAAAGGAGAATTTTATGGCAACTACCAACTGGTTTGGCTTTGAAGCCGAGGAATTTACCTTCGAAAATCACGCCGCCACTGTGGTGTTCCCCCGGGAGGGAACCTCTTGCGGAAGACTTATGGTAAAAACAGAATACCGGGACGCCTTCCCGGAAGCCCTGGAGATCCCCCTTCTGGAAAGGGGCTTTCACCTTTGCTTCCTACAAAACGACAACCGCTGGGGGGACAGCCCGGATCTTGACCGAAAGGCCCGGTTTGTGCGCTTTGTCGCCGAAAAGTATCACCTTTCCCCCGCTTGCGTGCCGGTGGGCATGAGCTGCGGCGGATTGATCGCCATCAAATTCGCCGCCAAATACCCGGAGCTGGTCTCCTGCCTTTATTTGGATGCCCCGGTGGTGAATTACATGAGCTGTCCCTGCGGCTTCGGCAAGGGGGTCGCCCTGGGGGATGGAAGCGGTATTCCGGAAATTTTGGAAGCCCTGAAGCTTCCCGACCTGGGACACCTGATGGCCTACCGGGATATGCCCCTGGATAACCTCCCCGCCCTACTGAATGCCAAAATTCCCATGGTGATGGTAGCGGGGGACGCGGATCAAACCGTCCCCTACGACGAAAACGGCGTTTTCGTCACCAAAGCTTACCAAAATGCTGGTCTCCCCTTTCTGGAATTCATAAAGCCCGGCTGTGACCACCATCCCCACGGCATGGCAGATCCCAGGGACGTGGTGGCCTTCATTCTGGCCCACTGACGCCCATGGAAGAGCGTACCCTGCTTGCGTCCCGGGCTTTGGCCCGGCTGGACCTGAATGCCCGGGAGGAGGAGATTCCCCTGCACCACTTCTGGTGCCGGGTGGCCTTTCAAAAATACGAGCAATACAACCCCAAACCCCACCGCCATTCCTTTTTCGAACTGCACCTTTGTCTCACGGGGGAATGTGTCATCGAAGCCTTTGGGAAACGCCACACCCTGACCCCCCGGGCGTTTCTTTTTATCCCTCCTCAACAGGTGCATACCATCCACGCCCAATCGGAGGATTTCACCAAATTCGTGTGGGGCTTTTCGGTGGAGGACCCTGTCATTTCTGTGGAGCTTTCTAAATCCGCCGCCGTTTCCCACCCACATCGGGTCGGTGACGACTTTTTGCATGGAATCGACATTCTGCTTGAAAACAGCACCGGGACGGCCTTTGGCTCCCATCCCTTCATTTTGGCGGAGCTTTCCCAGCTTTTCCTCCTGTTGGTTCGCATCTTGTCTCCGGGTCTTCCCGCCACCCGGTTTCAAAAGAACCGTTCCACCCAGCTTTCCGAGATACAGAAGTACATTCTGGATAATCTTTCATCCAAGCTTACGGTGGAGGATATTGCTTCCCAGTTTTTCCTAAGTCGCAAACAGCTGGTCAGGCTTTGCGCCGACGAGTGCCACATGTCCCCCCACCAACTGAAACAGAGCCTGCAATCCCAAAAGATCCGCCAGCTTTTGGCCGAAACCGACCTGACCCTGGAGGAGATCTCCCTGGAAGCCGGCTTTGCGGACAAATATGCCATGAGCAAGTTTTTTACCAAAACCGAAGGTCTTCCCCCTGCCCGATACCGCAAGTCGGTGCGGTCCTAGGGACGTTTTGGACATTTTTTTGTTCCAATCAACCATTTACAAACCCTCCCCCAGGCTGTATGATAAAGATAACCTGAAGGAGGGATTTTTTATGTTCAAAACACTTCCCGGTGGCGTTTATCCCACCATGATCACCCCCTACAAAGACGGCGTCATCGACGAAGCCGCTGTGCGTAATCTTGTGGATTGGTATGCCGACCAGGGCTGCAGCGGCATTTTCGCCGTTTGCCAATCCAGCGAAATGGTATATTTGAGCCTGGAAGAGCGGATCTTTCTGGCTCGCACCGTGGTGGAGCAGTCCGCCGGCCGCATGGCGGTGGTGGCTTCGGGCCATATCAGCGACTCCCTGGCGGAACAGGCCCGGGAGATCAACGAAATTTCCAAAACCGGCATTGACGCCTTCGTCCTGGTGAGCAACCGTCTGGACCTGCATAACGACGGAGACGACGTCTGGATCCAAAACGCCGAAAAGCTACTTTCCATGATCGACCCCAATCTTCCCCTGGGCATTTATGAATGCCCCCACCCCTACAAGCGCCTTCTGACCCCGAAAATTCTGGATTGGTGCATTGCCACCGGTCGCTTTCGCTTTATCAAGGACACCTGTTGTGATCCGGATATGCTGAGTGATCGTTTGCGCCAGCTTTCCGGAACCGGTGTACTGCTATACAATGCCAACGAGCAAACCCTGCTCCACTCCCTGCGGGAGGGGGCTGCGGGCTATTCCGGCATCATGGCAAATTTCCACCCCAGACTGCTCAACTGGGTGTACGACAATTTTGAAACCCAACCCGAAAAGGCCGAGGGAATCTTCAACGTGCTTTCCATGCTGGCCTTCACCGAAGCCATGTCCTATCCCTGCACCGCCAAATACTACCTGGACCTGGTGGGGGTGCCCATGACGGTGGAATCGCGAAGCCGGGACCCCAAGCAGCTCACAAACTACCAAAAGCTGGTGGTGCGGCAAATGCGGGACCTGCACGCCGCAATGGAAGCCGAGACCCAAAAAGGAGAATGAAGTATGTGGAAGGTTGAACCCATTGCCCCCATCAAATCGGTGATGTACCGTTCCGAAACCCCAAAGGAGCTTTTCTGCTACAGCCCCGGCATCTGCGCCCTGCCTTCCGGACGGCTGGTGGGCACCATGGATCGGGGCGGTCCTAAAGCCCCGGCAGACATGGGCCAGGTCTTTCTTTCGGACGACCGGGGTGAAAGCTGGCGCAAGGTTGCCACCTTCCCCTTCCTCCACGCCCGCCCCTTCGTTGCGGGCAGCTCCCTTTACGTTTTGGGACACAACGGGGAGCTTCGCATTATCCGCTCGGATGATGACGGAGAAACCTGGACCGAATATGCTTCCCTAACCCACGGGGACGCCTGGCATCAGGCCCCCGCCAGCGTGATCTATTCCGGGGACTACGTTTACCTGGTGATGGAGAGCTTTGACCCCCAAACCACCGGCTGGCCGGTACGGGCCTTGCGTCCCGTACTCATGCGGGGGAATATCCATACCGACCTGACCAAACGGGAAAACTGGACCTTTGCCAAGGTAAACAGCTTTGAAGAGTTGGTGGATTACGAAAAGACCGACTACTTCGGCATCCCCTTCTACTCCCTGGATCGGGACACCGGCGTGGAACCCGGCGGGCGGTATTGCGCCCCCATCGGTTGGCTGGAAACCAACGTGGTGCAAATTCATGACCCCAATCACATCTGGTACGATCCCACCGGCCACACCTTCTATCTTTTCATGCGGGCTCACACCGGCCGCACCGGCTACTGCTGTGTGGCGAAGGTGGTGGAAAAGGAGGATGGTACCATGGAAATGGAAACCGTCAAAGCTCCCACCGGCAAGACCCTGCTCTATCTTCCCATGCCCGGTGGTCAGATGAAGTTCCACATCCTTTATGACGAGGTAACCAAGCTCTACTGGCTTCTTTCCAGCCAGGCCACCGACAGCATGATCGACCCGGAAAAGATGCCCTCCGACCGGTACAACCTGCCGGACAATGAGCGGCACCGCCTGCAGCTCCATTTTTCCAAAAACTGCGTGGACTGGTGTTTTGCAGGACTCATTGACATGGGTGCCACTGC
>SVKS01000151.1 GCA_015068345.1 Oscillospiraceae bacterium
TCATAACGCGAAGCGTTATTTCACAAATCCCGCAAGGGATTTATTTCATTGAAAAGAACCCACACTTGTCGTAGACAAATGTGGGTTCTTTTCTGGTGCGGCCACCGGGACTTGAACCCGGATGGTTGCCCACACGCCCCTCAAACGTGCGCGTCTGCCAGTTCCGCCATGGCCGCATATATTTGGTCTCTCTCAAGACTGCCTTAATAATATACCATATTCCACGGAAATTGTCAAGCATTATTTTCGGGAAAAACGAAATATTTTGTGAATCAAAAAGACAGCCGCAGGGTTTCCTGCGGCTGTTGGAATCTGTGATAGGGGGATGGAATCAGCAAACACCCTGAGCCATCATGGCTTCGGCAACCTTCTGGAAACCGGCGATGTTGGCGCCGACCACGTAGTTGCCTTCCTGACCGTATTCCTTGGAGGCTTCGTAGGCGTTCTTGTGGATACCGATCATGATGCCCTTGAGCTTTTCGTCCACTTCGTCGAAGGTCCAGGACAGACGCATGGAGTTCTGGCTCATTTCCAAAGCGCTGGTGGCAACACCACCGGCGTTGGCGGCTTTGCCCGGGCCAAAGGCTACGCCGTTGTCCAGGAAGTACTGAGTGGCGTCCAGGGTGGTGGGCATGTTGGCACCTTCAGCTACGATGCGGCAGCCGTTGGCAACCAGCATTTTAGCATCTTCCAGATGGAGCTCGTTCTGGGTGGCGCAGGGGAGGGCAATGTCGCAGGGGATGGACCAGATGCCTTTGCCTTCGTGGTATTCAGCATTCGGGCGATAATTCACGTATTCCTTAATACGGGCACGCTTGACTTCCTTGATTTCCTTGATGGCGGCAAGGTCAACACCCTCAGCATCGTAGATCCAGCCGTTGGAGTCGCACATGGCAACCACCTTGGCACCCAGCTGGGTGGCCTTCTGGGCGGCGTAGATGGCAACGTTGCCGGAGCCGGAAACCAGAACCGTCTTGCCTTCGAAGGAGTCGTTCTTAACCTTCAGCATTTCGTTGGTGAAGTAAACCAGACCGTAACCGGTGGCTTCCTTGCGGGCCAGGGAACCGCCGTAGGTCAGGCCCTTGCCGGTGAAGACGCCTTCGTAGGAGCCGGTCAAGCGCTTGAACTGACCATAGAAGTAGCCGATTTCACGGGCACCCACGCCGATATCACCGGCGGGAACGTCCACGTTGGCACCGATATGGCGATAGAGTTCGTTCATGAAGCTCTGGCAGAAGGCCATGACTTCCCGGTCGCTCTTGCCCTTGGGGTCGAAGTCACTGCCGCCCTTACCGCCGCCGATGGGCAGACCAGTCAGGGAGTTCTTGAAGATCTGTTCGAAGCCCAGGAACTTCATAATGCCCAGATTGACCGAGGGATGGAAGCGGATGCCGCCCTTGATGGGACCAATGGCGGAGTTATACTGTACCCGGAAGCCACGGTTGACGTGGGTCACGCCCTTGTCGTCCACCCAGGGTACACGGAAGATGATGATGCGTTCCGGTTCACAAAGGCGTTCCAGAAGGGCATTGGCTTCGTATTCGGGATGGGCATCCAGCACCGGCTCAATGGAGTGGAGCACTTCGGTGGTAGCCTGAATATATTCATCCTGCGCCGGGTTTTTGGCAATGATGTCATTCAATACGCGTTCGACATAAGTCATGGGGTTTTCCTCCTTTTATTGCTTTCCCGACCTGAAAAGGGTCGGTTTTTGCTTCATACCCGATATTATATCACGCTCTTGACCACATTGCAAGCGGGGAGGAGGCGAAGCATAGATAAAATTCCCACTTTATCGCTTTAACGTTTTATCGAAATGCAACAAAAATCCCCGCCGGAAAACCCGACGGGGAGGAAGGGAGAACAAAGCTTTAGATGGGGTTTACGATGGAATGGGCGATACCCCGCAAAACGTCCAGGGCATTCTGATCGGCGGCGCCATCCCGGGTGACGGGACAGTAGGTATCCTTCCGCACGTCAAGCTTCAAAAGCTTTTCGCACCAAACCAGGGCGGCAAGATACCGGCCGTAGGGAACCGAAAGGTGGAATCCGTCCCGATTCATGGGGTATTTACCGCTGCCGGGGGCGAACATGGGATCTTTTCGGGCGGCTTCCACCGCGTCCCCCACCGGAATCAGGTCACAGCCGATGGACGCGGCGGCCTCCGCATAAGCGGTCTTCACCGCCTGGTACATGAAAGCGCTGTCCATGTTATAGGTGGGGAAGCCGTCGTGGGTGCTTTCAGGGTCGTAGGACCAGGTCTGGTGCATCAGGATCTTAGCATCGGGGGCTACGGCCTTGATGTAGTCGGCCAATTCCTCCAGGAAGGGATGGTAGGTCTGGGGAAGTCCGCTGTAATGGCTTGCCTGCTGCAGGGTGACAAAATCCCAGGGACCGGCCTTCAGGGTTTCGGGGATGGAGGCATCTTCCGCCATGTGACAGCCGTTGCGTTCATAGGAGTAGGCACGGGCGCCGGAACGCAGATGCTTTACGTGGGTATAAAGGGAGCAACCGCCGATGTAGAGGTTGACGGTTTCCACTTCGCACCCCATGGCGGAGGCGATTTCCCACAGATAGCGGGTAGCATCGGTGGAGAAGGAGTTACCAATAGACAAAATTCGAATCATATCTTATTCCTCCACAGGGTAGGCCATGGTGGTCATGAAGGTGAGGGCTTCCTGGGCGGTGTCACAGCGGCTGTATTGCACCACGATGGGGGTGTCCGATTCCACCAGAATGGCGTAGGGTACGTCCAGGGGGACGGTCTCTCCGGCGGTGGACACGATGCGGTCCATGCGGATGTGATGGGTGCGGCCCGCCAGGCAGAAGGAATCGAAGCCGGTCTTCTTTTCCCGGTCTTCAAAAAAGAGAGTCATGCTGATATGAGCATCCTTGTCGGAGGTGTTCAGAACGCAGATGGATTCATGGCTGGGATAGATGCCGTTGGAATGACTGTCCCAAAAGGCGTCACCGATGAGCCAGGTGGTTTTGCCGTAAGCTTTCATTTGGAAATCCTCCCTTTATTTTTCGATAATGGCCTTGAACCGGGCGTAGGCATCGGCCCAGGTGGCGGCGTCGGTGGGTTCGTAAACGATCTGCTCAAAGCTTTCGCCGATGACCTTACGGGCTTCCCAGCGGTCCTTGAATTCGCCCAGGGACAGGAGCTGTGCGGTCATGTTGCCGATGGCGGTGGCTTCGATGGGGCCGCAGATGACCTTGCGGCCAAGGGCGTTTGCGGTGAACTCCATTAGGTTGACGTTGTTGCAGCCGCCGCCCACCACACGCATGGTGTCGAGCTTTTTGCCAAGAATTTCTTCCAGGCCGTCGATGGCGTAGCGGTATTTCAAGGCCAGGCTTTCCTGGGCCACCCGCATAACCTCACCCCGGGTCTGGGGGACCCACTGGCCGGTCTTTTCGCAATAGCTCTTGATCTTTTCCACCATCCGGTGGGGAGCCATGAAGAGCTCGTCGTCCGGGTCGATGAAGGCCTTGAAGGCCGGAGCTTCCATGATTTCCTTGTTCAGCACGTCGTAACTCACGTCACCCTCCCGGCGTTCAAACTCCCGCTTGACCTCGCCGTAGATCCACAAGCCCATGATGTTTTTCAGGTAACGGGTGGTGAAATCGTAGCCGCCTTCGTTGGCGTAGTTGTAACGGAAACCGGCGTCGGAAACCACCGGGGCTTCCAGCTCGGTGCCAAGGAGGGACCAGGTACCGCAGGAAAGGCAGGCGCAACTTTCCCCCTGTTCCATGGGGATGGCCAGGTAGGCACTGCCGGTGTCGTGACCGCAAACCGAGCAAACTTCGGCGTCAATGCCGGTCTCTTCCACCAGGTTGGGAAGCAATCTGCCAAGCACCCGGCCTGCGCCGGTGATGGGGGGCAGGATGGCGGGGTCGATGCCAAGCTTTTCCAGAAGCTCGGTATCCCAGTCCTTCTTTTCCAGGTTATACATGGAGCTGGTGGAGGCAATGGAGAATTCGCAGGACATATTGCCGGTCAGGAAATAGTTCAAAAGGTCGGGAATAAAGATCAGCTTCTTGGTGCGGGCAAGCAGGTCGGGGTACTTATCCTTGATGGCGGTCAGCTGGAAGAGGGTATTGAACTTGATCAGCTGAATGCCGGTGCGGTCGTAAATCTCCCGCAGAGGCAGGAACTTGTCTACCCGTTCCAGCTCCCCGTCGGTGAGGCAATCCCGGTAGGCGAAGGGGTTGGCAAGGAGCATGCCGTTTTCGTCCAGCAGGGCGAAGTCTACCCCCCAGGTGTCGATGCCGATGGAGTCAATGTCCTTGTGACCGGCGATGGCGGCCTTGATCAGGCCCTGCTTCAACTCGTGGAAAAGCCGCAGAATGTCCCAATACAGGTGGCCGGTGATCTCCACCGGGTTATTCTGGAAACGGTGGATTTCGGTGCAGGTGAGCTTGCCGTTTTCGTACTCACCCAGGATGGCGCGACCGCTGGTTGCGCCGTAATCGAAGGTTAAAATCTTGCGTTTTGCCATGGCTTTTTACCTCGTTTCGTTTATTTATCGGAAATCGCACCGGCGCGGTATGTTTCAACCTCCCAGTTGCGAATAAAGTTGACCAGGAAACTGGATTGGAACCGGGGCCCGCCGGACCCTTCTGCGTAAAGGGCGATCTTGATGGCGTCCTTCAAAAGGGCCAGAATCAGCCCGGCTTTGTAATCGCTTTCGCCAATGGCGAAGGCGCCCACACCTTTGACACCAACGACCTTGGGGGCAAACCCCTCGGATGCGGCAAAGGCGCTATAATCCGCCGCCAGACGTTCCGGGGTGGTAAGCAGGAATTTGTGACCGCAGTAGACCATGTGGTCGGGGGTGAAGGTGGGAAGCTTCTCAAAATAGTCGGCCTCCAACCCGGCGGTGAGCAGGTCGCTTGCTTCAAAAAGCACCGTCTTGTCATCCGAAAGGGCGGAGAGGGTTTCGGCCAGAGGCGAAGTCTGTGAAATCGGCTCGGCACTGGGTAAAATGGGGGAGAAGCGGCCGAATGCACCAAACAGGGCGGCGGTCAGTCGGTCGATCTCTTCCACCGTGTCGGCGGTGAAGAAGACCCCGTGGTTTTGTAGGAACATGATCTGGCAGGGAACACCGTGTTCTTCCTTGAATTTGGCAAGGTCGGCCGCCGCCTTGTGGGCCAGGGTGTAGCCCGGTTTGATTTCGGGAATCCACAGGGCAAGCCCCTGGAGCATGACCTTCAGAGTCACCTCTCCCTGGCGGGCACAGGTGATGCCGTTGAGAAGGTTGGGATGGATGTGCAGGACGTAGGCCCCTTCCATCATGGCGTGCACCGCCGCCTCCACCGAGGGACGCTTGTCCTCACCGGGGAGCCGGGCGGCCATCATGTCGGCCAGAACGGCGGCTTCCACCTCTTTGTCGGTGCCTGCATACTCCCGGGCGGCGATGGCCCGGAGCTTTTCCACCTCCATGGCTACAAAGCCCGCCTCGGTCATGTCCGAAAGCCGCTGACCGCTGGCCTTTACATATAATATACCCTTTTCCTTGAAGCTGGTGTTGCCGCCGCCACCAAGGACATAGTCGGGGTTGCCGCCGTAACGGTTGGAAAGTGCACGAAGATCGGAAAGACTCATGGGATTCGCTCCTTTGACGTTTGTAAAAATTATACAACAATCCCCCGCCCATTGCAAGCCTGCGTGGGAAATTTCTTCTTTACATATAAAGGAAGAAGACCGGGCACAAATTCTTCGAATTGGAGTACAATAGGAGATACATCCCAAAAGGAGGATTGGTTTATGAAAATTCAACTTTCGGCCGGGCGGCTGGTGGCATTCCGGGAGCATTTGCGTTCGGAGGAAAAAAGCGACGCCACGGTGGAAAAGTACCTGCGGGACGCAGGTCGATTTTTGGACTTTGCCGGGGACACTCCAGTGACCAAGGAACTGGCGGTGGCTTACAAAAAGCACCTGGAGGAAGCGGGCTTCGCCCTGCGCTCGGTGAATTCTATGCTCACCAGCCTGAATCGCTTTCTGGCGTTTTTGGGGGCGGTGCATTGCCGGGTGCGGACCCTCAAAACCCAGCGGCGCATCTACGCATCGGAGGAGCGGACCTTGACCAAGGCAGAGTATCTGCGGCTTCTGGATGCGGCCCGGGGGAAAAAACAGCTCTTTCTGGTGCTTCAAACCATCTGCGCCACCGGCATCCGGGTTTCCGAACTGCGCTACTTCACCCGGGAAGCCCTGACCCACGGGGAAATCACCGTCAACTGTAAAGGCAAGACCCGCACCATCCTGATTCCCGGGGACCTGCGGAAAAAATTGGTGGGCTATGCCGCCGAGCGCCGCATTACCCGGGGGCCGGTGTTTGTCACCCGTTCGGGCAACCCCCTGGACCGGAGCAACCTGTGGCACCAAATGAAAAAACTCTGCGCCGCCGCCCGGGTCAATCCCCAAAAGGTGTTTCCCCATAACCTGCGAAAGCTCTTCGCCCGCACCTTCTACCAAATGGAACGGGATATCGCCAAGCTTGCGGATATCCTGGGCCACGGCAGCATCGAAACCACCCGCATCTACATAATGTCCACCGGAGTGGAGCACCGCCGCCGCATGGAACGGCTGGGATTGCTGTGCTGAACTTTTGACAATAAAAAACACCACATAATTTGTATTATGTGGTGAACCGGATACATATTACATCTAT
>SVKS01000152.1 GCA_015068345.1 Oscillospiraceae bacterium
CCCTGTCGGAAGCCGGCGGTGCCGACGACGAATCGGGTTCCGCCTACACCCTGACCTTCTGGGGCATCAACCCCGAAGTGAAGGATGCCATTCTGGCCGATGGATCCCTTACCGACGTGAAGGAATTCTTCCGGGCCGGTGCCGAAGTCGGCGCCCCCGAAGTGGTCAGCAATGACGAATACTCCCGCTACGAAATTTCCTGCTACCAGGCCCTCTATTGCGTGGCTCTGTCGGAAATTCCCAAGTTTGCCGAAACCGGCGACAGCTTCGGTGTCTTCTACGAACACTATTCCAGACGGATCCGCAGCATGATCCGCAAGGACAAGACTGCCCTCACTCCCCACCTGGATATCAGATGGCACAAGAGAAGCTACCTGCCCATGATCAGCGCCGACAAGAACCTGGAAGACGATCGCCAGACCGCCCGCAGCTTCTGGCTGGCTATGATCTACGGCGGCCTGCCGGAAGAAACCCGCAAGGGCAAGAAGGTGGTGTATGCCTCCTTCGCCCGCACCGACAGCGGCAAGGCCATGCCGGAAGAAAGCTATCCCACCCGTGACCTGAAGCACGAAGGCAAGCTGGTCGGTATCAACGACGTTTGGGGCATTTTCAAGGCCATGCAGATGGACGAAGTGACCACTCTGCAGTTTGAGGAGGTCTTCGGCCCGGCGCTGGAAGCCGACATGGACGTGGAAACCGATACCATGAACTTCACCGGTCCCCGTGCCCGCCGTTTTGCCAAAAAGCTCATCAGCGAAGACAACACCGACCGCAATGCCCTGAACCTGATTGCCCGGTTTGTTGGCAATTCCAAGGCCACCGATGGAGAAAAGCGTATCTTTGTGGAAGCCCTGCAGAAGCTTATGGAGGAATTCCTTTCGGAACTGACCGAGGATCGCCATGCCCAGCTGCGCTCCCTGATTTACAAGAAGTCCCGTTTTGCCACCAGCAAGACCGCCCGCGCCAGCCTCGAACGTTACATCAACTTCGAGTACTGGGAAGGCAAAGAATAAGCCGTTTCCCCCTCCCTCCCATGGGGGAGGGAGGGGGAAGTGAATTGACAATGGGCAATTGAAAATGGACAATGCTCCAAAAGCGAGCCATTGTCCCCTTTCAACTATCCATTGTCCACTACTATCAAACCGAAAGGACACACCGTATGCATACCTTTTTTGTGAATACCAGCAGGAATATCAGCCTGGCCCGACACGAGCGGTTGTTTGAAAGCCTGACCGCCCGTCATATGTTATATACGGTGGATTCCGCTCTGGACTCCCTTTCGGAAACCGCCGGAGAAATTGCCGATCTGATTACCCGCTACGAGGTGGTGGGGGATGAGTACAACCTGATCGTCTACGTGGAGATCGAGGGGAGAAATGAGGTGGCCCTGGCCACCGAAAAGGCCACCGACCTCCTGATTGAGGAGGAGCTTTTCGGGCGGCTCTATGCTCTGGGACGCAAGCCCAAGGGAGCCCTGATCCTTTATGGCGAAAACTTTACCCGGGACAGCCAGTACGGCCGGGGCCGGGATTACGAAGCCCGGGTCCGTACCGCCCTGTGGGATCTGTTCCCCCTGCCTGCCATCAGCGAAGCCGAAAAACGGCTGGCAGACCTCAATCAGGATGGGGTGTATCCCGGCCGTCGGGAATACGAGGACAGCTTTTTCCACACCATGACCCGGGACCAGAAAACCAGGCTCCTCAGTGCCGACAGCGACCTGGTGCGGGGGGTGCTTCTGGAAGTGGCCGAATCGGTGCGGGGGGAAGACGTGGCGGACGTGGATTTGGCAGACGAACTCTATACCGCCGTTTACAACCAACGGGAGCATGTGCGCCTGCCGGTAACCGGTTCGCCGGTACAGTATGCCCACATCCGGCTCCAGGACAGTGATTTCCACGCCAAAAACCGAAGTGAGTACAATCTGTTGCTTTACGTTTATCACATGGCTACCCTTGGGGAACTGCGGCTGCCCCAGGTACAGGATGGGGGCGACGCTTTGGAAAGCGGAAAAGCCCTGGGAGCCGCCGAAATTCCGGCCCTGGACTTTGCCGCCCTGGCCACGGTTTTGAAAAACCGCCGCTACATATTTGAACAGGAACTGATGGGTTTGGAACCCGATGGGGAAGGATTCCCCCGGTTCCGGGAAGCCCTGCTGGAGGAACCGATCCTTTTGCAGGTGGCGGAAAACGCCCCTAAGCTCACCCTCAAGGTGAAGGAGCACCGGGGTTTGACCCTGGCGGGTCTGCGTTCCGCCGTCAATGCCACCCTGGAGGAAGCCAGGGATAAGTTTTACGAAAACCAAGGCCGTATACAAACCTTCATCACCCTGGTGACCCAGCGCTTCCGCCAGCGCAAGGATGCCATGAATCACATCAAGGTAATGGAACCGGAGGCGGTGATTGAGAATGAGGACCTGACCCGGGATTTCATCGAAAGAAAACTCCGGGAAACGGGGGCTGACATGGCCCGCCGCCGGGAGGATGCCCTGACCGCCCCCGACGTGGAGGGAGCCATTGAGCTTTGCCGGCGCAATACCGATTATCTTTTCGACGTGCTCCGTCGGGCCACCCGGCTTTACGTCGCCGGGGTGCTGGCTCTGCTGGCCTTTGCGGTTCCCTACGCCGTTTTGCAACCCGACCTGTGGAACGAATACCAGGGTTGGTTCTTCTTCCTTTTGACCATATTGTGTGTGGCAGGGGCCATGACCCTGGGGTACGGCCTTTTCTACATGATTTACAAGGGGAAAATCAGCCGGGAAGTGAGCGCTCTCTGCGATTTCTTCCGGGAATCCCAGCGCACCCGGGAGGAAACTCTGGCCGACTACCTGAAAGCCCTGTCCCGGGATATTCCCCGGTCCTACGCCCTGGAGGAATACAAGCGCGCCTTCGATCAATATCTGGCCCGCCGCCAGGATCTGCCTGTGGCGGTGAGTTACCACAATAAATGCCTGAGTGGATATTTGCGTTACGTGAAGAATCTGATCAGCGAACTGGACGTGACCCGCCTGGGTACCGATCCCAACCCGGAGGAAGGGTATCAGTCTCTGCTGGTGCCCGAACGGGATAAGTACGAAAACGATGCCCTCTACGTCGTGGTGGATGAAAGCGACGTGGATGAGATTTGGCTGCAGCCCGAAGGAGGTGAAGCTCTTTGAATTTGATAAAATGGCTGGTTCCCCTGCTACCCCTGGGGATTTTTGCCCTGCTCCTTTCGGCCATTGCCAAAAAGAGCGGAACCCGGGAAAATCGCTATAAAACGTTGCGGTTCCCCTTCCTGGCGTTGGTTTATCTGATTGCCGGGATGATCCTGTTTCCCATACTGGACGATTTGGCCGACTGGGTGATGGGTCTGGGCTTTATTCAGTCCCTGCTTTCTGCCGTATCCCCGGGTGGTATGCTCTCCTACATCTTTGTGGTGTATGGGGTGTTTGTCATCAACGCTCTTTTGATGCTGGGTTTCCTGCTTCTGAAAATGATTCTTTCGGCGGGTCTCAAGCGGGTGCTTGCTCCCGCTCCCGGCACGGCAAAGGGCTTCAAAAAGCTTTGGTGGACCATGGTGGGCTTCTTTTACGATCTGGATGGCCCCCGGGTCACCCTGAGCCGACCCTGGGTGCAGGTGGCGGTAAGCCTGAAATGGGCCATGCGGATCCTGTACGTGGGCTTTGGTGGAATGGTGCTTTTGCTCCAGGCTCCCATTTATATGGGAAGCGGCCTTCTTTCCTACGCCACCCTGGAAACCATGGCGGTGGCATGCTTTGTTTACCCGACCCTTTCCATTCTGTTGGTGAATGAATTCCGCTACTTCCTGGACGGGGCGGAGGAGGACGAACAGCTTGGCAGTAAAAAATTTGATTCCTCCGATCTGCGCCGCAACCACGACTATGCAAGCCTGATTGAGCAATACAAGGCCCAATTCCCCGAACGGTTTGCGGGCTACGTGCCCGGCAAGGCTTTGGGGCAGGAGGAAACCTTCTACAACAAAACCGCCGCCGAAAGCCCCCTGATTGCCGCCATGGAAGATACCCTGCGGAACCGGGGCTTTGGGCTGAATCCCGACTACATTTCGGTGATTGAAGGAATCGATGCCGGCAAGGACGTGCTGGTGGATGCCTCCCTCTTCTCCGATTTCGGCAGTTACCTGCTGCTCTATCTCAATGCCCGGCTGGCCCGGGGGGAAAATGTTCTCTTCCTGGCTCCCGATGGAGCCGCGGCGGATAATACCCGGCTTTACCTGGAGGAAGAGTTCAAAAAGATCAATCTTTACCATCCCATCTGGACCATGGTGGGGGAGGAACAGCTTCACGCCACCGCAGACGCGGATATTCTCATTTTGACTCCCGGTGTGGTTACCGATGAAAATGCCTTTGTGGGACAATCGGCCTTCTTGAAGCGCTTTTCCACCCTGGTGGTGCTTTCTGCCGCCGAAGTGGCCGCCCGGGACGGCATCCTGCTGGCTGCCCTGTGCCATCGGCTCCACCGTGGGGCGGGTAGCTTGCAGACCATTGCCCTTTCGGAAAGCATTCCCCCCGAAACCACCAATACCCTGCGCCAGATCCTGGATCCCCAGGGTGAACTGACCCTTTACAGCGGTAACCGCTCCTTTGCCAATACCCACTTCCTGCTTTGGAATTACGAACCGGCCCCCGGCCCCGGTGGGAAAATCACCCTGGCCCAGGATAACCTGTTTGGGGAAAGCGGCATCCAAACCTATCTGGGTGTGGCCCTGCCCCTGGCCAGCGTGGCCCTGCGCTACGGCGTGAGCCGCATCGGTATGGTGCCCCATGGGGATACCCCCGCCGAAGCCATGCTCCAGGGCATGAAGAGCCAAATGTCCCGCCTGGCCCCCTGGTTTGAGGGACGAGTGACCCAAAAGACCCTGGTGGACCAAATCTGCCTGAACCGGGTGGATGGGGATGGCACCGCCGCCTTCCTGGTGGTGGAGGATTCGCTTTGCAATCTGCCTCTGGCCATGTATAACTATGCCCGTTATGCCGGTCGGGAAAGCAGTATGATCCATCTGGTTTCCAAACCCTACATGCTCCGGGATTACTTTGCCGCCAACGCCGAACGCTACACCGCCGGCGAAGAATCCATCAATATGATCACCCCGGCCCTGGCGGATACCGGTAAATCCATTGCCATGAAGCTCCTGTTTGAAGCCCGGGAGGGCGGCGTGGAAATCGGCGCTCTTTTGAGCCGGGTGCGGGTGATTGACCCCAATGTGGGTGGGGTAGACCAGGCGCTTCGCCTCCTGCGGGACATGGTGATGCCCGGCAAGCGGGGCACCCCCCTGGAATACGACTTTGCCTTTGCCCGCCGCAGTCGGCTGGATGCCGAACTGGTGGAATACCGGGCGGAGGAATACGTGACCCTGAAGGTGGACACCCCCCTGGAACATCTGGTGGCCGAAATGCAGGAAGCAAAGCTGATGGTCCGTGGAAAAACCACCGGCCTGGGCATTCCCGCCAGACGGATGTACCACCACTTTATCCCCAGCCAATCCTTCTGCCACCGTGGGACCCTGTACAAGGTCACCGATATGGATCCCGAACTGGGCGTGGTGTATGCCACCGAATCGGGGGACCGACTGGACGCCCCGGTGGATTACAAGCAATGCCGCATCTACACCCTGGAATCGGTTCCCCAAATGGCGGGCTACTATCCGGTGCATTATGAAGTGGCCGACAGCATCACCGGCGGCTACGAGGCAACCCTATTTGACGGAGTGACCTTCACAGTGGATACCACCGGCTACTTTGCCATGAATCCCGCCGATCCCACCCCCGACCTGGTGAAGGGGGCGGATGCCAAACCCCTGGACGAAAGCTTCCGTCGGGATGCCTTCCGTCGGGTCAAGGGAGGTCGAATCCTTTCCCTGCGTATTAAGAATATCCAAAATGACCGGGTGGCCCTGCTGCTTGCGGTTATGCTGGAAGAAATGATGAAAACCGTATTCCCTTACTCCCATAAGACCCTGGCGGTTTGTCCCCTGATCCGGGATGAATCGATTTACGACGGCACCTTCGGTCGCCGCCTGCGGGATTATTTCCCCCGTCTCCAACGTGGCGAATACTACGATGGGTTGGAAGAGGATACCGAAATCCTCATCATCGAGGATTGTGAAAGCGAAACCGGCATGCTGTCCACCCTCCTGCAAAACGAGCAATATCCCCTCGGCATGCTCTTTGACACCATGCGAAGCTATCTTCGCTGGCTGGCCGACTATACACCCAACGGCAATATCACCGGGGATTATCTCCACTTTGGCGGTGATCGCTTCCCTGAAATTTTCGACCGGGAAACCCTGCTTGCGGTATTGACCGAATTCGAACGGGTCACCCGCACCGATTCGGTGGTGGTGGACAAGGTGGCGGGCAGCGGCTACTGCAGCTATTGCGGCCGCCCCCTCTATGCCGCCGAATACACCGAAATCGAAGACCATGCAGGAGCCGGCAACCGGAAAATCTGCCGGGAATGCGAAGCGCTTCGGGTTCGGGACGAAACCCAGCTTACCTCCATTTACGAGGGGGTACGGAAAGCCCTTTCGGGCACCTATGGCATTACCCTGGCATCCGACATTCACGTGCGCTTTGCCACGGCGGAAAAAATCCGCGCCCGTATGCAAACCGGTGACCAGCGG
>SVKS01000153.1 GCA_015068345.1 Oscillospiraceae bacterium
CAACAGATCGTCAGCCTGGGCGGCACCTTCGCTGAAGTGCTTGACGCCGCCTTCGGTGAACTGGACTTCGCTGGCATCGTGGAGGAACTGGGCGTATTTCACCTTGCCGGCCAAACCCTTGAGGTGAATGTGACCGAAGGGGTAGGCGAAGAGGTGCAGGTAAAGTCGCTTGCCATCTACGCTCTGGGTAAAGCGGCAATCGGCGGGGGCGGTGAATTCGGGTTCCGCCATGGTGCAGTTATAGATGGAACGGGAGTTGTATTTCATCCAGTCGGCATAGACCTTCAAGGCTTCCTCAGCCCGGTAATCGATGTAACCCCGGGCGGTGGGACCTACGTTCATCAAAAGGTTGCCCCCCAGGGAAACGGTATTGACCAGCATGCGGATGAGCATTTCGGGGGACTTCCAGGTGGTTTCGTCCCGATAATAACCCCAGGAGCCGGAGAAGGTCTGGCAGGCTTCCCAAACCACCTTTTCGCCGGTTTCCTTGTGGGTGATCCATTCGGTGGGCTGGTATTGTTCGGGGGTCCACAGATCCTGTTCCAGCTCGGTGCGGTTGTCGATGATGATGCCGGGCTGCAGGGAGCGGGCCAGGGCAATCAGCTCCTCGGCTTCCCAATCATCCTTGCCCTTGCCCTTCATCCAGGGCAGATCGTCGGGGCTGGGCGCGCTGTAGGAGAAGTCGAACCACAAAATATCAATCTTGCCATAATTGGTCAGAAGCTCCCGGACCTGATTACGCATGTATTCGGCGTAGATCTTCATATCCCGTCCCTTGCTTTGCGCTTCGGCGTCGGCATCCTTGCGGCGGGGATGGATGCGGTCAATGGGGAATTCGGGGTGGTGCCAGTCGATCAGGGAATAGTAGAAGCCCACCTTCAAGCCCTCAGCCCGGAAGGCTTCCACGTATTCTTTCACCAGGTCACGCCCGGCGGGGGAGTTGGTGCACTTGTAATCGGTGTACTGGGTGTCCCACATGCAGTATCCTTCGTGGTGCTTGGTGGTGAGCACGGCGTACTTCATGCCGGCGGCCTTGGCCTGGCGGGCCCAATCCTTGGGATCGTACAGATCGGGATCAAAAAATTCAGCATAGAGATCATAATGATCCTCAGGAATACATTCCCGGGATTTGACCCACTCATGGCGGGCGGCCATGGCATAGGTGCCCCAGTGGATAAACATACCGAAGCGATCCTTCACAAACCAGGAGGTATCGCCAGGGGTTTTACGGGTGACGTAACTGCTCATAATTCACACTATCCTTTCCTTTGACATTTTCTATCCAGATTGTACCATAGTGACCGGGGGATTGCAAGACTATTTTGTGTAATTTGTGGAATCGAAAAAGGAGGCATGAGGGGTTGCATTTGGGGGAAAACTGTGATAAAATAAAGAAAAAAGGGACCGGGAAAGGTTGTTTCCCTCATTCCCCGATTGATTTGAAAATCAGAAAGGATACCAATATTATGGCTAAAATGATTACCAAAGATATGATCATCACCGACGTTCTGCAGGTGGATATCGAAACCGCCCAGTTCTTCTTCGAAATCGGCATGCATTGTCTGGGCTGCCCCAGCGCCCGGGGCGAAACCGTGGAAGAGGCCTGCATGGTCCATGGCGTGGATTGCGACGAACTGATCAACAAGATCAACACCTTCCTGGCCGAAAAGGAACAGGCATAACCCCCGGAAAGAAGAAACCATTGACCCGCCTGGGCGTTCCCTTTGGGGAAGGCTCAGACGGGCTTTTTTCGATAGAAAGGAAGTCCCTATGGATCAGAATTTTACTCTGACACCCCGGCTGGCCCTGGTGGCTGCGCTTTTGGGGAAGGGCAAATGCGTGGCTGATATTGGGAGTGACCATGCCTACCTGCCCGCCCGGTTGGTGTTGGACGGAAAATTTGAAAAAGCCATCGCCTCCGACATTGTGCCGGGGCCGGTGGAAAATGCCCGCCGCACGGTGGAAGCCCTGGGGCTTTCGGACCGGGTGGAGGTGCGTATGGCCCCCGGATTGGAGGGGATCCAAGCGGGGGAGGTGGATGCCGTTGCCATTGCCGGCATGGGTGGTGAGATGATTGCCTCCATTCTGGAAGCGGGAGCACACCTGCGGGAAGTGCCTGCTGTCGTACAGCCCATGACCACCGAGGAGCGCCTTCGGAAAAGCCTGGGGGAGATGGGCTACGAAATATGGGAAGAGAAGCTGGTGACCGAAGGCCGCCGCATCTATACCGTCTTGCGGGTGGGTTACACCGGGAGAATCCGGACCATTTCGGAGGAGGAAGCCTACCTGGGACGGGTTTACGACGATAATCCCCAGGAATTGGCTTCCCGTTACATGGAAAAGAAAAAACAAGTTCTTCGGAAAGCCGCCGCAGGCAACCGAACGGCGGGACATGAGGCGGAAGCAGACGCTCTGGAAGAACTTTTGGAAAGGTTGGACCGATATGACCACCGCACGTGATATAGAACAAAATCTCTTTGAATTGGCTCCCGGATCCTACGCCATGGAATGGGACAACGTGGGTCTTTTGGTGGGCCATGGGGACCGGTCGGTTCGGCGGGTGCTTCTGGCCCTGGATGCCGACGACGCCACCGTGGCGGAGGCGGTGGAGGAGGGGTACGACCTTCTCATCACCCACCACCCGCTGATTTATACACCTCTCTATCATCTCACCGGTGCCAACGGACCGGAACGCCGGGTAGAAGCCCTGCTTCGTGGAAACGTTGCCCTGATTTCCATGCACACCAATCTGGATGCCGCCCACGGCGGTGTCAACGACGCCCTGGCAGAAGCTCTGGGTTTGAGCGATGTGGAAGAATTTCTCAATGAGGATGCCAGGGAAGGGGTTCCCTCCATTGGCCGGGTGGGGACTGTGGAGGAAATGGCTCCCGCAGTTTTTTTGGAACAGGTCTGCCGGGCGCTGGATACCAACGGGGGACGCCATTATCTTTGCCGCAGGGTCCATCGGGTGGCGGTGGGAGGCGGCGGTTGTGCCGACTACCTGGCCGATGCTTACCGGGCCGGATGTGATACCTTCCTGACCGCCGACTGCAAATACCACAATTTCACCCTGGCCGCCGACCTGGGAATCAACCTGATAGATCTGGGCCATTATGCCACCGAATACGTGGTACTTCCCAAGCTGAAGAGCCGGTTGGAGAAGGCCTTCCCGGAGGTGGAATTCACCCTGTCAAGCCGGGAATGTGACGTTGTGGGGGTCGTTGCACCCCTGAAGAAAGGATAAACTATGCCCCTTTGTACCATATTTCTTGCCTCCCTCACCCGGGAACTTGCCACCCATTTGACGGGGGCCCGCATTGATAAGGTCAATCAGCCCAACCCCCAGGAGGTGGTGTTGCAGGTTCGCACCCATCGGGGCAACGAGCGGCTTCTGCTTTCGGCCAACTCTCAATCTGCCCGGGTGGCATTTACCGAATCGACCCGGGAAAATCCCGCTCAGGCCCCCATGTTTTGTATGAGCCTTCGTAAGCACCTTACCAATTCCCGCATCCTTGGGGTGCGACAGCTTGGATGCGAGCGAGCTCTGGAAATTGAAGTGCTGTCCCACGACGAGTTAGGGGTAGAGGGACACAAAAAGATCGTTTGTGAAATGATGGGCCGTAACTCCAACGTGATCTTGGTGGGGACCGATGGACGAATTTTGGACTGCCTGAAAAAGGTGGATGCCGAAATGTCCGAAAAGCGCCAGGTACTCCCCGGCCTTTTTTACCATCTGCCTCCCGTCCAGGAAAAATTGCCCCTGGACAGGGTGGAAAGCCTTCCACTCAAAACAGGGGAAAAGCGGCTTTCGGATCATATTTTGGATGAAATCTCCGGCATTGCCCCTCTGGTTGCCCGGGAAATCGCTCATAGGGCTACCGGTAGTGTGGACGGGGTGGTACTCCCCGAAAGTGATGAAGCAGAAAAAGCCGAAGCTGAAGTGCTTGGGATGAAGGAACACTTCCTGGCAGGGGATGGGATACCCACCCTGCTTACCGACCCCAAAACCGGTAACCCCAAGGATTTTACCTTTTTCACCCCTCGTCAGTATGAAGGGGTCTACGAAATGCGCCGGATGGCAAGCTTTTCCGAACTTCTGGAGGAATATTTTGCCGGACGGGATGCCGCCAATGCCCAAAGCCAGAAGACCCTGGAGCTTCGCCGTACGGTGGATCGGGTTCGGGAACGGCTGGTGCGGAAAATGGCCGCCCAGGAGCGTGAACTGGAAGAAACCGGCAAGCGGGAGATCTACCGGGAGATGGCCGATATTTTGGGCGCCTTCTCCTATCAGATTCCCCGGGGAGCCAAAAGCGTCACCCTGCCAAACCTCTACGCCGAGGAGGGGGGCGAAATTACCATCCCTCTTTCGGAAAAGCTCACCCCCCAGCAAAACATCCGCCGCTACTACAAGGAATACAGCAAGCTCAAAAATGCCGAAACCGTCCTTCTGACCCAACTGGAGGAGGGGGAAAAGGAACTGGCCTACCTGGATAGCGTCCGGGAGGAAATCGGCCGGGCCACCACCCAGCGGGACATTGCCGAGATTCGGGAGGAGCTGACCCTGGGGGGCTACCTGAAGGGCAAAAAGGAACAGAAAAAGAAGAATCCTAATAAAAAAGCCGCCATCAAGCCCCTCATTTTTGAGGCGCCTTCGGGGAAAATGGTGCTTGTGGGCCGCAACCACCTGGAAAACGATCGGCTCACCCTGCAAACCGCCGGGAAAACCGATCTGTGGTTCCACGTCAAGCACATCCCCGGTTCCCACGTGGTGCTCTTTTTGGAGGGGGAGGAGGCCACCGACGAGGACATCCTCTTCGCCGCGTCGCTTGCGGCCTACCATTCCTCCGGCAAGGATGAGAATAAGGTGGCGGTGGACTACACCACCATCCGTAATGTGAAAAAACCCAACGGCGCCCGTCCGGGCATGGTGATTTACGATCGCTACCGTACCGTCATGGCGGAGCCCAAACTCCCGGGAGGGGCGGTATGATGGTCCTGCCAACTGCCTGCCAAATGATCCTCCGCCGCATTCGGGAGGCGGGGGGCGAAGCCTACGTGGTGGGGGGCGCCGTGCGGGATATGCTGCTTGGTAAAATCCCCGGAGATCATGATATGACCACCTCCCTCCTGCCGGAGGAGATGGAGGAGCTGTTTGCCGATCATACCCTGGTACTGGCGGGAAAAAAGCACGGTACCGTGGGTATTGTGGTGGACGGGGCGGTTTACGAAGTGACCACCTACCGCCGGGACGGGGATTACCACGACCACCGCCGTCCGGATGGGGTAAGCTTCACCCGATCCCTGCGGGAGGACGCCGCAAGGCGGGATTTTACCATTAACGCCATGGCCTGGTCCCCGGAGGAGGGGGTCATGGACTTTTTCGGTGGCCGGGAGGACCTGGAAAACAGGATCCTTCGGGCAGTAGGCAATGCAGAAATACGCTTTGAAGAGGACGCTCTCCGCATCATGCGGGGCATCCGCTTTGCCGCCACCCTGGGCTTTTCGGTGGATGATGCCACGAAGGAAGCCATGTTCGGGAAGGCCGAAAATTTACGGGACGTGTCGGGGGAACGGCTGGCGGTGGAGATGCAAAAGCTCCTTTCTGGGAAAAACGCCCTTCCCATTCTTGGGGAATTACGGGACGTGTTGGCGGTTTTTCTGGGGGATATCACCCGGCCTCCTGCTCTTACCGGGGAGTTTTCAGCCGACTTAGCCCTGCTTTTCGACCGAAAGACCGGGCTGGATGCCGCCCTGGAACGGTTGAAATTGGATCGGAATACCCGCCGGGAAAGTCGATTGATCCACGAAAACCTTCAAAATTCCGAACCCTTTGGCACCTACGGCCTTCGAAAACTCCTGGGGAACGGGGGAGAAGCCCCGGCCAAAAAGACCCTGCTTGCAAGATCCGCTTTGGGATACCCCGATGAAGGGCACTTGTTGGATGAAATCCTCCGGCGGGGGGACCCGGTGACCATCCGGGATCTGGCAATCAAGGGGCAGGACCTGGCGGCGCTGGGCATTACCGGTACCCGTATGGGCGAGACGCTCGGCTTCCTCCTGGAGGAGGTCATGCACGACCGGGTGGCAAATACCCGGGAGGAACTGCTCGGGCATCTGGAAGAAATAAACTCATAAAGCAAACACCCCTCACCCTCCGGACGCATGCGCCTGGGAGTTGCGGGGTGTTGCTGTTTGGAAACGGGGAATTTCAGGAGATAAGTTCATCTGTAAGGTATACATACGCTACCCGGTCATCCGCCAGAATTTCCCGGAGTTCCGGTAGGGTTACCAGAATGGAGCCATGACCGGTGAAGGCATCATTGGACACGTAGTAATTCTCCATTTCCTCCAAGGGCACCAGCATTCCCCAATCGTAGTACCAACCGGGAAGATCATATTCTGCCATCCATTCC
>SVKS01000154.1 GCA_015068345.1 Oscillospiraceae bacterium
GCTATCGGCCTCGTTATCCCGGAACTGAACGGCAAGCTCATCGGCTCCGCTCAGAGAGTTCCCGTTCCCACCGGCTCCACCACCATCCTGGTTGCTGTTGTTAAGGGCACCGACGTTACCAAGGAAGGCATCAACGCCGCTATGAAGGCTGCTGCTTCCGCTTCCTTCGGCTACACCGAAGAAGAACTGGTTTCCTCCGACATCATCGGCATCACCTACGGCTCCCTGTTCGATGCTACCCAGACCATGGTTGCCAAGGTTGCTGACGACCTCTACGAAGTACAGGTTGTTTCCTGGTACGACAACGAAAACTCCTACACCAGCCAGATGGTCCGCACCATCAAGTACTTCGCCGAAATCTAATTGGTTTCGTAAGAATTACCTGGTTAACAAAGGCGCTTCCGAAAGGAAGCGCCTTTTTGTATGTAAAATTTGTAAAAAAAGAGGGAGGCCGCCAAGGCCTCCCTCTTTTGACACATATACTATACCACAAAACCGCAAAAAAATCAAGACTTGTATTCCATGAATTCCCGTGGTATGATATAGGCTCCTACGAATGATACGATGAAAGGGGAGCGGTTTCGATGATCAAGAATGAAAGAGAAGAAAGAGCCTACCTTGCCGGGGTACAGGAGGTGTTGGCCCGTCGGGTAAGCCAACTGGAAGCATCCCTGGATGAACGCCAGAAGAGCCTGATGGAACAACGTGCCGATATGTGGGAAGACGTGAAACACCAGATCCGTAAGGGTGGAGTGGATGAATTTGACGAAATGGTGGAGATTCTCCAGCAAGCCACCCAAATGGAACATGATGAAAACCTCCATACTGCTGAACTGGATGAGTTGGGCCGCTATACCCGTATGCAGGGAACGCCCTATTTTGGACGGGTGGATTTTGACGACGGTCTTGGGGAAATGGAAATCTACGTCGGTATCAGCACCCTGGAAGATGAGGGGGAATTTTACGTCTTCGACTGGCGAAGCCCGGTGGCCTCCCTGTATTATGAAAACGGAACCGGAAAAGCCTCCTATCAGGCTCCCATTGGTAAAATTGAAGGGGAAATCACCCTGAAACGGCAGTATACCATTGAAAATGGGGAACTGCGCTACTTCTTTGATACCGATGTGGAAATCAGCGACGGCGTCCTGCGGGAAGCCCTGTCCCAAACCAGCGATCAGAAGCTGAAGGTCATTGTTGGTACCATCCAGAAGGAACAGAACGCCGCTATCCGCAAGCCCTTCCGCAAAAACCTACTGATTACCGGTCCTGCCGGATGCGGCAAGACCTCGGTGGGGATGCACAGGTTAGCCTGGATCCTTTATGAAAACAAGGGGAAGATGCGGGTAGATGAACTTGCCATCTTTACCCAAAGCGAACTTTTTGGGGCTTATATTTCCGGAGTACTGCCTGCTCTGGGGGAAAAGGAGACCACCCGATTCGACCTGGAGGCCCTGCTGGAGGAATACCTTCCCGGTCTTTCGGTGGAATCCATCCAGGAAATGGCCGACAGCATTCTATCGGGAAACAAAGAACGGCAAAACAGCATGGTTTCGAAGCTGGATCCCGCATTCCGGGATGAACTGGAAAAGAAAATTACCGATATTCACCCCGATTTTCCCGACGTGGACTTCTTCGAGGAACGGTTGGTATGCGGAACCGACCTGAATGAACGCTATGCCACCGATACCGATTATGCCCCCCGGGTGCGTTGGGAAAGAATCAGCGCCCTGGTGGAACGGGAAGTGGATGCCTTCTTTGAGGGTGGGGAAGCCGATGAACGAAAACCCATCCGAAAACGCCTGGCGGATACCGAGGAGGCCAAATACATTCCTATGGATGAATTGGTGGAGGAAACCCGGCTGAAGCTGTTGGCGTCCTTCCGACGTGTAGCAGAACCCATGGTGACGGCCGATTACATGAAAACCTACGCCGATGCCTTGCCACCCAAAGAACGGAAGGCCTTTTGGATCCGGCGGGAAGCTGGACAAGTTCTCCTGGAAGATGCATTGAATTTGGTTTGGCTCCGCCTGGTCTTCGAAGGACGCCTGCCCCATCCTGCTGTACGCCACATATTGGTGGATGAAGCCCAGGATTACCCTTTGTTGGGGCATATGCTCATCAAAAAGCTGTTCCCGGAAGCAGATTTTACCCTGCTTGCCGACCAGAACCAGGGACTTTTACCGGGAATCCATGCCACCGAAGAGATGTTGGCGGATATTTATGGAGCGGAGCGGGTGCGCTTCCAACGCAGTTTCCGTTCCACCACCGAAATTGCGGAGTATGCCAAGGGTCTTACCGATGGAGATTATGAAATCTTCACACGCCACGGCGAACCGGTGGAATTCCGGGAGGGAGACCTGCGGGAAGAAATCCTTCGGGCTTGCAAAAATCGAGACGAAGAAGAAACGCTCTGCATCGTGACAAAAAGCCGGACACAGAGCGAAACGATCTTCAATTGGGTACGGGAGCACTTTCCTTGCGACCTGGTTTGCGGGAAGGAAAGCCGTATGAAGGAAAAGATTCTGGTGACACCCGTGGTCTTTACCAAGGGGCTGGAATTTGATCGGGTGGTCATTCCGGAAGATATGTTCCGGGATGACCGGCGAAGCTACTACATGGCGGCTACCCGGGCTTTGCACAAGCTGACGGTTATCCGGTGATGACGATAGCGTCATTGGTCAGGTAAAGATCAGCCAAAGTCATGGGAAGGGCCTCCAGATAGCTGTTGATTTTCTGCTGGTAGGGTTGGTACAGTGTTTCCGGCAGAGTATCCAGAGAAATCTCAAAACCTAATATTTCCAGGGAAAGCGGGGTGATGGACACTCCGCTTTCTTTTTGGTAGACAAAGCTGCCTGCGGTGGAAAAGGCGATGGAGGTGGGGTATAGGGAATGGAAGGGGAGGTTGTTTGCCTTACCCAAAGCCCGTAAATTCACCTTGCCGGATATTTTCAGGGTAGAATCGGCGGAAAAATCCAATCCTTCCACCGTAAAAGGGCTGTTTTCCGGCAGGGAGGCCCGGAGCATATTCAGAGAGTAGCTTTCACTGACGGTCAGGCAAAACCCGGTTTCAGCCGAAACCGGTGTTTGAACGACAGGGTTAAACTCGGGGGCTGTTTCCTGCTTTTTGCAGGAAGGGAGAGAAAGAAGAAGTCCAAGAATCAGTACAATCAACAGTGTTTTTTTCATGAAATACCTTTCAAACAGATTCCGGTGATCCAAATAAATGATCACCGTCAACTCCATCCACCCGAACCTTCAGGATTTTACCGGAAAGATTGTCTCCCTTCATGCGGAAGGGGTGGTAGTTTTCGGTGTAGCCGGTAAAGAACCCGTTCTCTTCTGTTTCAAAGAGAACCTGGTAGACGTTACCGACCTTCTCGGAAAGAATCTCACCGGAAATCGAGGAGCAAAGGGCAAGCAGAGTCCGGGCACGGGATTCTTTTTCGGTGCGGGGAATCTGGTCCTTCATGCGGGCGGCCCTGGTGCCGGTACGGATGGAGTAGGGGAACACGTGCACCTTGTCAAACCGAATATCCCGGCAGAAAGCCATGGTTTCTTCGAATTCCTCCTGGGTTTCTCCGGGAAAACCGCAGATGATATCGGTGGTGATGGCGCAATCGGGGAAATACTTCCGGAGCCGGTGACAGACCTCCCGGAACAGAGCTGTGTCATATTTGCGGCCCATTCGCTTCAAGACGCCGTCCGATCCACTCTGCAGGGAAAGGTGAAAATGCGGGCAAAGGTTGGAATAAGCCGCCAGGTTTTCGCAAAACGCATCGGTGACGATGCGGGGTTCCAGGGATCCCAGACGGAGCCGGGTACCTGGTACTGCGGCGGCAATGGCAGCAATGAGGGTATCCAGAGTGGGGTGCCCCGGAAGATCCTTGCCGTAGGAGGCGATTTCGATGCCGGTGAGGACGATTTCAGAGAAGCCCTCTTCAGAAAGCCGTCTGGCTTCCGATACAGCAAAGTCTTCTTCCACCGACCGCACCCGTCCCCGCAGATAAGGGATGATGCAATAGGCGCAGAAGTTATCGCAACCGTCTTCAATTTTCAGCAAGGCCCGGGTTCGACCGTCTAAATTTCCGGCGGGCAGGGCCTCAAAACCGGAAAAATCTGAAAAAACGGTTTTACCTACAGCTTTTTCAAATACCGCCTTCAGAAAAGCCCGATGGTCCTTGTTATCCCCCACCAGGTCGGCATCTCCTGCTTCCAGAAGCTCTTTGGCGGCCAGCTGGCTATAACAACCGCAGGTGGCAACCAGGGCATCCGGATTGCGCTTTCGGGCGGCCCGCATTTCCTGACGACTCTTTTTCCCGGCGTTAGAGGTAACAGCACAGCTGTTTACTATATATATATCCGAAAAGTCATCGGATGATACCACATCAAACCCAGCTTCCCTGCACAAAAGCTCCATGGCCTGAGTTTCAAATTGATTGGCCTTGCAGCCGAGAGTAATAAAGGCGATTTTGCTCATGACTCCTCCTGGAATTGGTAGAGTTGCACAAAATTGAAATGACAAATTTGTGAGAAACGTAGAATTGCCTATTTCATTTCCAGCATAAATATAGTATACTATAATCAGATCAAAAAAGAAAGGGGTCTACAAAAATGAAAGACATGATTGTCAAGCTCAATTCCATCAACGACGTGAAGGATTTCGTCAACCTCTCTGTAGCCAGCCCCTGTGAGATCTATCTCATTTCTGGCCGCTACATTGTGGACGGTAAGTCCATCATGGGTGTCTTCTCCCTGGATCTTGCCAACAACATCCGTGTGGAAGCCCATGGGGATGCCGCCGATGCCTACTACGAAAGCATCAAACGCTTCGCAGTGGAAGCATAAGCCGCGGCAGGAGGGAAACCTCCCCAAATAAGGAATAAAGGGAGCAGTCTTTTCGTATAGTAGCCTTGTAATGCGAGGTGAAATTATGAAGAGACTGCTTTTTTGTTTGGCCATATTTGCTTTCATATTGGGAATGATTCCGGTTTCGGCGGCGGCACCGGAGGTGCCGGAGAATGCCGCCAGGGCCTACATTTTGGTGGAAAATGCCACCGGGAAGGTGCTTTGCGAAAAGAATCCCCATGGAAAGTATGCGCCTGCCAGCGTGACCAAGATTATGACGCTTCTCCTGGTTGCCGAAGCGGTGGACGGTGGTCAGTATTCCCTGGAGGATACGGTCACCGCCAGTGAACATGCCGCTGGTATGGGTGGCTCCCAAATCTGGCTGGAACCGGGGGAGACCATGACGGTGGGGGAACTGATCAAGACGGTGGCAGTGGTTTCGGCCAACGATTCGGCGGTGGCCTTGGCGGAGTATACCGCCGGAAGCGAGCCGGCGTTTGTGGAGGCCATGAACGCCAAAGCGGCCTATCTTGGAATGACTGACACCCACTTTGAAAACTGTACCGGGCTGGAAGCAGAGGGGCACCTGACCAGTGCCAACGACATTGCCGTCATGGCCCGGGAACTCATCAAGCACGACTGGATATTTGATTACACCACCATCTGGATGGATTCCATTCGGAATGGACAATCGGAGCTGACCAACACCAACAAATTGGTAAAAAGCTACCCGGGTATTACGGGACTCAAAACGGGATTCACGCAAACGGCAAAATATTGTCTGGCAGCTACCGCAAGGCGGGATGGTATGGATTTAATTGCCGTGACCCTGGGAGGCGAAACCAGTGCATTGCGGTTTGAAGCAGCCACAAGCCTCCTCAACTACGGCTTCTCCAACTACCAAGTGGTGGATCTTCTGGCGGAGGATGGGGCATTTCCCGAATGCCTTCCGGTAATCAACGGACAGGCGGAGCGGGTGGACCTGAATTTGGGGCCATTATCCAAAATATTGATTTTGAAAAGTGCCAAGAAGGACCTCCATTATGAGTACGATCTGCCTGAAAACCTGATTGCTCCGGTGGAGGAGGGACAGGTGGTGGGGGAATTCCGGGTGTGGTCGGGGGAGGAGCTGATTGCCAGAACGGAAATCACCACGTCAGCCGACAGTCCGAAACAGACCTTTTTTCAGGTATGGTGCGGCCTTATGACCGCCTTACTTTCATGAAGTAAGCCCCTGGTGTCTGATATGCACCAGGGGCAGTTTGCTTGACTTATGCTTTTTCTTTTGGTTCTTTCCGCAAGGTAAGGCCGATGCGCTTTTTGGCAACATCCAGGTTCAAAATACGGAATTCCCGCACGTCCCCTACCTTCAATACCTCGGAGGGGTGGCGTACAAATCGGTCGGCCACCTGGGAAACGTGAACCAGACCATCCTGGTGCACGC
>SVKS01000009.1 GCA_015068345.1 Oscillospiraceae bacterium
CCCTCAGCCACGAATACGGTCATCATTACACCTTTTTCCACATGATCGGCGATCTTTTCGTTGGCACTCCCTACGCCCAACTCCGTTGGATGGATTCCAGCCGCATCCGTACCACCGGCGTTTCCGACAAGGATTATTGGCTCAATCACCACTGGTATTATTTTGAAATTGCCGCCGAGGATTACGTTGTCCTGATGGGCTCCCCCACCACCCGGCAGACCGGCAATTACTGTGACGTGCGGGATCTTCTGAATGGTTTGGAAGGAGATACCTTCCCCTATCGCAACATCGACGTACAGGAAAACCTGATGCTCCCCATGGCAAGCCAGGTTCCCGGCCTTGCAGAGCTGTTTTACAGCTTTATTGACGAACCTGCCCCCTCCTTCGCCCCTAAGAAATTGACCCTTTCCATTGATAAAGACACCAGTCGCTACAATCTGGTTACCGGGTCCAAAAGCTTTACCCACTATACCATTCGCTGGGACAAGGTCTACGGAGAGGACGCTGTCTATACCCTGGTATGCTACGATCCGGATAACTACAAAGACTCCCTCTATCCCATTCGCACGGTCACGCAGGACGAAGAATCCGAGGGAATCATTGGTAACTATGTCCGGGTTACCGGTGATATGGTACATTATTGGTATGACGAACTGGATCAGGGAACCAAGATCTTCCAGGTTACCGTCGTCTGTCCCGACGGGAGCATGTATCTTTCCGATCCCTTAACCTACACATTTTGAGGAGGAGTACCCATGAAAAAGATTCTCATCCTTTTGCTGATCCTCCCCTTGCTCCTTTGCTCCTGCGCCACCGGCGACATTTCCTGTGGTGTAGACGAGGAAAACAACGCCTTTCTTTTCCTCTCCCTCCAGGCCGATTGGTCTGGTGCCACCGATGATATGAAGGAGGAGATCCGCCGGGGTTTCATTGCCATTGCGGATCATTTTGAAAACAAGCTTGGATTCGAAGTCGAGCAATCGATTACCAAGGTGTCCGCCGATTTGAATATGCGCTTGGTACGTCCTGCCGCAACCCCCGAAGAAGCCTTTCAGGAATTGGAATCCATCCTGACCGACGAGGCACTGACCCCCTTTACCGAGGTCAAAATGCAGATGGTCCCCGGGGAACACTTCAGTGGCTACCGGGTGGATGTAACACTGGATGCTGCCGGCTTCCTTTCTGCCATGTCTCTGGATCATTTCCCCGCCAGTCTGGCCCAATACATTACCCAATCGATTAGCGATAGCCAAGTTACCATGCAGCTGACCCTTCCTGGGGAAGAGGCGGTAGCCTCCTCCGTCACGCCCACATTGGAAAATGGCGTTGTAACGGTTTCTTCTCCCGTTTCCTTCACCGAAACCACCTCCCTTTCCCTTACTGCCACCACCAACACCTCCGGCGAAACCACCGAATCCCTGGAATCCCAAGTAAAATCCACCCAGACCCGTCTTTGGATCTTCGGAGGTCTTCTGGTGTTGTTTGTAGCAGGTCTTGTGGTCTCCATTTTCTGCATGCGGGAAAAGGATCCCGCCGACTACGACTGGTAATACAAAAAACGAGCAAGCACAAAATGCTTGCTCGTTTACTTTTTTCATTCACCGTTTTCCAAAATCAAAGGAAAGCTGGCCGCCATCGTCCCGATTTCCCATGGGAATCCCCAGGTGTTGGTAGGCCGCAGGGGTGGCACATCTGCCCCGGGGCGTACGGTTCAGGAAGCCCAACTGCATCAGATAGGGTTCGTACACATCCTCAATGGTGACGGTTTCCTCTCCAATGGTGTAGGCCAGGGTTTCCAATCCCACCGGGCCGCCGCCGAAGCTTGTAATAATGCTCAGAAGCATACGTCGGTCGATGGAATCCAGGCCCAATTTATCAATATCCAGGGCCGCCAGGGCAATATCGGTAATATCCCGGTCAATGACCCCATTGGCACGAACCTGGGCATAGTCCCGGACGCGTTTGAGAAGGCGGTTGGCAATACGGGGAGTACCGCGGCTGCGGCGGGCAATTTCAAAGGTGCCGCTGACCTCACCGTTTTCCGGCTCCTTCACCGGAATTCCAAGGATGCCAGCACTGCGTCGAACGATTTGCTCCAGTTCCTCATCCGAATAAAGTTCCAGCTTGAACTGCACCCCAAACCGGTCACGAAGAGGGCTGGAAAGCTGTCCCGCCCGGGTGGTAGCCCCGATGAGGGTAAACTTCTTCAGATCAATGCGGATGGTACGGGCGGCAGGTCCCTGCCCCACGATGATATCCAGCATAAAGTCCTCCATGGCAGGGTACAAAACCTCCTCCACGGTGCGGTTCAAGCGGTGTATTTCATCAATAAACAAAATGTCGTTTTCATTCAGATTGGTCAGGATCGCCGCCAGATCCCGGGGTTTCTCAATGGCCGGACCGGTGGTGGTGCGGATATTGACCCCCATTTCGTTGGCAATGATCCCCGCCAGGGTGGTTTTACCCAATCCCGGAGGACCGTAAAGAAGGGTGTGATCCAGGGGTTCTCCGCGGAATTTTGCCGCATCAATAAAGACGGACAGCATATCCTTGATCTTTTCCTGACCGAAATAATCCTTCAGGCTTTGGGGACGTAATTTATTTTCGTTATCATCCTCGGTGGCAAGCACCCGGGAGGTCATCATTCGCTCTTCTGCGGTTTCAATGGTATCGCTGTCAAATTCAATGGGCATGGACGTTCCTCCTTATCAATAGGGAATCACGAGATTTTTCAGGGCAAAGCGAATAATATCCTCCACCGAGCTTCCCTCGGGGGCACCGGATACAGCCTTCATGGCTTCCGGTTTGGAATAGCCCAAAACCATCAGGGCTTCGATCGCTTCCTCCGCATTGCCGCCAACACCGCCTGCAATCTGGGGCATTGCCAGGTCACTGCCGGAAATTTCCGCGCCGCTCTTGAGCATTTTATCCTTGAGTTCCAAAACAATACGGCTCGCAAGTTTTTTACCAACACCGGGAGCGTTGGTGATAGCCTTCAAATCTTCTCCGGCAATGGCCAGGGCCAGGGCGGAGGGAGAAAGAGTGGACAAAATGGAAAGCGCCACCTTAGCACCCACCCCGGAAATGGAAGTAATCATCTTGAAGCAGCGAAGCTCCTCCTGGGAAGCAAATCCCACCAGCTCCATACCATCCTCCCGGACGATGAGATGGGTATAAAGCTTGACCTTTTCACCGGTTTTGATGTTGCCGATGGTATACATGGAGGTGGAAACCGAAAAACCCACACCATTCACGTCCACCACCGCCAGATTTTTTTCACACAGGGCAAGCTTGCCCTCCACGTAATAGATCATAGGAATGACTCCTTCAGGATTGGTAAATTTGGGAGGCGGCCGACCGGATATGGCACACCGCCAGGGCCAGGGCGTCGGCTGCATCGTCAGGTTTTGGCGTCTTTGGCAGATTCAACTGCAGACGGGTCAATTCCATCACCTGCTTTTTTTCAGCCCGTCCGTAACCCACCACTGCAGATTTGACCTGGAGAGGGGTATACTCCACAATGGGAAGCTTCTTTTTTGCCGCCGCCAGAACGATGACACCCCGGGCCTGGCCCACGCCGATGGCAGTGGTCTGGTTGGTATTGAAAAAAAGTTCTTCCACCGAAAGGGCATCCGGTTTGAACCTTTCGATCAATTCCAAAACTCCCTCGTGGATGTCCAGAAGCCGGTCCGGAAAGGGGGTATCCGGTTTGGTCTGGATAGCGCCCCAAGCCAGGGCTGTCATTCGGTCTCCTATGGCGTGCACCACACCAAACCCCACGGTGGCATACCCCGGGTCGATTCCCAAAACGATCATAGATGTCCCTTCCAGCGAAAATTTGTTTGCCATTATTATACCACACCCCGAAAAAAAGGTAAAGCCTTCGGGCAAAAATTTTACTGTTTTCATCTTGTTTGTCATGTGTTATAATGAAGAACAAGACGTAAGATCAAGGAGGGTATTTCGGTGAAACACTGGAATTTCTACACAGCAAAGGAAATCAAGCCCCAGGGATGGCTTTTGCGCCAACTGCGCATTCAGGCAGAGGGACTCAGCGGCAATCTGGACAAGGTCTGGCCCGACGTGCGTGACAGTGCCTGGCTCGGTGGTGATCGGGAAGGTTGGGAACGGGTCCCCTATTGGCTGGATGGCTTCATTCCTCTGGCCTATCTGTTGGAGGATCCGGATATGATCGCCCGGGTAAGACGTTATATGGATGCCATTCTTTCCTTCCAGAAAGAAGACGGTTGGATCTGCCCCTGTTCCGAAGAAGAGAGGGCCACTTACGATACCTGGGCTATTCAGTTGATATCGAAAGTGTTGGTGGTTTATTACGAATGTTCCGGAGATGAGCGTATTCCGGACGTTCTCCATCAGGTTCTCAAGAATTATTATGATCTCCTTGTCTCCGGCAATATCAAGCTTTTCGATTGGGGCAAATTCCGCTGGTTTGAGGGGCTCATTGCCATTCGCTTCCTTTATGAGCGCACAAAAGAGGAGTGGCTCCTTGACCTGGCTAAGCTTTTGAAGGAGCAGGGCGCTGACTACACCCAGTTCACCGACCTTTGGATCCGTCCTCTGAACCGCTGGCGCTTCGACACCCATATCGTCAACCTGGCCATGATGCTGAAGGCCGAAGCAGTATATCAAAACCTATTCGGCGGCGAATATACCGATTATGCCGAATCGCTTCGCACGCATCTCGACCAATACAACGGCACCCCCGTTGGTCTTTTTACCGGGGATGAATGCCTGTCGGGGCTGAGTCCCATCCAGGGCACCGAGCTTTGTGCAGTGGTGGAACAGATGTATTCCTACGAGCTCCTTTACGCCGCCACCGGGGATGCCAAATGGGCAGAGCGGTTGGAGGTTTTGGCCTTCAACGCCCTTCCTGCCACCATCAGCGATGACATGTGGACCCACCAGTACGTCCAGCTTTCCAACCAGATTGCCTGTGAAAAGTTTCCCGGGAAATCCCTTTTCCGCACCAACGGGCCGGATGCCCATCTCTTTGGGTTGGAGCCCAACTACGGTTGCTGTACGGCAAACTTCAACCAAGGTTGGCCCAAGTTCGCCTTGTCCACCTTCTTATGGAAGGATAACGTCATCGAAAGCGCCATACCGGTCCCCGCCGTCCTGACCCTTCCCGGAAAGCGTATCTCCCTGGAAACCAATTACCCCTTTGAAAACAAACTGACCTACACCCTGGAAAGCGACACCGACTTCCTCTTCCAGGTGCGAATCCCCTCCTTCGCGAAAAGCCTGGCGGTCAACGGTCACCCCCAGGAAGCCACTTTCCTGGAATTTGCCGTGAAAGCAGGCAAGGCGCAAACCATCGAAATCACCTTTGACACCGAGCCATTCCTGTCGGACCGTCCCCACGACTTGAAAAGCGTGAAATGTGGTTCTTTGGTTTTCTCCCTGCCCATCAGCTTTGAAACCCGCATGATGGAGTACGAAACCAATGGGGTCCCCCGCAAGTTCCCCTATTGCGATTACGAGCTTCTGCCCACCTCCCCCTGGAATTACGGCTACCTTCCCGCCGAGCTGGTGGTGGAGCGCCGGATGGTAGACAACATCCCCTTCTCGGGGAAGAATCCCCCGGTGGTCATCCACACCAAGGGTCAAAAAATCAATTGGGGATTGGCGGACGGCTACGAAAATGTCTGCGCCAAAATTCCCGAAGCCCGCACCCCCATTTCTGAAGAGGTGGAAATCACCCTGTACCCTTATGGATGCAGCAAGCTCCGCATGACCGAGCTTCCCCTTTTGAAATAACTCCACACAAAAAAGAACGCCTGCTTTTGCAGGCGTTCTTCGATTTTCTTAACTTCTTTCCCGGACCTGGTTGCATTTTACAAGGGACACGGTCACAGGGAATTCCTCTTCCAGTTCGGCCAGGCTTTCCACGTAGTCGGCAGCACGCATATACTTTTCGGTATCGTTCTGCCAGCTGTAAACGCCCTTGCCAACAAAGTAGAGAATATGTACTCCATCTTCGTCGGCCAGGATGGTGGTATCACCGGTCTTGCGGCCCGATTCATTGGCCCAGGCGGCATAAACGACATCATCCTTGGCGGAGACGTTGTTCACAGCACCTTCTACAGCAGCCAAAGCCTCGTCCTCGCCCTTTTCAGCAGCCAGAGTCTTGAACGCATCGGCGGACTTGGTGCCAGCTTCATACTCAGCCAGGATCGCTTCGGCGGCACTCATGCAAGCTTCGTCATTTTCATAGTTCACAGCATCCAAATAAACATCAATGACGTTCTTGGTCATGCTGTCATCCCGTTCGGCGGCATCCACCACGTAAACGGCGGTATAGCGGTCATCATTGAAGGTGATAACCGTTTTGTCCCCATCTTCACGGGTATCGCTGAAAAGCCAGTCGGAAAGCTTGTTATCACTGACGAACTTATAATTCTCGTGCAGAACGGCAGCATACTTCTCTTCGGCGATTTCTGCATCGTAGTTATCAAAAATGTAGGTCTTGAGGTTGGCCATAAATTCCTCTTCGGAATTGCAGGCAATCAGAGCCTCTGCATCGGCCTTCGCCTTGGCGCGGGCTTCCTCAATCTCCTTTTCGGTGGCGTCCTCATCCTCCACGGTTGTAGGAATTGTGGAGAAGAAGATGCAGTCGGTGTAGAGGAAGTACTGGCGGAAGTTCTGATAATAGGTATTGATTTCTTCCTCGCTGTATTCGAAGGAATTGAGCAGATCATCATTCACTTTGGTGGAGATGTAGTAAACCTCCAGGGCTCGACGGATATCGTCCTCCTGAACACCCTCACCGTAACGGGACTGGATATAATCGGCTTCGCTCATGCCGACATTCTTGGCTTCTGCATTGAGCTTATTGATTTCCCGGTCGATCTTAAGAAAATCCTTCTCTTCCAGACCCACACCCTCGTCATAGGCCTTTTCGGCAAAGATCAGGATGTTTTTGGCTTCCTTCACGGTCATTTCCATAAAGTAGTCGTACCAGGTCATGGTTTCGTTGAACATTTGCTTCTTCAGGGGCTTATCCATATCAAAACCGCGTTCTTCGTAAAGATGCGGATTGGCTCCAACCTTGTCATACATGTAATCATACATGTAGTAGGAAAGCATGGCGTTGTCGATCTGCAGATTGTCCGATTCAATCCCCGCGGTGGCACGGAGAGTCGCGCCTCCCTTTTGAACAAAGGAAATGACAACGGCGCCGATCAGAATGATGCAGACAATACCGACTATAACTCCGATGGATATTTTGGTTTTTTTGTCCATCGGTGCCTTTTTCTCTTTCTTATTTTGATTTTGAGCCTTCACGTTAGATGCCAAATCGAATCAATCCTTTCACAAGCAAGAATACGGGGCAGGATCTCCCCATCCAACACATGCCGATTATTATATCACAAATTTATGGACTTGTCACTATCTATTTTAAAAATTCCCGGGAACTTTTGGTTTTCCTGCCAAGAGAGTCACATTCAAAAGCATCCCCGTGTCCGTGTAGGTTGGACACAGGGATGCCTTCACGAATCCCATTTGCTTTCTGGCAATCAGGCAATGATTTCCCGCAGGGAAGCCACCGCCGCATCAAAGGCCGCTCTGGCAGAGGGGTAGGCAAAGCCGCCAACAGCACTTCTCTCCCCTTCCCGTTCCAGGTCGGAAAGACCCTTAAACACGGTCAGGTGAGGTTCCAGAGTCAGTACCTTTCCCCCCTGGGCACCGTATGCTTCCAGAATGGTGGGCAGGTTCCCGATGCCCTTGCCGGCAGGGACCACCGAGCCATCGGCGAAGCAATCCTTGATGTGCATGTATTTCACGTATTTACCCAACATTTCCCAGGCTTCCAGGGTGTCCTGGCCCGACTGAATGAAGTTAGCCGGATCAAAAATGGCACCAATGGAGGGCAAATTTTCGTAGATCACCTTGCAGCGGGTAGCAATATCACCATAAATGCCCTTTTCATTTTCGTGACAGACCAGAAGGTCCAGGCCACGGGCTTCTTCTGCAAAGTGGCTCATGCGCTCCAGAACCTCATCCCGGTAGATTTCAGGATCCTCGTCCTTGGGCATGAAGAAGGAGAAGAGACGGAACGCCTTAGCGCCAAGCACCTCTGCCAATTCCAGGGTGTGCTTATACAAATCCAGATGGGGACCGAACGGATCGGTGATGTTGATTTTCCCGATGGGAGAACCGATGGACCAAACCGAAAGGCCCTTATCTTCCAGTTGTGCCCGAATCTCCTTGGCTTCTGTCAGGGTCAGGGAGGTGACGTTGCGGCCGTCAATCCCACGGATTTCCAGCCCGGAAACGCCGTTTTCAGCCATAGCGGAAATCTGTTCGGGAATAGAAGCACCTGCTTCGTCCGCAAAAGCGGCCAGTACGAAGGGATATTTCATATTTTACACCCCGGAGTAGGCGGAGAAACCGCCGTCGATGGGAAGGACAACACCGGTAATAAAGCCGGCGGCCTTGTCGTCCAGCAGGAAGTGGAGGGCTCCCAGCAATTCTTCGGGATCGCCGAAACGGCCCATCGGAGTAGCCCGGAGGATCTTTTCGGTACGGGCAGTGGGAGTTCCATCTTCATTAAAGAGCAGGGCACGGTTCTGATTGGTAACAAAGAAGCCGGGGGCCATGGCGTTGACACGGATGCCCTGGGGAGCAAAGTGAACAGCCAGCCATTGGGTGAAGTTGGAAACCGCCGACTTGGCAGCGCTGTAGGCAGGAATCTTGGTCAGGGGACGGAAGGCATTCATGCTGGAAACGTTCAGAATGCTGCAGCCTTCCCGACCGATCATATCCTTGGCAAAGACCTGAGTGGGAAGCAGAGTACCCATGATGTTCAGGTCGAACACAAAGTTGAAGCCAGACTTGTCCAGGTTGAAGAAGGTCTTGATATCTTCCCGGGTCTCGTCCCCTTCTTCGAAGAATTCATGGGCGGTGGTGGCACGGGGGTTGTTGCCGCCGGCACCGTTGATGAGAATCGTGCAGGCACCCATGGTTTCCAGGATATCAGCATGGATGGCTTCCAGACTTTCCTTTTCCAGAACATTGGCCTTGTAGGCCTTGGCAGTACCGCCGGCAGCGTTGATTTCGTCAGCGACGGCCTGGGCAGCTTCCAGATTCAGGTCCAGAAGAGCGACTGCACAGTCTTTTTCCGCCAGAGCTTTTGCAAAGGAAGAGCACAGAACTCCTCCCGCACCGGTAATAACTACTACTTTCTTCATAATGGTTATTTCCTTTCCCGATATGGTTTTTATCTCATATTTTTCGACCCTTCGGATCGTTTACAACGTAATGAATGCACCGTTGCCGATGAGGAAACGATTGCAGGTTTCTTCCTCGCTCTCGGGTACCAGTTCTTCCTTGGAAACCGGCACGCCGTCCACGGTAACGCCCGACACAAGCTCGTTTGCGATCAGGCGGCACATGGGGTGGCCTTTTGTGCCGAGGGCTTCCCCATTGACGGTGATTTCCTCAAACCGCACGTCCCGGATATCGCTATCCGCTTGGTAACCAATCATCCGGCAGGGCACCATGGTGCGTCCGGTGTAGGCGATACGGCGGAAGATAATCCCTTCCACTCTTCCCATCTTGTCCCCCTTGATCCAGCACATGGGCCGGATAAAGATCTCGCAAAGCCGGGGCTCACATTGAGGATCCAGGGGTTCCCCTACCCGAATGTCTTCAAACAGCACGTCATGCACCAACGCATCCCCGCAGGCCTGCACGTCACAGGCCATAAACAGGAAGTGGAGCACGTCACAATTCCGGAAGGTGATTCTATGCATTTCGTCGGCACAGGTTTCTGCACCGATTTCCAGGGCACGCCCCCAATCGTTCCACAGAACGCACCTTTCCACCAGAATATCTTCCACGTTGCTGTTGTTGGTCTTCATGCCGCCAACCTCGTGTCCCCCCTTGAGGACGATACAATCGTCAAAGGTACGAACGAAGCAATTGGTGATCCGCACGTCGTAGGTGTTATAAAGGTCGATCCCGTCTGCGTTGTAGCGCCATTGACCAATCACCTTGACCCCATCGATCCTATGGTTCCCGCCGCCGCCAATCTTCAAAGAGAAGCAGGGTGCATCGTGCAAAATGACGCCTTCCACCGTTACGTCCCGGCAGTCCACCAGCAGGATGCTGTTGATGGCGCTCTGTCTGGGTACCAGGCTGGTATCGATCACACCCCGACCCATGATGCGGATCCCGTCGGCATGCTCGGCAATAACCCCACCCATCAGGCGGGCCCCGCCGGCCAGGTACAGGGTCTGCCCCGACTGCACGCGAAGCAATCCCACGTTATGGAGTCCCGGTCCGTAATAAAGCACGTTGGGATCATCCTGATCAGGCACCTGTGTCTCGGGCGGATCGAAGAAAATATGCAGGGGCTTGTGAACCCCGTTGACTTCCAGTACGTAGCTTCCGCATTTTTCCAGGGTAAACTGCAGCCGCCGCCCGTTTCGCAGGACCTTCACCCCGGCGCTTGCCGGAACCACCGACGCGCAAAACACGTCGAAATTCACATCCACCGTCAGGGATGCCGCTTCGTCCCCCTCAAAATGGACGTAGGAGGCCAGTTCGGTCTCGTCTATTCCCCGCTGTTTTCCCCGAAATATCTGGTTGGTTGCCATGGCGGAAAACCGAACCGGATAGACGTGCAGGCTTTCCCCCGCAAGACTGACCGAGTAATCGGTACTGACCGGCTCAAAGGGAGCCACCTGGTAGGCTTTCAGCATTTCCATTCCTCCTGTTTCCACCCAAGAAGCTATCGCTTCGCCTCGGTATGGACTCTGGATGATTTTAGATTATCATACCACTTTCATAGCTTCTTGTCAAACAGAAGCGCCGTTTTTTCTAAAAGAATCCAAAGAATCTTCGGGAAACGATTGAAAAAACAGGATTTATATAGTATAATACAGTGGTTCGGAAGTTTCTTCCGATTTTTACCACTACGACTTCATCAAGAGGGATCATCACCCATGAATATGGAACATCACTACGCCGCATCCCCGGCTGAAACCGTCGCCCTTGGGGAATCCTTTGGCCGCCGTCTGACCGGCGGCGAGGTTTTGCTTTTGGACGGAGACCTGGGGGCAGGAAAGACTGCCTTCGTTTCCGGGGTGGCAAAGGCCCTGGGGGTCGTCTCCCGGGTCACCAGCCCCACCTTCACCATTGTCAACCGCTATACCACCGGCCGGGTTCCCCTGACCCACTTTGACCTTTACCGTATTGCCGACCCGGAGGAGCTTTTTGAACTCGGCTGGGAGGAATACCTGGCGGAGGGAGGCGTGGTGGCAGTGGAATGGTTCCGGAACGCCGGAGAAGAGCTCCCCGAGAACCACATTCTGATCACCCTGCGCTACGAAGACGTGGGACGAAGCATCACCATCCAATCCGTCCCCCCGGAAGGAGAAACCGCATCATGACCTTACTTGCCATCGAAACCTCCGGTAAAGCCTGTTCCGCCACTGTAATCCGGGACGGGAAGGAATATACCGTATTTACCCCCACCGCCGGTACCCACAGCGCCGCCCTGTTCCCCCACCTGGAGGAAGCTATGAAAAAGGCCGGCATTTCCCCCACCGAGCTGGATGCCGTAGCGGTCTCCGCAGGTCCCGGTTCCTTCACCGGCATCCGTATCGGAATTGCCGCCGTCAAGGGAATCGCCTGGGCCGGGGAGCTTCCCACCATGGGCATTTCCTCCCTGGAAGCATCCGCATACGCGGCCGAAACCGATGGGCCGGTAGCTTCTCTGATTGATGCCCGGCATGGGAATTTTTATTTTGCGCACTTCTTTTTTGAAGACGGCAAATGTACCCGATTGATTCCCGATCAGGTTCTCTCTGCCACGGAGATTGCCCAACTGCTTCCTGAGGGTTGTTTCCTCACCGGGGAGGGTGCCGCCCCATTCTATGCTCTCTGTCCCGAAAAACACTTTGCCCTGCTGGATGCCCCTGCAACCTCCCTGGGGGTTGCCAAAGCCGCCCTGGCCCGGAATCCCGGGGATTTTATCCCGGCCAAGGACCTGGAAGCGGTGTACCTGCGTCCCTCCCAGGCAGAACGAACCAGAAAAGAATCCCAAAAGGTATAAAATAAGGCTATCATGCCATAATAAGGAAGGAATCACATTATGAAGATTGCAATGGGTTGTGACCACGCCGCCGTGGAATACAAAAATCAAATCCGTGACCTGCTCCGTGCCCAGGGTCACGAAGTCACTGACGTGGGCATTGAAGCCGGCGAAAAAGCCGATTACCCCGATATCGCTGAAAAGGTAGGCGGCCTTGTGGCCGGCGGTACCGCCGAAAAGGGTATCCTGATCTGTGGCACCGGCGTTGGTATGTCCATCGCCGCCAACAAGGTCAACGGAATCCGGGCCGCCGTGGTTTCGGAAGCTTACAGCGCCAAGCTTTGTCGCCAGCACAACGACGCCAACATTCTCTGCTTCGGTCAGCGGGTGGTGGGTATTGAAGTTGCCCTGGAACTGGTGAAGGTTTTCCTGGAAACCGAACACGAAGGCGGCCGCCACGCAGGCCGCGTGGAAAAAATCATGGCCATTGAGGGACGTCAGGCATGAAGTTCACCTTAGCCGCCGTCAGCCTGTTTGGGCTGGAGGGCATTACCGCCGATGAGTGTAAGCGTCTTGGTTTCGAAAACGTCCGGGCGGACACCGGCAAGGTCTTTTTCGACGGGGATTTCTCCACCATTGCCAAGGCTAACCTGTGGCTTCGCACCGCCGAGCGCATTTTGATCTACGTAGGCGGAGGCCATGTCACCACCTTTACCGAGCTTTTTGACCTGACCGCCGCCCTTCCCTGGGAGACCATCATTCCCGAATCAGGAGAATTTCCCGTGAAGGGACATACCCTGGGCTCCACCCTGCACAGCCTCCCCGATTGTCAGGCCATCATCAAAAAGGCCATCGTCAAACGGATGCAGTCGGTTTATCACCGGGAATGGCTTCCGGAGGATGGCGAGCGCTATCAGGTACAGTTCTCCCTAATGAAGGATGAATACGCCGTTTACATCGATACCAGCGGTGAAGGACTCCATAAACGGGGCTACCGGGCCAATGCCGGCATTGCTCCCCTGCGGGAAACCCTGGCCGCAGGCATCCTTTTGATTTCCCGTTACCGGGGTTACGAAAGTCTTTACGACCCCATGTGCGGTTCGGGTACCTTCCTGATTGAGGCCGCCCTGATTGCCACCAACCGGGCTCCCGGCCTTCAGCGAAGCTTCTCTGCCGAAAAGTGGCGCATCATGCCGGAAGACGTCTTCCCCACCGAACGCAAAGCCGCTCTGGCCGCCATCCGGAATCTCCCCTGTCATATTGCAGGCAGCGACATCGACCCGGAGGTAGTAGCCCTGACCCTGGAAAACGCAAAAAAGGCCGGGGTGGGCAGCCTTGTGGAGGCCACCTGCCTGGCCGCCGCCAGTGTGAATGCCACCCCGGACGTTTTGATCTGCAATCCCCCCTACGGCGAGCGCATGGCCGACAAATCCCAGGCCGCAGCCGCCGCCCGCACCCTGGCTCAAATCCGGGCCGGACGCAGCTATATCATCACCTCCGACGAGCGCTTCGAGGAATTCTACAAACGCAAAGCCACCAAAAAGCGCAAATTGTACAATGGCATGATCAAGTGCCAACTTTATATGTACCTCCCCCGGGAAAAAGCCTCCGGTAAACCAGCTTCACCAGCAAGACATTAAGAGCGATTGGTAGATTTTGGGAGTATTCAAGAGATTATTCACCCTATTTCTTTTTCTTCACTCTTAATCGCTTCTTTTTGAATTTGTGTTCAAGACGGGAATGGATTATTATATACCCAGTTAGCACTCCGGCTTTCCGAGTGCTAATCCAACCACAAAAAACACTTCGTTTTTATATTGAAGGAGGAAATGTAACATGACACTCAAACCGTTAGCTGACCGTGTAGTCATCAAGATGGTTCAGACCGAAGAAACCACCAAGAGCGGCATCATTCTTACCGGTACCGCCAAGGAAAAACCCCAGGTAGCCGAAGTTATCGCTGTCGGTCCCGGCGGCGTTGTCGACGGCAAGGAAGTTACCATGCTGGTCAAGGTTGGCGACAAGGTCATCACCGGTCAGTATGCCGGCACCGAAATCAAGCTGGACGGCGAAGAAGTAAAGGTTGTTCGTCAGAACGACATTCTCGCCATTGTTGAGTAATTTATCGAAAGGAAAGTAAGTAAAATGGCAAAAGAATTACTGTACAACGAAGAAGCCCGCCGCGCCCTGGAACGTGGCGTCAATAAGCTTGCCGATACCGTTAAGATCACCATGGGTCCCAAGGGCCGCAACGTGGTTCTGGATAAGAAGTTCGGCGCTCCCCTGATCACCAACGACGGCGTTACCATCGCCAAGGAAATCGAACTGGACGATCCGTTTGAAAACATGGGCGCCCAGCTTGTTAAGGAAGTTGCCACCAAGACCAACGACGTAGCCGGCGACGGTACCACCACCGCCACCCTGCTGGCCCAGGCCCTCATCCGTGAAGGCATGAAGAACGTTGCCGCCGGTGCCAACCCCATGATCATGCGTAAGGGTATGTTCAAGGCCGTTGAAACTGCTGTTGCCGCCATTCGCGCCAACTCCAGCAAGGTTTCCAGCTCCAACGACATCGCCCGCGTCGGTGCCATCTCCGCCAACGACGAAACCATCGGCCAGCTGATTGCCGAAGCCATGGAAAAGGTTTCCAGCGACGGCGTCATCACCGTGGAAGAAAGCAAGACCGCCGAAACCTACAGCGAAGTGGTTGAAGGTATGCAGTTCGACCGTGGTTACCTCTCCCCCTACATGACCACCGATACCGACAAGATGGAAGCTGTCATTGACGACGCCTTCATCCTGATCACCGATAAGAAGATCTCCAACATTCAGGAAATCCTGCCCGTTCTGGAACAGATTGTCCAGGCTGGTAAGAAGCTTGTCATCGTTGCCGAAGACGTGGAAGGCGAAGCGCTTGCTACCCTGATCGTCAACAAGCTCCGTGGCACCTTCACCTGCGTTGCCGTCAAGGCCCCCGGCTTTGGTGATCGCCGCAAGGAAATGCTCAAGGATATCGCCACCCTCACCGGCGGTGAAGTCATCTCTGAAGAAGTTGGTCTGGAACTGAAGGATGCTCAGCTCTTCCAGCTGGGTCGTGCCCGCCAGGTCAAGATCTCCAAGGAAAACACCATCATCGTAGACGGCGCCGGCGACAAGGAAGAAATCGCTTCCCGCATTGCCCAGATCCGCGCTCAGATCGCTGTCACCACCTCCGATTTCGATAAGGAAAAACTCCAGGAACGCCTCGCCAAGCTCTCCGGCGGTGTTGCCGTCATCAAGGTCGGTGCTGCTACCGAAACCGAAATGAAGGAAAAGAAGCTCCGCATTGAAGACGCCCTCAACGCTACCCGTGCCGCTGTGGAAGAAGGCATGGTCGCCGGCGGCGGTGTTGCTTTCATCAACGCCATCCCCGCTGTTGAAAAGCTCCTGAAGGCTTCCGAAGGCGACGAAAAGACCGGTGTCCGCACCGTTCTGAAGGCCCTGGAAGAACCCATGAGACAGATCGCCGCCAACGCCGGCATCGACGGCGCTGTGGTCATCGAAAAGATCAGAAACTCCAAGCGCGTTGGCTTCGGCTTCGACGCCTTCAACGAAGTTTACTGCGACATGTTCAAGGCCGGTATCGTCGACCCGACCAAGGTTACCCGTTCCGCCATTGAAAACGCTGCTTCCATCGCCAGCATGGTCCTCACCACCGAGGCTGTTGTTGCCGACAAGAAGGAACCCCTGCCTCCTCCCGCTCAGGGCGGTATGGACGGCGGCATGGGCATGTATTAATCCCATCGGCTTCCAACGTCAGTTGAATTATCCACACAACCCTGCTTTTCCGGCAGGGTTGTGTTTTTTTTATTTGACACTCTTCGACATTTGTGTTACACTTTGTGTATCTGATCGTTGCCACCTTCATCCATCGTCAAATAAGAGGAATGATTCATGACATATTTACGCCGCACCATCGCCATCTTTTTGTTTCTCGCTTCCCTTATGTCTCTTGCCGCCTGTACCCCCTCCCAATCGGCACCGACTCCTGAACAAGAGACCAGCCAATATGAATCCGAAACACTCCCGCCCGAGTCGGAATCCGAAACCGATTCGGAATCGGAAACACTCCCGGAATCCGAATCCGAGAGTAATTCGGCGGTCGAATCCGAATGTGAAAGCGAAAGTGAATCGGAAAGCGAATCGGAATCCGCATCCGAATCGGAAAGCGAGAGTAAAAAAGAGCCCAAGAAGGAGACCACAAAAAAGCCAACTTCTACCAAAAAGCCCACCTCCAATAAAAAGCCTGCCGATACCTCCAAGCCCGCCACAACAGAAGAAGAAAAGCCCAAGCCTCCTGCTTATAAATACATTGCCAAGGTCAATAACCAGGCCAACGTCGTCACCATCTATACATACGACGAGGATGGCAATTATACCGTACCCTACAAGGCCATGATCTGCTCCACTGGATCAGCCACCCCCAAATCGGGTATCTACAGCCTTTCCGGCAAGTACAAATGGAAGTGGAAGGGACTTTTTGGCAATGTTTACGGCCGTTACACCACCCAGATCACCGGAAATATTCTGTTCCACTCGGTCCCCTATCTGACCAAAGGAGACAACGGCAGTTTGAAGTACGCCGAATTCGACAAGCTGGGTACCTCTGCCTCCATGGGCTGCATCCGCCTTCAGCTGAAGGACGCCCTTTGGATCTACAACAACAAATCCAACATTAAAACGGTGGAATTCTACAGTTCCGGTGATCCCGGTCCCCTGGGCAAGCCTTCTGCCCCGAAAATTTCCGGCAACGTCACTTGCCGCAACTGGGATCCCACTGATACCGATCCTGCAAGCCCCTGGCTGAATCCCCCTGCTGAAGAGCCCGATACCACCCCGGATACCGAACCGGATACCACCACCGAGGTGGAAAGCGAAACCGGGTCTGCTCCCACCACCGAGGTGGAAAGTGAGACTCCCCCGGATACTGCCCCCGCCACCTCCGAATCGGAAAGTGAAACAGAACCCGAATCCGAATCGGAATCCGAATCCGAAACCGAATCGGAGAGTGAGTCCGAAAGCCAAACGGATTCCACTTCCTCCACCGATTCTGCCACGTAAAAAGGAACGCTTCCTCACCGCCGTGTGCGGTTTGGAAGCGTTTTCTATTTGGATATGCTTTTCGCCACCGTGACACAGAGAACCCGGTTGGCACCACTCATTTTCAAAATCCGGGCCACCTCCCCCAGGGTGCTTCCCGTGGTAACAATATCATCGACAACCAGAACTGTCTTTCCGGCAAGTTGCCCTTCCCAACGCCGATTCAAGCGGTATACGCCGTACACGTTGGCCTTCCGTTCCTTTTGGGACAAGCTACTTTGCCGCTTGTTCCGAAGATGCTTTTGCAGTATCCTGCAGTAAGGGATCCGGGTATACTTCGCCAGGCGCACGGCAATTTCTTCGCTGTGGTTCAATCCCCTGGTCAGTTTTTGCCGCCAGCGCACCGGTACGCAGGTAATATAGTCAAAGGTCAGCCCTTGCTCCGCAACAAGCGCTTCCAGGGCTTTGGCCAGGAGGTTCGCCCGGGCAGGATGCTTCCTCCGTTTCATATTCCGAAGGGTTTCCGCCAGTGGTTCTTCAAATGCAAAAACAGAAAGACACAAATCAAAAAATTCTCCATCGGTACGATAGCACTTTGGTCGGTTCTCAAGCCGTTTTTGACACGCCTGACAATATTTTTCATTTTCACCGCCGACAATTTTCCCACATAAAGTACAAACCGGTGGATAAACAAGCCCCTTTAGCATTTTATCGCCCCCTTTACTGTATTTTACCCGTTTTTCTCTTTGAATGCAAGCCCTTCTTTCTTCAAAAACAGTTGTTTGCATTTTCTCATTATCTATGGTACAATAAGAAGAATTCATCGGAAAGGAGTAGCAGATATGCAGGAAATTCGCGGTGTCATATCCGATGTGGTCTATACCAACGAGCAAAATGGCTACAGCATTGTGGAAATCGAAACCGAAGGCAACCTCCCCATGGTGGTCACCGGTACCATACCCTTTCCGGGTGTTGGCGAAACCATTGAAGCCAAGGGGAATTTTGTAAACCATGCGGTTTATGGACAACAATTTAAGGCAACTCAGATTGTTCGCTCCTACCCCCAGGACATGAATTCCCTGTATCTCTTCCTGGCATCCGGCTCCTTCAAGGGCATCGGCCTTGCTACCGCCCGCCGTATCATCAACACCTTTGGTACCGAATCCATCCAGATTTTAGAGAACGAACCCCATCGTTTAGCAGAAATCAAGGGGATTACTCCCAAAAAAGCCCAGGAAATTGGCGAAGGCTTCCGAAAGCACACCGCCCTACGGGCCCTCACCGAATTTTTGGCTACCAACGGTTTGGAACCGGCCCTTGCCATGGACCTGTATCGCCGGTATGGTCAGGATGCCCTTCCCAAAATCTTATCCAATCCCTACCTGCTGATTACCCTGGATCTTTCCCATAATTTCCGGGCTGTGGACGCTCTTGCCATGAAACAGGGACTCACCACCGCCGCCCCCCAGCGCATAGATTCTGCCCTGCTTTTCCTGCTTTCGGATGCGGGCGACAGTGGACACGTGGCCCTGCCCCGGGATCTTTTGGAATCCCGGGCCTCCTCCCTTTTGGGTCTTTCCCAGGAAGATGTTTCCATCGAGCTTTCCAATGCCATCTCGGTTTTCCTGATTATCGAAGATCAGGGACTTTGCTACCTGCCCGCCTTATACAAGGCCGAATGTCATGTGGCCGAGCGACTGGCCGCCCTTGCTAAGATCCATTTTAAGGTACCCAAAGGGCTCACCCGCCTGATTGAAGAATCCGAAGAAAGCCTGTTGGTTCATTATTCCGAACAGCAAATCACTGCTTTGCGCACCGCCGCCGAATACGGTTTGATGGTACTCACCGGCGGTCCCGGTACCGGAAAAACCACCTCCATCCGGGGCATTATCGCTCTTCTGGAGCATTTGGGTGCCGAAGTAGCCCTGGCCGCCCCCACCGGCCGGGCCGCCAAGCGCATGAGCGAACTGTGTGACCGGGAAGCCAAAACCATTCATCGCCTGTTGGAGGTTACGGTGGATGGGTACGGCCAGTTGGTTTTTAACCGTAATGCCACCAATCCCCTCCCCTTCGACGTGGTCATTCTGGACGAACTCTCTATGGTAGATTTGGAGCTCATGTCCTCCCTGCTGGCCGCCCTGAAGGAAAGCGCCAGACTGATTCTTGTGGGAGATGCTGATCAGCTTCCCTCGGTTGGTGCAGGAAACGTTTTGGCTGACATCCTGCAAAGCGGGGTCGTCCACTCGGTCCACCTGAACGAGATTTTCCGCCAAGCCCATGAAAGCCTGATCGTGGTGGGTGCACACCAAGTCAACCAGGGAATGCTCCCTCCCCTGCGGGAAAAGAAGGGTGATCTTTTCTTCCTTGGCCGCCGTACCTCCCGGGAAATGTGCGAAACCATTGTGGATCTGGTCACCAACCGTTTGCCCAACCGGATGCAGATTCCGCCGGAGGATATTCAGGTGCTTCTCCCCAACCGTCGGGATGAGGGCGGCACCGAGATGCTCAACCCTATGCTACAAGCGGCGGTCAATCCCCCCTCCCAGCACAAACGAGAAGTCAAATCCTCCTTTTCCCTGTTTCGGGAAGGAGATCGGGTGATGCAAACCGCCAACAACTACGAGCTGGAGTGGAGAAAAAACGACTCCACCGAAATGGGAACCGGCATTTTCAACGGAGATACCGGCATCATTCTTTCCATTGATAAGGAAGCCAATCAAATGGTAATTCGCTTCGATGAGCGCACCGCCATCTACACCTTCGATATGCTGGATCAATTGGAGTTATCCTATGCTACCACAGTCCACAAAGCCCAGGGAAGTGAATATCCGGTGGTCATTTTCGGTGCAACCCTGCTCCGATCCCGTCTTTTGAACCGGAGCCTCTTTTATACAGCCATGACCAGAGCCAAAAATATGCTGATTTTAGTTGGCCGGGAGGATTCCATTGCCACCATGGTGGAAAACAGCCGTCGTCACGAGCGCTACGGGCTTTTATCCACCCGCCTGCAGAATGCTGCAAAAGATCTTCTTTGAAGGTCACTCACAATCACACAAATTGAAGGATCTTGTTGAATTTCTCTTGTTTCAACAAGATCCTTCCCTATTTTATATATTTTTTGTTGCTCAATTTGTATCTTTTGGCATCACCTCTCAACATGCTTAAAATTTCCTCTTGACAAACGTTTGTTTATTATGGTATGATATCACCAGAATCCAAACATTTGTTTTGCGTGGTGATTTACTTGCAGCCTGTCATCCTGCATTCCGATTTGAACTCCTTTTATGCGTCGGTGGAATGCGCATTGCGTCCCGAGCTTCGGGACAAGCCTGTAGCCGTTTGCGGCTCCATTGAAGCCAGACACGGTATCATCCTGGCCAAAAACCCTCTTGCGAAGTGTTATGGTATCAAAACCGGACTGGCTGTTTGGGAAGCGCGCAGACTATGCCCTGATCTGGTCACCGTGGAAGCCCGGCACGAAATCTATCTGCGCTATGCCCGACGGGTTCGGTCGATTTACACCCGTTTCACCCCCTGGGTAGAACCATTCGGGTTGGACGAAGCCTGGCTGGACGTAACCGGAGAGGATGGCAAAACCATCGCCGACCGGATCCGCCGAACCATTTACGAAGAATGCGGCATCACCGCCTCCATTGGTGTCGCCGACAACAAAATCTACGCCAAGCTTGGGTCCGACTATAAAAAGCCGGATGCCACCACCGTATTTCTGGGGGAGGCCATTCCCAAGGTGGTGTACAAATTGCCGGTTTCTGACCTGTTGTTTTGCGGCAACGCCGCCACCCGCCGTCTCCACAGCTATCGCATTGAAACCATCGGAGACCTTGCCAGAGCCGACCCGATTTTTCTTCACTCCATTCTGGGAAAGACAGGGGTTACCCTGGGGCAATACGCAAAAGGCGTGGGATTGGGGCCGGTTCGCAAATTCGGTGATGAAGAATCCATTAAAAGTATTGGCCACAGCACCACCCTCCCCCGGGATATCACCACCGACGAGGATGCCCGGGCTGTCATCGCCCTGCTTTCCGATGCAGTGGGAACCCGTCTTCGTTCCCATCAATTGTGCGGTCGAACGGTCAGCCTGTACCTGCGATACAGCGACCTTTCCCACTTTGAACGGCAGACTACCCTGCCAACCCCCACCAATCTCTCCCTGGAAATCCGGGATGCGGCCTTCCGTCTACTCTCTCCCATGGAAGTAGTCGTATCCCGGGGATTGGGGCTTCGCTCGGTGGGTGTACGTCTTTCGGAGTTGGTTCCGGAGAACGAGGAATACCAGCTCACCTTAACCGGTCAGCCCTACCTTCGGGAGAAGCGTATCACTCTGGATCGCACCATGGACGATCTGCGGCGCCGGTTCGGCTACCTTTCCCTGCGACGGGCTTCCATGCTTCGGGATCCCAGCCTGACCGGACTTGATTTTTCCAAGGATGCGGCGTCTCCGCCGGATCCCCACCTGACTTAGGAGGGTCAAATGCTTAACGAATACGATTTGATTAAAACCTTCGTGGCCGTCACCGCCGCCTATGATCCGGACGGCAATCTCCGTCCTCTGGCGATTCACTGGCGGGACGGAACCACCTTCACCGTGGACAAGGTAGTGGAGACACGTCCTGCCGCCAGTTTGAAGGTAGGCGGATGCGGAACATTATTTTCATGTCGGATCAGAAATAAGATCACCCACCTTTTCTTCGAAAACGGACGCTGGTTTGTGGAAGAAAAAGTACCCCGTATTGCTGAAAGGAAGGACCTGATTGTTTAATTCCTACCGCATGAAACAGGCCCGTCTGGCCCAGTCCATGACCCAAAAAGAACTTGGCCTTTTGGTTGGTCTGACCGCATCGGGTGTTGGTATGTACGAGCAAAACCGACGTCTGCCCGACGCTGACACCACCACCAAAATCGCCTGGGCTCTGGGGGTCAGCCTGGATTGGTTGTGCGGCAACAGCGACGATGCCGTAAGCGACAATCAACCCGATTCACTGGAAGCTCTTTTGCAGGATTGCTGCCTTCGCATTCTGGACCAGCAGCGGCCCTTAACCTATCGAGGACTCCTGTTGAGCATGGATCATCGTATGATGGCCGCCGCCTTAATTCACAATAATCTTTTCCGCCATCTGCAAAGACAACTCCCGCAAAAGACAGACCGGGCATGATATTGCCAATCTGTACATATATTGGAGGGAAGTTTTGAAAACGGCGGTGATGGACCCATGGCAAAATCTTACCCTTCCCGGGAGGAATTACTGAAAGCCCACCACAGCAGTCAATCAAATGGGCTTTCGGTTTCGGAAGCTCGGCGGCGGCTGATGATGGGCAAAAATACATTGGAACAGGTCAAGAAAAAATCCTTACTGCTTCTATTTTTCAGTCAGTTTTCCGATTTTATGGTGCTCATTTTAATGGGTGCGGCGGTCATCTCCTTCCTTTTAGCATTGTTTGGATCGGGCGATTACGTGGACCCCGTTATGATCCTGATCATTGTAATATTCAACGCTCTCATCGGTACCATTCAGGAACGTCGGGCAGAGGCTGCCCTGGAAGCTTTGAAAAGGCTTCGGGCTCCCCGATCCACCGTCATACGGGGAGGGCGATCCCTTTCCGTTTATACCGAAGATCTGGTTCCCGGGGACGTGGTACGCCTGTCCACCGGCGATATTGTCCCCGCAGACGGAATCCTTTTGGATGGTACCGGTTTGCAAACCGACGAATCCCTCCTGACCGGAGAAAGCCGCCCGGTGGAGAAAAAGCCGGTTTCCGGGGAGGAATACTTGCTTTTTTCCGCCACGGCTATCCTGGCAGGCCATGGGACCATGCTGGTGACCGCCACCGGCATGCACACCGAAGTCGGTAAAATTGCCGGCATGCTGAAAGAAAATACCGCTCCCGAAACGCCCCTGCAGCAAAAACTTGCACGGGTCAGTCTGTTTCTGGGAATCGGGGCAATTTTCGTATGCATTGCCGTTTTCCTTCTAGGGCTTTATCGTTCTCTGCCGCCCGGAGAAATTTTTATTACCTCGGTATCCCTGGCAGTGGCCGCCATTCCGGAGGGTCTTCCTGCCATTGTAACCGTTATGCTGGCCCTTGGTGTTCGGCGCATGGCCGCCAAGCACAGCATCGTCCGCCGCCTGCCTGCAGTGGAAACCTTGGGTTCGGTGGATGTGATCTGTACCGACAAAACCGGCACCCTGACGCAAAACAATATGCGGGTGGTAAAGCTTTTCGGGGACGAACTTCCCCTTCTGTCAGCCGCCCTTTTGGCATCCAACCAAACCGATCAAACCGAACGGGCCATTTTTGCCCGAGCAGCAGACTACAAACTTTCCCTCCCTGATCTGCAGGAGATCTATCCCCGGATATCAGAAATCCCCTTTTCTTCCGACCGCAAACGCATGACGGTTGTGGTTCGCCACTCCAGTGGTTATCGTGTCATTATGAAGGGTGGTGCCGAAGTGGTTCTGTCACACACCCCCTCCCCTGCCATGCAATCCGAAGCCGCATCCCTGGCAAAACAAGGGCTTCGTGTATTGGCTGTGGCCGCCTACGACACCACTGTTCTACCCCAGGATCCTGAGTCCGGTCCCTTCCGGCCGCTGGGTCTTATCAGCATTCAGGATCCCCTGCGTCCCGAGGCCAGGGATGCAGTTTTGACCTGCCGGGCAGCCGGAATCCACACCGTCATGATCACCGGGGACCACCGGGACACCGCCTCCGCCATCGCTCGGGATGCAGGAATTCTTCAACCCGGGGATATCATCATGACCGGTAAGGAATTGGATCAACTTTCGGAGGAATCTTTGCTTACCTCCCTGCCCAAAATCACGGTTTTTGCCAGGGTAACCCCTTCTCACAAGCTTCGGATCGTCAAAGCCTTCCGCTCCCTGGGCAAGGTGGTCTGTATGACCGGGGATGGGGTCAACGATGCCCCCGCCCTGAAGGCCGCCGATATCGGTCTGGCTATGGGTGCCGGCGGCACCGAAGTAGCCCGGGAAGCTTCCGACATGGTTCTGACCGATTCCAACTTTTCCACCATCGTGGATGCGGTGCGGGAAGGGCGGGGCATTTTCCAAAACATTCGTCGGGCTCTGCACTTTCTGCTTTCCTCCAATATTGGGGAGATTCTGACCATTTTCGGAGCCCTTCTGCTTTCGGCACCGCCTCCCCTGTCTCCCATTCAGCTTTTGTGGATCAATCTGGTCACCGACTCTCTGCCCGCCCTGGCTTTGGGTTTTGAACCGCCTGACCGTCATATCATGGAAGAGGGACCGGTGAAAAAGAATGCTCTCTTCGGAGGAGGACTCCCCTTCCAAATTGTTACGGAAGGAATCATGATCGGCCTTCTCTCACTTTCCGCCTACTTCCTTGGCTGTTTGCATTTTGGCGGAAAGGCCGCCGGAATGACCCTTTGTTTTGGCACCCTGAGTCTTTCCCAGCTGATCCACGCCTTCAATATGCGCAGCGACCGTTCCCTCTTCTCCCTTTCTCCCCTATCCAATCGCAAGCTTCTTTTTGCTTTTGCTCTTTCCGTCCTTCTGCAACTGGGCGTTATGCTGATTCCCGGCCTGCAGAACTTGTTTGCGGTGGTTCCTCTTCCCGTTTCCGGTTGGGGTATTTTACTTCTTTTCGCTCTCTTTCCCCTGGTTTTCGGGGAGCTTTACAAACTCATCATGCGTCCCGGGCGCCCATGAAATAGGCCATAGCGGGTTTATTCACCTCATAAATAGCCGGAAAATCACCCAGTGGCAGAGGATTTTGCCCCATTCCCGCTTCCATGGTATAGCCCGGTCGATTCCAGGTTTGAATAAACCAATCCTTGTATCCTGCGTTAGCGCTGACAGCGGGAGTTTCCTCCAATGGATAACCGGTGATGGAGGAAAGGCCCTCCCCAATCCGACGGGCCCCCTCCGGTTCCCGATCTCCGAACTGCCAATAGATCACGTTCCCCTGGGTATGATAGGCCATAACCCGGGCAAAATCTTCCCGTCGGGTCAGTTCGGCAAGACTTCTTGCTTCCGGAGCCTCCAATGGCGAGAAGCCCACGAAATCCCGGGGCGCCGGAGAACGAAATCCCTGGTTATATTTGATGGCTCTTGCCCGTTCCCATCCGGCCGGAAACTGCAGGTTCAGGTCGATCCCCTGAATGTTGGCCTTCCATCCATTTGGGAAAGGTATCCCTGGGTAGGATACTGCGATACGGCGTGCCATCAGGAATCCACGTCCTTCCCGCAGGGCACCGGTCACCAAATCCACCCCATCCGGATTCTGCAAAGGTGTCACCACCAGCCGACATTCCCGATAGAGTTCCCTTGCCCGCACACCGGCAAATTCCCCGTCACAAGCCAGTGCCGTTGCATACTCCTCCAGGTATTTCAGTACCAAAAGGGAGGTAATCCATTCGTTAGCGTGGATAGCCGCCCCAATATGTACCTTTCTCTTTCCGATGCCCAGTGAAAGGGTATAGAGTGGTTTGCCTTGGACGCTCTTTCCGTATTCCCCCTTTTCAAGGAAGGGATACCGGGCCGCAAGTCCGCAGGCGATAGTGCTGACGAACCAGGAGCTTACCGGCACCCGCTCATCCACCAAAGGGAATTCCAGGGGTATCACCAATTCCCCACCCACCGGCAGGTTTTCCTCATTGTACGCCGGGTTTGCGGTTTGAATGGCTTCCACCCTGGTGCCATACTCCTCCGCCAGGGCTCCATATGTGTCCCCCGATTCGATCCTCTTCACAACAAAGCCCATTAGCCAGGGCGCCAGCCTTCCCCAACTTTCGGTTCCGGCGATTCCATCAGCCCCAATCCCTTCCGCCCGTTGAAATGCCAGCAAGGCTTCACGAGTTTGGTTCCCAAATATGCCATCCAAAGCTCCCTGATAATACCCCGCCCGGGAAAGCCCCAGTTGTAAGAGTGACACATCGGACCCTCGGGATCCGAATCGAATGGTTTCCGGCATAGCATTCATCCTTTCTTCCATGTTCCTTCCCTTCATCCTATGCCGAAGTCCTTCAAAGGGTGCAGAAAAGGCCCGCCTTACCGGCGGGCCTTTTCATACGTTCGGTTATTTACTTTCTTGGCGGAAGCACTTCCATCCAGTAATCATCGGGGTCATTGATGAAATAGATGCCCATGGACTCATTTTCAAAGCAAACACAACCCATTTCCTTGTGTTTTTTCAGAGCCGCATCGAAATCGTCCACGGTAAAGGCCAGGTGGAATTCATTATCCCCCAGGTCGTAGTGGTCCTTTTCCCAATCCCGAAGCCAGGTCAACTCCAGGCAATGCTTGCTTTCCCCATCTCCCAGGTAGACGATGTGGAAGCTGCCGTCTTCGGCAACGATGTCCCGTACCGGTTCCAGGCCCAGGGCTTCCTTATAGAAAGCCAGGGATTTTTCCAGGTTGGTGACGTTGATATTATTATGATCAAAACGGAATACCATATTTCTTCTCCTTTTCTTATTTCACAAGAGCAGCCACATCAAAGGGCTGGTTGTATGTCATTTGGTAGTAGGCAATACCACTGCCTTCCAGGGCTTTGCGGAAATCCTCCGGATCGGCGGTATTTTCGGCAAACATACCGTAGTGATTGGGAATGGCAAGCTTAGCCCCCACCTTGGCGGAAAGGCAAGCGGCTTCGTTGTGATTCATGTTGCCCCAACGGCCATTGATACAACATTCGATCACATCCACCTTCACGCCGTCTCCCAGTTTTTCGCTCCATAGGCTATCCCCGGTGAAGTAAACCGAGACGCCGTCACAGGTGATAACCACCCCAAGGCTTCCCTCGGTATGGTCAGCCCAAACGGTTTTCAGTTCAAACCCGCCGGCAGTAACGGTTTCCCCTTCACCTAACAGGGTGATAGCTTCCTCGGCAACGCCGCATTCCAGAAGAATCTTCTTGCAAACCGGAGGTACCAGGAATTTAACGCCCTCCTTTGGCATTTCTTTGACGGTGATGGTGTCCAGGTGATCGATATGCTCGTGGGTCAGGAAAATGTAGTCGGGATGGAAATCCTTGGGCTCGATGGCAGGAGGTACCAGCCGCTTCAGCCCGTCGGCGATTTCCACCAGGTTAGAAAGATAGGGATCGATAGCAAGCTTTACTTTCCCATCGGAAAGCAAAAAGCCGCCCTGCCCGATCCATTGAATCTGAAACATACGAATTCTCCTCTCTTGGTATTGGTACCATTATAACGGAATTTAGCTGGGATTGCAAGTCACTTTGTGGTATATTCTTTTGCCGGATGCTTTTTCAAGGCTTCCTCATTGATATCCACACCAAATCCCGGACGATCCGGCACTATGATCTGCCCATTTTGAAACTCGATTGGATAGGTCAGCATTTCATCCCGCCAGGGTACATCGTCATAATCAAACTCCATCAGATAGAAATTTGGTGTGTTTGCGCAAAGATGGGTGCAAACAAAGGTTGTCAGCGGGCTGTGGCAGTTGTGGGGCGCAAACATGATATCATATTGCTTGGCTAGTTGAACAATCCGACGGGTCTCGGTGATCCCATTCCACGCCACATCCGGCATGACAATATCCATGGCATAACGTTCAAAAAACGGCTTGTATTGTCCCGCACCAAACAGGCTTTCCCCAATACATACCGGGGTCGAGGACGCATTTCGCACCTCCTTCAACGCATCCGGATTGGTCGTTTCGCATTCCAACCACATGGGGCCATAATCGGCAATCACCGAAGCCAATTTCTTTGCGGCGCCCAGCTTATAGCTAAAAGTAACATCCAGCGCAATTCCGATATCGGGCCCCAACCCCTGTCGGATGGTTTGGTAAAGCTCACGATATCCCCGAAGCAGCATCCCTTCGTTTTTGTAGGGAAACACAGGGTCAATGGAAGGAATGTCATACCCTAACGCCTTCAAGACTTCTGTATTCGTCTTCACACCGGCAAAACCAAAGTTTTTTGCCTCTTCGCACATTTCCAGGATCTGCTCCTTGTTTGTGAGAGGCTTTTTCCCAACCACCTCCGGGAAGCGGACACGGCTCCATCCAAAATGGGTCCAATATAAAGGAATCGTATCCCGAAATTTTCCGCCCAAAAGCTGCCAAACCGGAGCATTCCAGTATTTACCACGAATATCCCAACATGCAATATCAATGCCTGCCATGGCTTTGTGTGCCACGCCGCTTAGATGACGCATATTCCGGGACGCCAATTTTTCCCATATATAGTCGGTATTCAGGGGATCCTCCCCCACCACATAGGGCTCCAGAGCCTCAATCATAGCAGCTACCGGCTTCGCGCCGCCCCAATCGGTGCAATCCCCCCACCCTATCAATCCATTATCGGTTTCCACCCGCACAAAGGTCCAGGGACGGAATCCTCCATCGGCTAAAAAGGTTTTCACAGATTTTATTTTCATTACTTCCTCCGTTACACATCAAACTGATAATCCGGATCTCGTTGACAACTTGCTCCGCCATCCATCGTTAAGACCGATCCAGTAAAAAAGTCCCCCTTCTGAGATGCCAGATACAAAACCAATTCGCCAACCTGCTCGACCGTTGCCCATTTCCCCAGGGGAATATTCCTTTTGGAGCTTTCCCGATGGGGTTCCAGGCGTGGAGAAGAATCCACCCATCCCGGTGCAATGGCATTTACGCGGATTCCATATGGTGCGAGTTCCATGGCTTCATTTTTCGCAAGCTGGGCAATGGCGCTTTTAACCGGTCCGTAAACCGACATATGCGGCTGAATGTATTCCCGCAGATTGGAAGACAGAAGAACAATACTTCCTTCTATCCCCATGCGAATCATGCGTTTCGCAGCCTCCTGCGTGCAAAAAAACGAACCCTTCAGATTGATGTTCACCACCCGCTCAAAGGTTTCTTCACTCATTTCCAAAAAAGGGGCACCCTCGGTAATCCCTGCATTGTTACAAAACAGATCCAACCGATCAAATTTTGCGTCAAATTCACGGAACATCTCTTGAAACGCTCCAGGATGCAAGAAATCGGCCTTCACCACATAAGCCCGGATTCCGTAGGAGGCAATCAACTCATCCCGTAGTTTTTCTGCAGGCGCAAGATTGGTCGCCGTATGGATCATCAGATCATACCCTTCCCTTGCCAATACCCGGCAAATTCCCATACCGATACCTTCCCCGGCACCGGTAACCATGGCAACTTTTTTCATTTCTTCTCTCCCTTCTCCATTTTGAAAAAGCGAGATGCCAATAATGGCATCTCGCTTTGAATGCGTATGAAATTACGGACGCTGGAAGGTGCCGTCGGGCAGACGGTTCTGGGTCCATTCGGTAACGGTGTTGACAGCGGGGAACTTCTTGGCGAGTTCTTCGTCGATGTCCACGCCGAGACCCGGCTTGTCGCTGACGGTGACGTAGCCGTTCTTGGCAACAGGAGTGCCCGGGAAGACTTCGTTCAGGATGCCTTCGCGGATGCCCCATTCCTGGATACCAAAGTTATGGGTGGAGAGGTCAAGATGCACGTTGGCAGCGTGACCAACAGGGGAAACGTCGCCGGGGCCATGCCAAGCGGTGCGGATGCCGAAGACTTCGCAATAGGTGGCGAGCTTCTTGGCCGGGGTGATACCGCCGATCTGGCTGATGTGGCAACGGATGAAGTCGATAAGACGGTTGCAGATGAGATAGTCCCATTCCTTGGGGTTGTTGAAGAGTTCACCCATGGCGATGGGGGTGGTGCTGGTCATGCGGATATTGCGGAAATATTCGCACTGTTCAGGAGCAAGAGCGTCTTCCAGGAAGAAGAGGCGGTAGGGCTCCAGACGCTTGGCCAGGCTGACCGATTCGCTGGGCTGGATTCTTTCATGTACGTCGTGGCAAAGTTCAACCTTGTCACCCAGGGTCTTACGGGCATAGTCGAAGAGTTCGACGGTGTTGCGGATGTAGTCGCCGGAGTTGCTGTAGAGGCCGCTGAGGGAGGGACCCTTCTTGACTTCCTTGTTTCCGCCGTAGCCGCCCCACTGAATTCTGACGTGTTCAATACCGTCTTCCATGAATTCCTGTACGCGTTCGATAACGGCTTCCTTGGTTCTGCCATCAGCATGACGGTAGATGGGAGCAGCATTGCGGCACTTGCCGCCCAGCAGGTCGTAAACAGGCATATTGGCCATCTTACCCTTGATATCCCACAGAGCCATGTCAACACCGGAGATCGCATTGTTGGTGATGGGACCGTTACGCCAGTAGGAGTTGTGCATCATCATCTGGAAGAGGTCTTCGATCTGGGAAACATCTCTGCCAACCAGCAGGGGCTTGAGATAGTTGTTGATGAAGGCTTCGACCAGTTCGTGTCTGTAGGCGAAGGTGGAGCAGCCGAGGCCGTAGAGGCCCGGTTCGCTGGTTTCGACCTTGACAACAATCAGGTTGATTCTTTCGGGGGCGGTGCAGATTGCACGCACGTCACGAATGGTTACCATAGTGTACTTCCTTTCTTACCTCCCGTCAGAGCGGGATGAAATATCAACTGTAGTCATTATAACATTCTTTCGGAGAATGTGCAAGAGGGCTGACAGCCTTTTTGAAGTGAATTTCTAAAAATTCAAAATTCGTACATAATTGCGCTGGTGGCACCCAAAGCTACTACCAGGATCACCAGCATAATAACAAGAATCAACGCCAGAGCATAGACGCAGAAGAAGGAGCGTGCGTAGTTTTTCAGGTTGATGTTACTTCCGCCACCCAGGGCAAACACCAGGATGCAGATGAAACCCACCACCGGAATGGAGAAAAGCAGGTTGTAGCCAAAGTAAGCCCAGGGAGAAAGGGGTTTGTACTCAGCAGGGATCGTGTTTTTGACTTCAGGATTCATAATAACTCTCTCTTTCATTTATTTAGGCAAGACGCTTGCCCTTGTACCAAATTTCGTAATCTTTCTGGTCGCCGTGGATCCGGTAGCTTTCCAGGACACCGTCCCTCCAGCAAATATCCAGTTTCATGTTGCCCTTCACAGCGATTCCCTTCAGGGATCCGGTCTTCCAATCGGTGGGCAGGGCGGGCAAAAGGGTGATCTTCTTGCCAATGCTACGCACCAGCATCTCTGCTATGCCGGCGGTGCAGCCAAAGTTGCCATCGATCTGGAAGGGCGGATGGGCATCAAAGAGGTTGGCATAGGTACCGCCTCCGTTGTAAGCCAGCATCGCCGCCGCAGGCAGATTGCTTCCCGCCGCAATCATGGGGTCCTTCAAGCGAAGCTGATTATCCAGCATGATCTTGGCGTGATCTCCGTCATTGAGCCTGGCCCAGAAGTTGATTTTCCAACCCAGGCTCCAGCCGGTGCCGTCGTCACCCCGTTCTTCCAGGGTGCGTTTGCAGGCAGCAAAGTACTCCGGAGTATCCTCTTCATTGAAGAGGCCCGCCGGATAGAGCCCGTAAAGGTGGCTGGTGTGGCGATGGTGAGGTTCCACCTCCTCCATTTCCTCAGCCCATTCCAAAAGCTGACCCCGGGATCCGATCTTCGGTTGCCAGAGTTTAGAAATCGCCGCTTCAATTTCAGGGGTATAGCGATTCAGGCCCAAAAGCTTTTCGGTTTCCAGGAGGTTCAAAAAGAGTTCCCGGATGATGGTCATGGTCATGGTGGTGGTTTTGGACACGGCGGTAGCCTTCCCGTTAAACCAGAAGTTGTTTTCCGGGGAGGTGGAGGGAACCAGAGCCAGGTTTCCTTCCCCATCGTCGCTCAATACATCCAGGTAGAAACGAGCGGCATCCGCCATAACCGGGTATGCTTTATCCCGCAGGAAATCCAGGTCCAGGGTGTATTCGTAGTATTCGTAAAGATGACGGCACAGCCAACCGGAGGCCATGGGCCAGAAGGACCACACCGCACTCCCCTGCACCGGTACGGTATGACGCCACAGGTCGCTGTTGTGATGCACCGTAAATCCACCGGCACCGTAATACTGACGTGCGGTCTTACTGCCATTTTCTCGGAGTTCATCCACCATACGGTTGAGGGGTTCGGTCAGTTCCGGCATGGCAGTAGGCAGGGCCGGCCAGTAGTTCATTTCGGTATTGATGTTTGTAGTATAGTTGGAATTCCAGGGGGGATTGGGTTCATCGTTCCAAATTCCCTGCAGATTGGTGGGTTGGGTTCCCGCCCGTGAAGAGGCGATCAGCAGGTAACGGCCAAAGTTAAAGAGAAGCGTGTAAAGTCCAATATCCTTTTTATCCTGCATAAAGTTCAGCAGGCGGTCGTAGGTGGATTGGTTTTCCTTTCCATCGCTTCCCAGATCCAGTTCCACCCGGTCGTAGAAGCTGCGGTGGTCGGCCACGTGCTCCTCCTTCAGGACATCGTATCCCTTTTGCAATGCCGAAAGCAGACGACGGTTGACAATGGGTTTGGGATCCTTCCCCTCCAGGAAGGGATGCTTGTCGGGTCCTGCAAAGCTTGTGGCGGTGGAGAAATAGAGTTCTACCCTCTTTGCCCCACGAATGCAAAGCTTATCCCCCATGGCTTTAGGATAACCATCGGTTTTGACCTCCAGCGCCGCATAAATTTGCATCCCCCGATTCTCATCCCCATCCAAATAACGGTAGAAGGGGTTGGGATCCCGGCGATCGGTATAACTGGGGGCTTCGGCGGTCATAGCAAGCCGGGTTTCGCGTGCCTCTGTTTTGTAACGCAGGGGTGACGTCATGGAAATAGACAGGTCGAAATGCTCTTCCGCATCGATTCGGTAAACCACCACTCCCGCAGGGTGAGAAGCAAAGGCTGTACGGCTAACCTTCTTCCCATTTTGCGTGTAAGCTACTTCGGCCAGAGCGGTCTGGAAATCCAGGGTACGAACGTAATTTTCTGTGCCTTCCTCACAGGAAAATTCCAGAAACAGATCACCCAGGGGCAAATATGCCTGGCTATCCTCCCCCTGAAAATCCTTTTCCAAGATGGTCTGTGCCTCGTCATACCGACCTTCCAGTACCAGCTTTCGGGCTTCCTTCAGAAATTCGGCACGGGGATAATCGTATTTTTTGCTTCCACCGTAGCCGTTTTCCATACCGGGGCCACCGCCCCAGATTTCATCATGATTCAAGGCAAGGCATTCCTTTTGAACTCCGCCAAATACCATGACGCCGATATCTCCCGAGCCAATGGGCAGGGCTTCCTGCCAGCATGCTGCAGGTTTCCAGTATTTCGAAAAATGTCCGTCTTTCATGGATATTTCCTCCACTTCATTCTCAGATCAGTTTTTCCTGAATTTCCTTCACATCCACTTCGTGGGGATCGATTCCCTTTGCCACGGCAATGGCGGCGGCAGCTCCCGCCCCCTCACCCATAGCAAGGCAAATCGGCATAACCCGGTAGTTGGAATGAGCCATGTGGGTGCCGGAAATATTCCGCCCCGCAAGCAAAAGGCCCTTCACCCCTTCGGGGATCAGGCATCGGTAGGGAATGGTGTAGCCCTTGGCTTGGGGGAAATATTTCTGCTGGCCGGTCTTGTCCAGGCCGGCACCCTCGATATTATGTACGTCGAAATTGAAATGGGCACCCCGTACCACCCAGTCATCGAACACCCGGGCTTCCAGGATATCCTCCTCGGTGATGGTGTAAAGTCCCTTGAAATGGCGGGTTTCTCGAATGCCAACCATGGGAGCCGCGCTAATGACGTAGCAATTCTCGTACCCCGGTACAAACTCCCGCAGGAATGCCTCGATGGCATAAATCTGCTTGCGGCACTCAATCTCCGCCCGGGTCAGGCTTTCCGCATCGGTACCATCGATACCGGTACAGTTGGTCATGTTGCAGGTCACCACCCCGGGCAGGGTGGACTTATATAGCAGAACATGTCCCGCAGGGGCCGGCAGGTGTTCCCTTGCCAGAGCCTGGAGCTCACCCCGGGGCGTCTCATAGGTGGATTCAAAGCTTGGCAGAAAAACCGCTCGATCATAGTCCACCCCAGCCACCTTGAACATGATGGTGGCGGGCTGCATCTTTCCGTCGCTTTCCCGGCCCATAAAATAGGGAACCCCCGCCTTGGCGGCCACATCCCCGTCACCTGAGGCATCGATCACGATTTTTGCCAGGAAGGCTTCCCGCCCCGACTTACTTTCGGTGATAACGCCGGCGATTCGGTTTCCTTCCATAATGGGAGCCGACACAAAACTGTAGAATCGGATGGAAGCACCCGCCTCCTCCAGCATTTCCAGATAGAGAAGCTTCAGTTTTTCGGGATCAATTTCAATCACCGGCCGGTTCTTGAAATCCCCCTCATTCTTTTCTGCACTGCGGATCAGGATTTCCCGGTAAAGATTACTGCCAGAGGTGCCAGTCCAGTGGCTCATAAGCCCGGCGGTGGAAACGCCACCGGCCATACCGCTCTGTTCCAAAACCAACACCTTTGCGCCGCCTCGGGCGGCCATAATGGCAGCCCCCATACCCGCCGGGCCGGAGCCGATCACCAATACATCATATTCCCCCGCCACCGGCAGGGTCTTTGCTTCTTCCCGATAGATTTTCATATAGAACCTCTTATTTCCCCAGAGCACCGGCAAAGGCCCGGAAGATCTTCGCCGCATCCTCGTCTTCGGTGTAATAGATTTCGGGGTGCCATTGCACACCCAGGAAGAACTTGCGTCCCGGCATCCAAATGGCCTCGGTGCGTCCATCCGCCAAGTCGGCACAAACCTTCACACTTTTGCCCAACCCCTTCACCATCTGGTGGTGCCAGGAATTGGTGCGAATCACGTCCTTGCCCATGATGTCATGCAGCAGGGTCCCCTGTCTGATGTATACGTCATGCCACACGTCGGGGCCGTCCCCGGCGCTGTGACCCTCCACGTGCTGAAACAGACTCCCGCCGAGACCCACGTTCAAAAGCTGGATCCCTCGGCAAATGCCAAGCACCGGTTTATCCCGCAGCATCACCGAGGTTAGAAGGGACAATTCAAAAGCATCCCGTTCCTCATTGGCCTGGCCGCACAGGGGGTGCCGATCCTCCATGTAATATTTGGGATCCACGTCCCCACCGCCGGTGAAAAGGAAACCATCAAATTGGTCGGCGTACTCCTCTGCCTTGGCCCAATCCAGCTTGCCGGGCAGAGCCACCGGCATAAGCCCTGCATCCCACAGGGCGTTGAAGTAACGTTGATGTACGTGGATCATGTTACCATCCCGGAGTTCCCCGGTCATGGCTACAGTAGGACGACTCATTTCGCCGCCTCCCCTACCGCCTGGAAGTAAGCATCAATATTGGCCCAGGAAGCCTTAGGCGGAATGTCACAGCCGGAGGAAGGAATGTAGTTTTTGAAACCCTTCAGCGCCTCCATCTGATCCAAAACCGCCTTGCGGATGCTTTCAGGGGTACCATCCTTGAATTCAAACACCGGGCTGATGTTGCCCATGACCACGATGTCCTCCGGGGTCTTGGCCAGGATGCTTCCCAGGTCCACCGCATCCCCAAAGTGATAGGCCACGGCACCCTGGTCGTAAAGGAAGGGCAACATGGCTTCCACACTGGCACCGCAGTTGTGGTAAACCACCCCAAATTCCTCGGTCTGCACCGCTTCAATAATCTCCTTTACATAGGGAGCGGAAAACTCCTCCGCCAGGGCGGGAGACATGATACCTGTGAGGGGTTCGGCCATGACCACACCCACAGCCCCTGCTTCCTTGTATGCCAGGATGTATTTTTTCAGGAAATCGGTGGCCTTCCGCATGACGGTATGCACCATATCTTCCTCATCATAACAATTCAACATGATTTCCGAAACGCCCATCAAACGGCCCGCCAGGGAGAAGGGACCGATGACGCCGGCAAACACCGGGCGGTCGGTAATCAATTCGCAGGCCTTACGGATGGTTTCCACGTAAAGGCCGGTGCGGGCTGCACCCACTTCGGGTACCACAAGATTTTCGGCATCTTCGGGGGTTTCCACCAGAATACCGGTGATGGCGGGCACCTCATCCTCAAAGGCAACCATGGTACCGCCAAAGGCCTCAGCTTCCACCGAAAGGTCCATCATGCTGACCGAAGCCAGCGACGGGCAACGGGCCGCCACGGCAGCCATACCCTGGGCCTGCTTGTCGGAAGATGCAATCAGTTCCCGCACCGAACAGCCCAGAAGGGCAGTGGAGGGGAATGAAAGAATCGGCATAGCCTTTTTGTGGGAGTCTGCGGCATGTTCCTGTAGAAATTTCTTTACCTGCATAATGTGTCTCCTTTTCAGCTGAGTGGGATCAGGTTATCCCAAATCCCATAGTCTGTCAGCCCTATTATACCTTTTTCCGGGTTATTTTGTAAAGCAATATTTTTACTTTTTCAGGACTTTCTCTTTTCCTCTCTCGCTTGCCAAATCAACGGGAATATAGTATAATAGACATCTCCCTTCCAATCACAAGAAGGTGAGAAAATCCTTATCCAAAGGAGAATCACATGGCTGAAATTGATTACATCGGTGAATATTACCGATTAAGACGATATTATTTATCTCAGCAGCATAAAAAGCTCAATGACATGCAGCGCAAGGCGGTGTTCAGCGTCAACGGTCCCCTGTTGGTACTCGCGGGGGCAGGAAGCGGCAAAACCACCGTTTTGGTTTCCCGTATTGCCCATCTGATCCGATACGGCGATGCCTACGAAAGCGAAATGATCCCCGAAACCGTCACTGCCGAGGACATCGAATGGCTGATGGAGTGTGAAAAGAAGGGCATCCAGCCAACCCACGAGGAACTGATTCCCCTGTTCGCCGTCAATCCCGCCCCCGCCTGGTCGGTATTGGCCATCACCTTCACCAACAAAGCCGCCGCTGAAATGAAAGAGCGCATTGCCCGCACTCTGGGCAAGGGTGCCGAGGAGGTTTGGGCATCCACCTTCCACTCCATGTGTGTGCGCATTCTCCGACGTTATGCCGATCGGTTGGGCTATTCCAAAAGCTTCACCATTTACGACAGCGATGACCAGGTCCGTA
>SVKS01000010.1 GCA_015068345.1 Oscillospiraceae bacterium
ACACAGGAGGTGCCGTTTCCATGATCCATATCGTTACCAAAGAGGAGATCCAAAAGGGCTGGTCGGGGGAGAAGAAGTACCGTATCACCGACGAAAACGGTACCCCCTACCTGCTCCGGGTCGCCAACAGCAGCCAAAAGACAAAAAAAGAGGCCGAATTCCGCCTGATGCAACGGGTAGCCGCCCTGGGGATCCCCATGTGCGAGCCCCTGGAATTCGGCGAAGATGAGGAGGGCGTCTGGTCGATCCAGCGCTGGATCGACGGGAAGGATATGGAGGAGGTCATCCCCGCCCTTCCCGATGCCCGGCAATACGCCTATGGGTTGGAGGCCGGGGCTTACCTTAAGCTGATCCACAGCATCCCGGCCCCGGCCAACCAGGAGCCCTGGGAGCCCCGGTTCAACCGAAAAATGGACTACAAGATTCAAAAATATACCGAGTGCCCCCTGAAATATGAGGGTGGAGAAGCGTTTCTCTCCTACATTGCCGAAAACCGGCATCTGCTTGCGGGTCGCCCCCAAACCTTCCAGCACGGGGACTATCATATCGGCAACATGATGCTCGACCGAAACCGAAAGCTTCAGATCATTGACTTCAATCGTTTCGATTTTGGTGACCCCTGGGAGGAATTTAACCGCATCGTCTGGTGCGCCCAGAAAAGCCCCCTCTTTGCCACCGGCATGGTCAACGGCTACTTCCATGGGGAGGTCCCTATGGAATTCTGGCGGCTTTTGGCCCTGTACATAGCCAGCAACACCCTTTCCTCCCTCTACTGGGCCATTCCCTTCGGAGAAGGGGAGATCGAAACCATGCGCCGCCAGGCCGCCGAAGTTCTCACCTGGTATGACGGCATGAAAAACCCCATCCCCACCTGGTACCGGTGCAATTTTCACCTGCAGTATCTGGATGGTATCCCCTTCAAGATGAAGACCCCTTTTGATTTCTCCTTTCTTTCGGAATACGGTCGGGTCTTCAAAATTTTTGACGACCAGGATTCGGGCAACATCTGTTTCGGGTGTGAAAAAGATGGGAAAAGGGTCTTCGTGAAATTTGCCGGAGCCCCCACCGCCGAATACGATGGAGATCCTGCTGATGCAGTGGAAAGACTCCTGAAAACCCTCCCTATCTACCGGGACCTGCGCCACAAAAACCTGATCGCCCTTTTGGATTCCCGGGAGGTTGCCGGAGGATATGCCATGATCTTTGAATGGGCCGAGGGGATCTCCATGGGACGCATGTATCCTCCCGAGCACCAGTCCTTCATGGCGCTTCCCACGGCAGATCGGTTACAGGTTTTTTCGGACATTCTGGATTTCTTCCTGTACGTCGGCTTTCAAAACTACCTGGCGGTGGATTTTTACGATGGAAGTGTTATGTATGACCCCAAAACCAGAAAAACCACCATCTGCGATATCGACTTTTTCCGCCGCCTGCCCACCCAAAACGACATGGGACGCATGTGGGGCAGTTCCAAATTCCAGGCTCCGGAGGAATACGTTCCGGGGGCCGCCCTGGACACTGCCACCAACGTCTACAACTTAGGTTCCATGGCCTTCGCCCTGTTTGCTTCCTACCAACGCACCCGGGAAAGCTGGGAGCTTTCCGACAGGCTTTTTGCCGTGGCTACCAAAGCCACCGCAAGCGACCGGCGAGATCGCTATCCCGATGTAAAGGCCCTGAAAGAAGCATGGGAGGCGGCCCTTCATGAATAAGCTTCTGCTTGTGGACGGCAGCAATCTGCTGTTTCAAATGTTTTTCGGTATGCCCGCCCGTATTGTGAATGCCCAAGGGAAGGCCATTCAGGGTACCCTGGGCTTTGTGGGTGCCCTTCGCAAAATTATCCGCATGACCTCCCCCACCCATCTGGCGGTGCTGTTTGACGGGGAGCACGAAAATGAACGGACAGCGCTGAACGCCGATTACAAGGCAAACCGTCCCGATTACAGCCAGACCCCGGAGGAGGAGACCCCCTTTTCCCAACTACCCGACGTGTACGCCGCCCTGGACTACATGGGCATCCCCCACGCCGAAACCAAAACCTGCGAAACCGACGACTGGATGGCAAGCTACGCTGAACAATTGCCGGAAGGGTGGGATCTTGTGATTTCCTCCTTTGACAGCGACTTTTTCCAGCTGATCTCCCCCCGGGTGTCGGTACTTCGCTATCGGGGTGAAAAGACGATGATCCACACTCCCGAAACCATTCAGGAGAAATTCGGTATCCTTCCCCAGCAATACGCCGACTTCAAGTCCCTCACCGGCGACTCTGCAGATAACATCCGGGGAGCCCGCCACGTGGGTCCCAAAACCGCCGCCTGGCTCCTTTCCATATACGGCAGTCTGGATGGTATCCTCCAAAACGTCACGTCCATCCCCAAGCCCGCCATCCGGGAGGCGCTTTTGCAGGATTCCGACCATCTTCGTACCAATTACCGCCTTATCAAGCTCACTGGGGCGCATGCTCTGCCCTTTGCCCCGGAAGACTTGATTTTCACCCCCAAGGATCACACTACCACCGAGATTTTGAAAGGAATCGGACTCCGATGAATGCTTTTGATCCGAATTTACAGGCTGTGAAGAACCACTATGATACCCTGATCGACCTGGATAACGACCCTGCCCGGGACCCGGAACCCCTGCGGGCCCACATGGACAAGTGGGACGGTCCGGCTTTTCTGGATGCTCTGGCCCTTTCCCCCGAGAAGTCCGTACTGGAAATCGGGGTAGGCAGCGGTCGACTGGCCCTGCAGGTAGCTCCCAGGTGTAAATCCTTTTGGGGCATCGACCTTTCCCCCAAGACCATTGTCCGGGCCGCCGTAAATCTGGCGGATCACCCAAACGTCACTCTGGTGGAGGGAGATTTCATGGTCTTCAGCCCCGGACGGCAGTTTGATGTCATCTATTCCTCCCTGACCTTTTTTCATCTGCCAGACAAAGCCGAAGCCATCCGAAAGGTGGCTGACCTGCTTGCTCCCGGCGGGCGCTTCGTTCTTTCGGTGGATAAAAATCCCACCTATGCCATTGACTTCGGCACTCACCGGGTCCCCCTTTACCCAGATACTCCCAGCGAGATCCTAGCAAGTTTGGAAAAAGCATACCTGATTCTAAAAGCGCAGTTTGACACCGAGTTTGCCCATATTTTTGTAGCAGTCAAGGAGGAAGTATGATACGCCCCATCACAAAAGAGCATCTGCCCCAAGCCACAGCCTTGATCCGGGAGGCCTTCGGCACGGTGGCCCGGGAGTTTGGCATCACCCCGGAAAATTCTCCCCGTTTCACTGCTTTCGCCACCACCGAAGAGCGGCTTACCTGGCACCTGGAGGGGGAAAAGCGACCCATGTTCGGTTATTTTGAGGGGGATACGCTTGTTGGTTATTACTCCCTGGCCCTTTTAGAAGAAGACCGGGTGGAGCTCAATAACCTTGCGGTGGCCCCCAGCCATCGCCACCAAGGTATCGGAAAAGCTCTGCTCCTCCACGCCTTTAACATGGCTCGCTCCTATAACCGGTTGATCATGGAGATCGGTATTGTGGAGGAAAATCAGCGCCTGCGGGCCTGGTACGAATCACTCGGTTTTGTCCATACCGGTACCAAGAAGTTTGACTTCTTCTCCTTCACCTGTGGCTACATGGTTCGGAGACTGGACGGGGTATGCTATTGCGGTCATGACTGCGATCGGTGCGTCACCCGCCTTGCACCCGGAAGTCCCGCCCTGATTCAGCAGGCACAAGCCTTCTACAAGAATTCCTTTGATATGGATATTCCCCCGGAAGCCATCCATTGCGGCGGCGGTCACAGTGAGGACCTCTTTGCACTCTGCGCCGATTGTCCCTTCCGCAACTGCTCCCGAAAAAAGGGACTTTACTTCTGCGCCGCCTGTCCCGATTATCCCTGCGCACCCCTTGCAGAATACCAAGCCAAATACGTCAACCAATGCAACCAGATATAAAGGAAAAACTGCTGTTACCCGGATGGGTAACAGCAGTTTTTTTATGCCTTCTCTTCGGTATTTTCCTTGAGATAACAGCACTTTTTGTACTTTTTCCCACTTCCGCAGGGGCAGGGATCGTTGGGTCCTACCTTTTTGGCTTTGCGGACCGGGGTCTTGGGCTGACTCTTGTCCCCAGAGCCGCCGCCGGCAAAGGCGGTGGTCACCGCCACCGAAGCCTGACGCTTGGGCTCTTCGGACCGCAGGCGGAAGGTATACATATTGCGGACCGTATCCTGGCGAATGTCGTCCACCATGGCGTCGAACATTTCAAAGCCCTCGGTCTTGTAGGCATTCACGGGATCCACCTGGCCGTAGGCACGCATGCCGATACCACGCCGGAGCTCGTGCATGGCGTCAATGTGATCCATCCACTTTTCATCCACGTTGCGAAGCAGAATCACCCGCTCCACTTCTCGCATGCGCTCACTGCCAATTTCGGCTTCCCGCTTGGCATAAAGCTCCTCAGCTTCATTCCGGATGCGATCCAGCAGGGTCTCCTTACCAAAGCTTTCCCAATCTCTTTCGATTTCTTCCCGGGTTTCTGGCTTCAGGAGGAAGGTCAGCTTGGCGGCCAGGGTTCTGGCGGGAATTTCGTTTTCGAAGTGATCTTCTCCCCCAAAAGCCTGGTTGACCTCGGCTTCCACGGTGCTTTGGATCATCTTTTTGATATGATCGCTGACGTCGGCATCGCTGAGGACCTCCAGACGCTGGCCATAGATGATTTCGCGCATACGGTTCATCACGTCGTCATACTGGAGAACGCTCTTACGCACCTGGAAGTTGCGGCTTTCGATGCGTTTCTGGGCATTTTCAATGGCGGAGGTAATAAAGGAATGCTCAATGGGCATATCCTCAGCCCCCATGCTGGTCATCATGGCGTTGACCCGTTCACCCCCGAAGAGACGCATCAGATCGTCCTCCAGAGAGATGAAGAATCGGCTTTCCCCCGGGTCGCCCTGGCGGCCGGCACGGCCCCGGAGCTGGTTATCGATACGACGGCTTTCGTGCCGTTCGGTACCAATGATGAAGAGGCCGCCTGCGGCAATGACTTCCTTGCTTTCTTCCCGGGTTTCTTCCTTGTATTTTTCCACAAGGTTGTTGAACTCTCGACGAATTTCCAGAATTTCTTCCGAATCGGTTTCTCCGTAGCCGTCGGCTTCCATAATCAGCTCTTCGGCATACCCCTTTTTGCGAAGCTCAGCACGGGCCATAAATTCGGGGTTACCCCCCAGGATAATGTCGGTACCACGGCCCGCCATGTTGGTGGCAATGGTGACGGCACCTTTTTTACCCGCCTGGGCAACGATTTCGGCTTCCTTTTCGTGGTGTTTGGCGTTCAAAACGGTATGCTTGATGCCACGCTTGGTGAGCATTTTGGAAAGGAGTTCTGACTTATCAATAGAAACCGTACCCACCAGCACCGGTTGTCCCTTCTTGTGGCATTCCTCCACCTGATCAATCACGGCGTTATACTTCACCGAAACCTTGCTATACACCACGTCGTGGTGGTCCACACGGATCATGGGCAGGTTGGTGGGAATTTCGATAACGTCCAGTCTGTAGATCTGCTGGAATTCCTCCTCCTCGGTCTTGGCGGTACCGGTCATGCCGGACAGACGCTTGTAGAGGCGGAAGTAGTTCTGGAAGGTGATGGTAGCAACCGTTTTGTTTTCGCTTTCCACCTTGACCCCTTCCTTGGCCTCAATGGCCTGGTGAAGTCCTTCGTTATAGCGGCGACCGATCATCAAACGACCGGTAAATTCATCAACAATAATGACCTGTCCGTTTTGAACCACGTAGTCCACGTCCCGGACCATAACGCCCCGGGCTCGGATGGCCTGATTGATGTGATGGTAGAGCTCCGAGTTTTCGGGGTCGGTCAGGTTGTCCACCCCAAATGCACGCTCGGCCTTTTCCACACCGCTGGGCAGGAGGGATGCTGAACGGGCCTTCTCGTCCACCACGTAGTCCCCATCCAGATCCTCCTGAAGCTGTTTATCCTCCAACTCCTTGACCTTGGTGCACCGAAGCCCGGCCACAAAACGGTCGGCTTTTTCGTACATGTCGGTGGATTTGTCTCCACGGCCCGAAATGATCAAAGGAGTTCGGGCTTCGTCCACCAGGATGGAGTCCACTTCGTCCACAATGGCGAAGGCATGGCCCCGCTGGACCATGTCCCGCTTGTAAAGGGTCATATTATCCCGCAGGTAGTCAAATCCAAGCTCGTTATTGGTGGCATAGGTAATGTCGCTGGCATAGGCTTCCCGGCGTTGGGAAGGCGTCATCTCCCGGAGAACGATGCCGGTAGTCATGCCCAGCATACGGAAGACCTTGCTCATCATTTCCCCCTGGAACTTCGCCAGGTAATCGTTAACGGTGACAATATGCACCGGATTCCCGGTAAGAGCATTCAGGTAGGCAGGCATAACGGCGGTGATGGTTTTACCTTCACCGGTCTTCATTTCGGCAATACGGCCTTGGTGCAATACCAGACCACCCACCACCTGTACCTCAAAGGGTTTCTTTTCCAGCGCACGCCAGGTGGCTTCCCTGGCGGCCGCAAAGGCTTCGATAATGATGTCGTTATCGTCAATGGTGGCACCATTTGCCAGGCGAGCCCGAAGCTCGTCGGTTTTGCCCCGGAGTTCCTCATTTGTGAGGGCAGAATATTCCTCATCCTTCGCCAGAATGGCTTTTACCAGTGGCTGATTCTTTTTCAATTCCCGTTCGCTTTTGGTGCCGAACAGTTTAGTCAATAAACTCATGTTGTTTTCCTTTCCCGGAGTATACAATCACATTTTCTTGTTTCAATTTGTGATTACTCTATATTATATCACACTCCTTTGCATAAAGAAAGCCGAAATGCGCAAAATGAAAAAGATTCATAAAAAAAGGAGCTATTTTCATGTCCGATACTCTTCTTTCCCCTGTTGAAAAATCCCCTTCTGTTCATTGTCTGGTGATTGTGGGTCACATTGAAGGCCATGCCGAGCTTGCCGGCGGAATGAAAACCACCAAATACGAACACGTTCTTCCCTCCTTGGCATCGGTGGAGCAAAGTCCGGAAATCGAAGGACTCCTGGTCCTCATCAATACCGCCGGGGGCGACGTGGAGGCGGGGCTTGCCATTGCGGAAATCATCGCCGGTATGAAAACCCCCACCGCCTCCCTGGTGCTTGGTGGGGGCCATTCCATTGGAGTTCCCATCGCTGTGGCGGCAAAGCGCTCCTTCATTGCCCCCTCTGCCGCCATGACCCTGCACCCGGTGCGCATCAACGGTTCGGTTATCGGCGCCCCGGAGACCTACCAGTATCTTTCCAAAATGCAGGATCGGGTCCTGTCCTTTGTCACCACCCATAGCAGTATCACAGATGCGGAATACCGCCGTCTGATGAACACCGGCGGCGGTAACGCCGGGGAAACCGGCAGTATTCTGAGTAGCTCGGAAGCAGTGGATTGCGGCCTGATTGACCAGGTGGGAAGTCTGTCGGACGCCCTTGCTTACCTGGCGGAGGCGGCCAAGAAAAAGGATTGAATTCCATCCCTTCCCATGTTATAATAGGGATACCGTAGTGGTTTTCCCGTTTTAGATGCTGTTTTCCCGGCAAATGGGATGGTCAACGAAAACCCCTTCGGGCAAACAGCAAACGAAAGGAAGTTTTTCCATGCACGTAGATTCTAAGTGCCTTCATGCCGGGTATGCCCCTAAAAACGGCGAACCCAATGCCCTGCCTATTTATCAATCCACCACCTACCGCTACGATTCCACCGAGCACATCGGCCGCCTCTTTGACCTGAAGGAAGAAGGCCACATGTACTCCCGGATTTCCAACCCCACCGTAGCCGCTGTGGAAGCCAAGATTGCCGCCCTGGAGGGTGGTGTGGCCGCCGTATGCACCACCTCCGGCATGGCCGCCATCCTTTTGACCGTTTTGAATATCTGCAAAACCGGTGACCACATCGTCGCCTCGGCTGAAATTTACGGGGGCTCCATCAACCTCCTGTCCTTTACCCTGAAGCGCTATGGCATTGACGTTACCTTTATTCCGGTGGATTCCACCAAGGAGGAAATCAAGGCCGCCATCAAGGAAAATACCCGTATGGTCTTTGGGGAAACCATTGCCAATCCCGCCATCTCGGTGTTGGATATTGAAGTGTTTGCCGCCGCCGCCCATGAATGCGGCATCCCCCTGGTAATTGACAACACCTTCGCCACCCCCATCCTTTGCCGTCCCTTCGAATGGGGCGCGGATATCGTGGTCCACTCCACCTCCAAATATATGGATGGTCACGCCACCGTGGTAGGCGGTGTGGTGGTGGACGGAGGCAAATTCAACTGGGAAAACGGCAAGTTCCCCGAGCTCTGCGAACCGGATGAGTCCTACCATGGTGTACGCTACACCAAGCAGTTTGGGGCCGCCGCATTCGCCACCAAGGCCCGTTGCCAGCTGGTACGTGACCTGGGCATTGCTCCCAGCGCCATGGATGCCTTCCTCTTGGATCTGGGGCTCCAGTCCCTGGCTGTGCGTATGGAGCGCCATTGCCGGAATGCGGAAGCCTGCGCTGAATATTTTGAAAACCATCCCATGGTGGAATTTGTCAACTACCCCACCCTGAAAAGCAACAAATACTACGACCTGGCTCAAAAGTACCTGCCCAAGGGAGCCAGCGGCGTCATCGGCTTCTCCATCAAGGGAAGCCGGGACAATGCCATCAAGTTTATGGACTCCCTTCAGCTTGCCATCAACGCCGTCCACGTGGCGGATGCCCGCACCATGGTGCTCCACCCCGCCAGCGAAACCCACCGCCAGCTCAATGACGAGCAGCTGATTGCTGCCGGTATTACCCCGGGTCTGGTCCGTTTCTCGGTAGGTATCGAAAACATCGAGGACATTCTGGCTGACGTGAAACAGGCCTTCGACGCCATCTGACAAATCAAAATTATTACATAGAAAGGATTCCTACTTATGGCAAAAATTACCTTCATGGGCGCCGGCAGCACCGTGTTCGCCCGTAACGTCATCGGCGACTGTCTGTGCAGTGAGGTTCTGCGGGACAGCGAATTCGCCCTCTATGACATTGACGCCAAGCGTCTTGCCGAAAGCCACGAAATTCTGGAAGCCATGAACCAGACCCTGGGCGGCTACGGCACCATCAAGTCCTACCTGGGCGTGGAAAACCGCAAGGAAGCCCTCCGGGGTGCCGACTTTGTGGTGGACGCCATCCAGGTTGGTCTTTACGATCCCTGCACCATCATCGACTTCGAAGTTCCCAAGAAGTACGGCCTGCGCCAGACCATTGGCGACACCCTGGGCATCGGCGGTATCATGCGCGCCCTGCGTACCATCCCCGTTCTGGCGGATTTTGCCAGGGACATGGAGGAGGTTTGCCCCAACGCCTGGTTCCTGAACTACACAAACCCCATGGCCATGCTTTCGGGTTACATGCAGCGCTACACCGGCGTCAAGACCATCGGTCTGTGCCACAGCGTGCAGGTTTGCTCCGAAGGGCTCCTGAAGCAGCTGGGCATGGAAGACAAGCTGGAAGGCCGCAAGGAACTGATCGCCGGTATCAACCACATGGGTTGGCTCCTGCGCCTGGAAGACAAGAACGGCGTGGACCTTTACCCCGAAATCAAACGTCGCGTGGCCGAGAAGTTTGCCAGCGGTGAAAAGTGGGACGACATGGTCCGCTTTGACTACATCCGCCGCTTCGGTTACTACTGCACCGAATCCTCCGAACATAACTCGGAATACAACCCCTTCTACATCAAGAGCAAGTATCCCGAACTCATCGATGACTACAAGATCCCCCTGGATGAATATCCCCGCCGCTGCGTAAATCAGATCGCCGGCTGGCAGAAGGAATACGAGGATCTCAAGGCCTCCGGTAGCATTGGCCACACCCGTTCCCGTGAATACGCTTCCCACATCATGGAAGCCATGGTTTCCGGCAAGACCTACCAGATCGGCGGTAACGTTCTCAACAACGGTCTCATCGATAACCTCCCCGCCGACGCCTGCGTGGAAGTTCCCTGTCTGATCAACGGCAGCGGTCTCTATCCCACCCACGTTGGTAAGCTCCCGGTACAGTGCGCCGCCATGAACATGACCAACATCAACGTTCAGCTTCTCACCATCGAAGCCGCCGTCACCGGCAAGAAGGATCACATCTACCAAGCCGCCATGCTGGATCCCCATACCGGCAGTGAGCTTTCCATCGACGAAATCGTTGCCATGGTGGACGACCTGATCGAAGCCCACGGCGATTGGCTGCCCAAGTACAACTAATCATTCCCCCTATTTCCGCATAAAATAGCCTGAAAGGAAGTGAATGTATGCGAATTTGTGTTTACGGCGCCTCCAGCTCCGCTCTGGATCCTATCTTTTACACCGAAGCCGAAAGAATGGGCCGCATCCTGGCAAGTCACGGACACGGTCTGGTATTTGGCGGCGGTCGGGAAGGTCTGATGGGCGCATCCGCCCGGGGAGCCCATTCCATGAATGGGGAAATCATCGGCATCGCCCCCCGCTTTTTCGATATGCCCGGCATTCTTTACGAGCATTGCACCGAAACCATCTACACCGAAACCATGCGGGAACGGAAGCACCTTTTGGAAAAGCTTTCCGAAGCCTGCATCGTCCTGCCCGGCGGCATCGGCACCTATGAAGAATTCTTCGAAATGCTGACCCTGAAACAATTGGGACAAAGTGATCGGGCCATCATCCTGGTCAACACAAAGGGCTACTTTGATCCCCTGATGGCTATGCTCCGGCACACCGAAGAGGAGGATTTCATGGGAGAATCGGTCTTTACCCTCTTCTCCCTGGTAGCCACCCCCGAGGAAGCCATGGAAGCCCTGGAAAACTACGTTCCCACCTCCGGCAGCGTTTCCGGCAAGTATGCCGAAATGGAAGAGGAACGCCTGGAAGACCTCCGGGAAGCCGAAGGAAAGTAATTCCCATCAAACATAAAAACCATCCGTATGATAATCATACGGATGGTTTTTTATTTGGATATATCAGGTTTTCATACCGGCGAACTGAGTCTGGTAGAGCTCGTAATACTTGCCCTTGGCGGCCAGCAGTTCTTCGTGGTTGCCTGCTTCCACAATATGTCCCGCATCCAAAACGATAATCTTGTCGGCGTCCCGGATGGTGGAGAGGCGGTGGGCGATGATGAGGCTGGTGCGGTTTTCCATCAGCTTCAGCATGGCTTCCTGGATGTGAAGCTCGGTTCTGGTATCGATGCTCGAGGTAGCTTCGTCCAGAATGAGAATCTTGGGGTCTGCCAACACCGCTCTCGCAATGGAAAGGAGCTGGCGCTGACCCTGGCTCAGATTGGAGCCCGATTCGGCCAGCATGGTGTCATAGCCCTCCGGCAGGCGGTCCACAAATTTATCCGCATTGGCAATCTTTGCCGCCGCAATAATATCGGCATCGCTTGCTTCCAGATTGCCGTACTTGATGTTTTCCTTGATGGTATCTAAGAAAAGCACCGTATCCTGAAGCACAATGGCGATGGCAGAGCGCAGAACGTCCTTTTTGATGTCCCGCACGTCCACTCCATCCACCTTGATGGCGCCCGAGTCGATCTCGTAGAAGCGGGTAAGGAGGTTGACGATGGTGGTCTTGCCGGAACCGGTGGCCCCCACAATGGCGATGCGCTGGCCCTTCTTTACGTGCAGGTCGAAGTCCCGCAGGACCTTTTCCCCCTCCACGTAGGAGAAGTGGATGTGTTCGAAGTCGATATCCCCCTGGATATCCTCCTTGGTCATGGGATGCTTGCCCTCGTCAATTTCGGGCTTTTGATCCATGATAGCGAACACACGCTCCGCACCAGCGATGGCGGTCTGGATGACGTTATACTGGTTGGCAATTTCGTTGATGGGTCGGTTGAACTGTTTGGAGTAGTTGATGAAGAGGGCAATGGTACCAATGGTGATCACGTCGGTCAGGGCCAGATAGCCGCCCAATGCGGCGATCACCAGGAAGCTGAAGTTCCCGATGAAGTTCATAACCGGGCCCATGATGGAGCCATAAATCTGTGCCTTGATAGCAGTGCCACGCATTTTGATGCTGATGGCTTCAAAATTGTCGTAGCTCTTCTTTTGGGTGGAATAGGCGGTAACCGTTTTGAGGGCCGTCACCTTTTCTTCCACGTCGCCGTTGAGCTGACCAAGAATGGCCTGTTGCTGTTTATAGTACTTGCGGCTGCGGCCGGCGATGAAACGGGTCACAAACATGCTCAGGGGGACCATCAGGATGTTCACAATGGCCAGGAGCCAGTTATAATAGAACATAACCGCCAGGACTCCGGTAACCGTCAGTACCGCCGACACCAGGGACGCCAGGGAGTTGGAGATGGTGTGGGAGATGGTATCCACGTCGTTGGTCATGCGGGACATGATGTCGCCGTGGTTATGGGTGTCGGTATAACGGATCGGCAGGCGCATGATGCTGTGGAACAGATCATTCCGCATGGCCCGTACAGTGGAACGGGACAGCTTAGCCGCCAGAATTCCCTGAACACAGCTTACCGCCGCCTGAACGGCGTAGATCAAGGCCATGAAGAGGAGGAGCTTCACCAGGGCAGGCAGATTCACGTGCTCGTCCCCATTTTCCAGGGTGATCATATCAATGGCCTGACCCTGCAGTGCCGGGCCCACAAGGCCCAGGAGGGTCACCACCACAACGATGCCCACCAGAGACAGCATCAGGTAACGGTCACGCCCGATGTAGCTGATCATGCGCTTGAGGGTACCCTTCATGTCCTTGGGCTTTTCCACAAACATGGGGCCGTGGGGACCTCTGGGACCGCCGCCACGGGGTCCGCCGCCGGGGCCACCGGGGCCTCTGCCGGGAGGAGGACCGGAGGGCTGCTGGACTTGTCTTTGTCTTTCGTTACTCATACTTCAGCGTCCTCCCTGATTTGAGAATTGTAAATATCGCGATAGACTTCGCTGGTTGCCATCAGTTCCTTGTGGGGACCCACAGCCACCACCTCACCGTTATCCAAAACGATGATGCGGTCGGCGGAAAGAACGCTGGCAATGCGCTGGGCAATGGTAATGACGGTGGTATCTCCCATCTGGGCATTCAGCTCCTCCCGCAGCTTGGCTTCGGTCTTGAAGTCCAGGGCGGAGGTGGAGTCGTCGAAAATAACCACCTGGGGCTTTTTTACCAGAGCCCGGGCAATGGCGATTCTCTGTTTTTGCCCACCGGACAGGGAGGTACCCTTTTCGCTGATCTGGGTCTGGTAACCGTCGTTGAATTTCTGGATGTATTCATCGGCCTGGGCGATCTTTGCCGCCGTCATGCCCTCTTCCTCGGTATATGTGGCGTTGCCGTAGCAGATATTCTCCATCACGGTACCGCTGAAAATATTGCTGGACTGGAGCACGTAGCCGATCTTGTTACGCAGGGTTTCCAGGTTATATTCCCGGACGTCCCGGCCGTTGATGGTGATGCGACCTTCGGTCACGTCGTAGAAACGGGGGATTAACTGCACCAGGGAGGATTTACCCGAGCCGGTGGCGCCTAAAATGGCCACCTTCTCGCCACCCTTGATTTCCAGGTTGACGTTTTTCACCGCCGGAACCCCGGAGGAAGCGGGATAGCGGAAGGTCACGTTTTCAAAGCGGATACTTTCCACCTTTTCTTCCCCGTCAAAGCCACCATCCTTGATGGAGGGAACGGTGTCCAACACCTCCAGAATACGCTGAGCAGAAACCGAAGCACGGGTGATATTCATGAAGGTCATGGAAAGCATCATCACCGACATGAGCACCTGAGCGATGTAGGAAATGGCCGCCATGACTTCGCCCACCTGCATGGCACGGGCTTCCACCTGGTAACCGCCGATCATGATGATGGCCACGGTGGAAATATTCATGATGATGGAAAGGGCGGGGCCAAAGAAGGCAAAGGTGGTTCCCACGGTGTACTGGACCTTCAACAGGTCCTCATTGGCTTCGTGGAATTTTTCGATTTCTTCGTTTTCACGAACCAGCGACTTGATGATACGGGCACCGCTGATGTCTTCCCGCATTTTGCTGTTGAGTCGATCCAGTTTCCCCTGCATCACCTTAAAGAGGGGACGGGCCTTTTTGAACACCAGGTAGATCACCAGGAATTGGATGGGCATGGATACCAGCATGACCAAGCCAAACTTAATGTTCAGGGTCAACATCATGATGATACCGCCGATGAAGAACACCGGAGCCCGGACGAACATACGCAAAACAGATGCCACAAAGTCGGCGGTGGCGGTGACGTCGTTGGTCAAACGGGTAATCAGCGAACCAACGGTGAAGTTGTCGGTCTGCTCAAAGGAAAAGCTCATAACCTTTTTGTAAAGGTCCCGGCGCAGGTCATTGGCAAAGGATTGGGCCGCAGTGATGGAAAAGGCCCCGGACAAAATACCACACAGGCCACCAAAGGCCACCAGAATCAGCATTTTGATACCCGTGCGAATGATCAGCTCCAGATTCCCCCCCATAACACCATCGTCCACGATGGAGGCCATCAGGCTGGGCTGTGTCAGGTCGATGGCCACTTCGCCGATCATGGCAAGGGGCGCAAGAATAGCCAACCACCAGTAGGGCTTGAGGTACTTCGCAAGTCTCATAGATTCATTCCTTCCAGGTTTTGGTTCATTTTGGCAAATATGCGACGGATCATCTGCTTTTCATCCTCCGAAAAGCCCTCCACCAACTGCATATCCACCTTGTAGAATTCGCTGTGAATCCGATCATTCAATGCCTGCCCTTCCTCGGTCAGGTAGACCCGGACACTTCGCTGATCGTTTTCATCGGGTCGCCGCTCCAGAAGTCCGGCCCGTTCCATTTTTTGCAGGGTAACGCTGACCGTTGGAGGACTTACGTTGGTGCGCTTGGCAAGCTCCAGCTGGGTCAGCCCATCCTCGTGTCCCAGGTGGAACATGATCCCCCGATAGCTTTGGGAAAGACCCACGTGTTCCCCGGCTTTACGCAGGCAGTCATGCAACCGTTTGCTGGTGGCCGATAATTCCATGCCAATGGTCGGCTCCGGTCGATCACAGGGTTTCGTAGCCAATTTGTATTTCCTCCCTTCCGAATTATTTAGTTTTCTAACTAAATAATAGTATAGCATCTGCCCCCCCATAAGTCAAGCAGATGCTATGCTTTTCTTCACTTTTTTGAAGCAGGAACGCCAATCACCAGCTTTCCTTCCTGAACATCCAGTCGCAGGATATCCCCCGCATGGTATGTGTCGCCGATCCATCCGTCGGAAATGGGTTCCTCCACCAATTGTCGGATCAGTCGCCGCAGAGGCCGAGCTCCATAGCGGGGATCGTACCCCATTTCCGCAAATTTGCCCGGTACCTCCTCCCCATATTCCAGGATAAGGCCCAATTCCCTGGTTCGCTTCTGAGTTTCCCCCAAAAGCCGGATGGCAATCTGCTCCAAGTCTCCCTTCCCAAGGGGGGAGAAGACCACCACCTCATCGATTCGGTTGAAGAATTCCGGACGCAGGGTCTTTTGCGCAGTTTCCAACACCGGCCGATTTTTATCCTTCCGTTCAAATCCCACGGGGCGAACATTTTCCCCGGTTCCCAGATTAGAGGTCATCACCACCACCGTATTCAGGAAGGATACCACCCTGCCCAGACCATCGGTCAATCTTCCATCCTCCAAAAGTTGCAAAAGTAAATTCAGGATGTCCGGATGGGCCTTCTCAATTTCATCAAACAGGATAATACTGTACGGTTTTTTTCGCACCGCTTCGGTAAGCTGTCCCCCCTCCTCATGGCCCACGTACCCCGGGGGCGAACCCACCAGGCGGCTTTGACTGGGCTTTTCCATGTATTCCGACATATCAATCCGCACCATGGCGTCCCGACTGCCAAACATGCATTCCGCCAAGGCTTTGCAAAGCTCGGTTTTCCCCACTCCGGTGGGTCCCAAAAACAAAAAGGATCCCACTGGACGCCCCGGTTCCTTGAGCCCCAATCTTCCTCGCCGCACTGCCCGACACACCGCTGAAACCGCCTGATCTTGCCCCACTACCCATTGATGAAGGGCTTTCTCTAGAGTCTCCAATTGCTGGCTCTCCCCCACTGTTAACCGATCCAGAGGTACTCCCGTCCGCAGGGACACCACCCTGTCCACGTCGCTGGGGCGAAGCGACTCCGCCCCCGTAAACCTGGCCCTGCTAGCCGCTTCATCCAGAAGATCCACCGCCTTGTCCGGCAAACGGCGGCTGGGCAGGTATTGGATGGACCGATCCACCACCAGAGGCAGAATTTCCCTGGAAATCCGAATACCATGATGGGCTTCGTACCGGGGCCGGAGACCATCCAAAATCTCCACCGTGGCATCCCGATGGGGTTCCTCCACCGGAACCACCGAGAAGCGCCGTTCCAGGGCACTATCCTTTTCCACATACTTCCGGTACTCCCCCCAGGTGGTGGCTCCGATCAGATGGAGGTCCCCCCGGGCCAGGGCGGGTTTCAGGATATTTGCCGCATCAATAGCGCCATCCGCACCCCCAGCTCCCACCAGAGTATGGATTTCGTCGATAAACAAAATGATATTATCCGCCCTGCACACTTCCCGCAAAATTGCCTTGATACGCTCTTCAAACTCCCCCCGGTACTTTGTCCCGGCAATGACCGAAGAGAGTTCCAGATCCAAAATTCGCTTATTTACAAGACATTCCGGTACCCGGCCATCCCGAATGGCCAGCGCAAGGCCCTCCACCACGGCGGTCTTTCCCACTCCTGGATCCCCCACCAGGCAGGGATTATTTTTTGTCCTGCGGCACAGAATATGGATCAGCTGGCCTATCTCCTCCTCCCGTGCTACCACCGGATCCAATCGACCCTCCTCCGCCATGGTGGTAAGATCGGTTCCAAACCGAAGGAGGGAATCGTTGATGACACTGCTCCGCTTTACAGGGCGATATATTTTGGGTGGTTGCAAAAGATCGCCGACTCCTTCTACCATGGTTTGCAGGGGAGCATCCAACTGCTTTATGACTTCCATTGCGGTGCCCTTTTCCTCCCGTAACAGGGCAAAAAGCAGATGATCGCACCCCACCTCACCAGCTCCAAGCCGTTCGGCTTCCCATCCCGCCTGTTCCAATATGTGTTTTCCGTGGGGCGTCATTCCACGTGGCGGCATGTCCCAATTCCCCTTTCCCACCAAGCGTAACACCACTTCCTCCACCGCCTTCTTCCGGAGACCAGCTTGCTTCAAAATGGTTTGCCCTTCGTTTTCGCTGGCCAACATTCCCCACAACAGGTGCTCACTCCCCACCGACGTGTGTCCCATTTGCCCGGCAAACGCAAAAGCATCGGTCAACACCAGTTTTGTCCGGACTCCCAATCGATTGTATTTCTTTTCCATATTCTTCTCCTTTTGGCACCCATTTCCCGGTTTTTTGGGAATCAATTCCTATTTGTAGGTATCATAATCGGTTTTCAAAAAAAATATTCACGATTTCTCAATTTAGGTGTTGCTTTTTTTTCGATTTGTGATAGAATAGAACTGAACATTTTGGAAGGAGATTTACTATGGCATACGTAATTACTGATAAGTGCATCAGCTGTGGCGCTTGCGAGGGTGAATGCCCCGTTTCCGCTATCTCTGCTGGCGACGGCAAGTACGTTATCGACCCCGATACCTGTGTCGATTGCGGCGCTTGTGCAAGTGCTTGCCCCGTAGAAGCCCCCGAACAGAACTAATTATTCTCGAAGGAGCCATGTCGGAGCCGCTTTCTGCGGCTCCGATTTTTCCTTTTTAGAGGAGGAGCTATGCATTACGAGGACCTTGGGGTATTTGGCCTGGAAATCGCCCAACCGGAGGGCGTCACCCGATTTGGTACCGATTCTATTTTGCTTTCCGATTTTGCCGCCCGCAAACTACGATCCGGTATGCGTGTTATGGACCTTTGTACCGGGTGCGGTATTATCGCCCTGTTGCTTGCTGCCCGCAGGGATATTACAACTATGGGCGTGGAAATTGACCCAATTGCCGCCGCTGTAGCCAAAAGCAATGGGGAACACAACCACCTCCCTCTGGAGATTCTTACCGGGGATTTGCGAACCCTGTCTCTTCCCATGGGAAGCTTTGACATGGTAACCTGTAATCCCCCCTATTTTCAATCAACCAACCCGCAAAGCCCTGACCCTTCCCGCCGTACTGCCCGTAGCGACGAAGTCTGCAGCTTTGACGAGGTATGCCGGGTTGCCTCCCATTCCTTGAAATATGGCGGATTGTTTTTTGCGGTTTACCGCCCGGAACGGTTATGCGATGCATTTTATGCCATGCGTACCCACAATTTAGAACCAAAATGTATGCGTCTTGTTGCTCATAATGAAGAGAAGGCCCCCTTCGCCGTTGTTTTGGAAGGGAAAAAGGGCGCTGCCCCAGGCCTGATTCCCATGCCCACTCTATTGATGAACCAACCCGAAGTCCGGGAAATCTATACCGGAAGATACGGAGGAACAAATGGAACTTGCTGAAAAAACCTTATATGTTGTTACCACCCCCATCGGTAACCTTTCCGACCTGACCCCCAGAGCCCTGGAGGTTCTGGAGAAGGTGGATTTTGTCGCCGCCGAAGATACCCGTGTGGGCGGCAGTCTGCTTGCCCATTTTGGCATCAAAAAGCCCCTGGTCAGCTATTATGAACACAACAAGCGGGAGCGAGGAGAAATGATCATCGACCGCATCCTGGAAGGGGAGACCTGTGCCCTGATCAGCGATGCCGGTACCCCCGCCATCTCGGACCCTGGTGAGGACCTTGCCAAGCTTTGTGTGGAGCGGGGCGTAAAGGTTTCTCCCATTCCCGGTGTATCCGCCCTGATCACTGCGCTGTCGGCATCCGGCATGCCCTCCGGTCGATTCTGTTTTGAAGGATTTCTTTCCATGAGCAAGAAGAGCCGCCGGGAACATTTAGCTGACCTGGTGGGGGAGCGGCGCACCATGATTTTTTACGAAGCCCCTCACAAACTCCGGGCTACCCTGGACGACTTTTACAAGACTTTTGGGAACCGGAAGATCGTTCTTGCCCGGGAATTAACCAAGATTCACGAGGAATTCATTCACACTACCCTGTCGGGTGCCATTGAATACTACAAGGACATTAACCCCAAGGGTGAATTCGTTCTGATTCTGGAGGGTGATACTTCTCCCAAGGAAGCTCCTTTGTCCCGTAATGAACGCTATCGTCAAAAGCTTGCTGAAAAGCGTGCTGCCGAGGAAGAGGATGAGTAAGCGATTCTTCCCTGCTGTTTCATTTCTTCTGTATTTGATCCCAAATAACGACAAAAAGACCGTTTCCTTTCGGAAACGGTCTTTATTTGTTTACTCAACCATTCAGAGAATCAAAGATTACTTCTTTTCTTCTTCCTTCTTGGGTTCGTAGTTTACCAGTTCGATGATAGCCATTTCAGCAGCGTCACCGCGGCGAACACCGGTACGGATGATACGGGTGTAACCGCCGACTCTTTCAGCATAGAAAGGAGCGATCTCGTTGAAGAGCTTGTAAGCAACATCTTCCTTGGTAATGAAGGAGAAAACCTGGCGCTTGGAAGCAAGCGTGTTGGTCTTTCCGAGGGTAATCATCTTTTCGGCAAGAGGACGGACCTCTTTTGCTCTGGTAACAGTGGTTTCGATCTTGCCGTTCTCAAGCAGATAGGTAACCATAGCACGGAGCATTGCCATACGCTGATCGGTAGGTCTGCCGAGCTTGCGGGTTCCGGGCATCTTGAAAACCTCCTTTAATATAAGTTAGGGAATCAGTTTCCCTGATCTTCTTCTTTTTGCAGGGATAAGCCCAATGCATTGAGCTTGTTGATGACCTCTTCCAGAGACTTTCTGCCGAGGTTACGGACCTTCATCATGTCCTCCTCAGTCATCTTGGTCAGGTCTTCAACAGTGTTGATGTTGGCTCTCTTCAGGCAGTTAAACGATCTGACCGAGAGGTCCAACTCTTCAATGGTCATGACAAGGACAGTGGACTTTTCGGTATCGACTTCGCCGCCATCCGCAATGGGACGAGGAGCGATATCGCCGGAAAGGGCCGCAAAGTCCTCCAAGAGGTCGATCAGATGCTTAGCCGACCAGGCCACCGCTTCCTGAGCGGTGAGGGTCTTGTCGGTCCAGACTTCAAGCGTAAGCTTATCCAAGTCCACATCCTTACCTACACGGGTGTTTTCCACAGTGTAGTTGACCTTGGTGACCGGGGTAAAAATAGAATCAATCGGAATCAGTCCAAGGGGAGCCTGAGCGGGCTTATTCATCTCAGCGGAAACGTAGCCGTAACCGTGGTTCAGAGTAAGTTCCATGTTCAGGGTAGCGCCTTCAGACAGGGATGCAATCAGAAGATTCGGGTTAAGGATCTCTACTTCTGCATCAGCTTTAATATCACCGGCTCTCACTTCGCACGGACCGGTTGCTTCGATAAGCAGGGTCTTTGCGGTGGGTGCGAACAGGCGTGCTCTGATATCCTTCACATTCAGCACGATTTCGGTAACATCCTCTTTAACACCGGGGATGGTGGAAAATTCATGCATGACGCCATTGATTTTGATGGTAGTGATAGCAGTACCGACAATGGACGATAACAGCACACGTCTCAGCGAGTTACCCAGGGTCGTTCCGTAGCCTCTCTGCAGAGGTTCCACTACAAACTTGCCATAGGAACCATCAATTTCACTGCTGACACATTCAATAACAGGCTTCTTAATCTCTAACAAATCCTGCACCCTCCTTTATTGAAATAAACGAGCCAAACGATTTGAACCTCAAGCGAATTACTTGGAGTAAAGCTCGACGATGAGGTGTTCCTCGATCGGGAGGTCGATGTCCTCTCGTGCGGGGAGTGCGACAACCTTACCTTCGCAGGTATCGCGGTTCATATCCAACCACTTCGGAATGGGGCGAGTAGCGTTCGCTTCGTTGATGTACTTGAACTTCTCGCTGGAACGGCTCTTTTCAACCAGAGCGATCACATCACCCTGCTTAACCAGGTAAGAGGGAATATTGACCTTCTTGCCGTTCACGGTGAAGTGAGCGTGACGGACAAGCTGTCTTGCTTCGGGACGGGACATAGCCAGACCGAGGCGGTAGACAACGTTATCCAGACGGGACTCCAGAATCTGGAGCAGGTTAACACCGGTAACGCCCTTCATCTGTTCTGCCATATCGAAATACTTGGCAAACTGGCTCTCCAGAACGCCGTAGTAACGACGGGTCTTCTGCTTTTCACGCAGCTGGATGCCATATTCCTTAGCTTTGGTTCTGCCCTGTCCGTGCTGGCCAGGAGCATATTCTCTGCGGCTAAGCGCGCACTTATCCGTATAGCATCTGTCGCCCTTGAGGAAAAGCTTCTGCCCTTCGCGACGGCACATTCTGCACACGGCTTCGGTATATCTTGCCATTTTGAATTACACCTCCATAATAGGTAAAAGCCCGATAAAATACGGTCTTTGAATCTTTGTCTGAATCAGACGCGGCGACGCTTCGGGGGACGGCAGCCATTGTGGGGGATCGGGGTGACATCCTTGATCATGGTGACTTCCAGACCAGCAGCCTGGAGGGCACGGATGGCAGCTTCTCTTCCCTGGCCGGGGCCTCTGACGTACACTTCAACGCTCTTCAGGCCATGTTCCATAGCAGCCTTAGCAGCGGTTTCAGCAGCGGTCTGAGCAGCAAACGGGGTGCTCTTCTTGGAACCGCGGAAACCAAGTTCACCGGCGGAAGCCCAGGACAGAGCATTACCCTGAGTATCGGTAAGAGTTACGATGGTATTGTTGAAGGACGAACGGATATGAGCCGCGCCTTTTTCAATATTCTTGCGTTCACGGCGCTTCTTGGAAACAGCCGCTCCCTTTTTGGGCGCATTCTTGCCAGCCATTTATGAGTCCTCCTCTTTACTGTTTCTTGTTGGCGATGGTCTTCTTGGGTCCCTTGCGGGTACGCGCATTGGTTTTCGTGCGCTGTCCGCGAACCGGAAGGCCTCTTCTGTGTCTGGTGCCTCTGTAGGAACCGATTTCAATCAATCTCTTGATGTCAAGAGCAACGTCACGGCGAAGGTCACCTTCTACGACGTAGTCGCGGTCGATGGCTTCACGAAGACGGGAAATTTCGTCATCGGTCAGATCCTTAACACGGGTGTCAGGATTGACGTTTGCAGTTTTCAGAATGTCATTGGAGAGTTTTCTGCCAATACCATAGATATAGGTCAAGCCTATCTCAATGCGCTTTTCGCGCGGCAGGTCTACACCGGCTATACGAGCCATTTATTGCTGCACCTCCATTGGTTATTTTGTGTGTGATTTAGCCTTGCTTCTGCTTATGTTTCGGTCCGTTCTTCGGATCGGAGCAGATAACCATAACAACGCCCTTGCGGCGGATAACTTTGCACTTGTCGCAAATCGGTTTGACCGAGGGTCTTACCTTCATATTATAGTACCTTCCTTCTTTGGTTTCTTACTTGGAACGCCATGTAATTCTGCCTTTTGTGAGGTCATAGGGAGACATCTCAAGGGTCACCTTATCACCCGGAAGAATTTTGATGAAGTTCATTCTGAGCTTGCCGGAAATGTGGGCGTGAACCCGATGCTTATTCTGGAGCTCAACAAGGAACATAGCGTTTGGCAGCGCTTCTATGACGATACCTTCCAATTCAATAACATCATCCTTTGCCAAGGCGGCATACCTCCTTCACATGGAATCTATCATTGCTTCCTTATTCGGGAAGCGTGAGTAACACCGGATCCCCATCTGTGATGAGAACCGTGTGTTCATAATGGGCCGACAGCGCGTGATCCAAAGTCAGCACCGTCCATCCGTCCGACAATACCCGGACGCCGTAGGTACCGGCATTGACCATCGGCTCAATTGCAATCGTCATTCCGGCGCGAAGTCTGGGACCATGTCCCGGCTCACCGAAGTTGGGAACCTCAGGATCCTCGTGAAGATTTGCGCCCACACCGTGGCCCACAAACTTTCTTACCACCGAAAATCCGTTGTCTTCACAATACTTCTGGATCGCGTGGGAGATGTTGCTCAGCTTCTGCCCTTCACGCGCAAATTTTATACCTTCATAGAAACTCTGTCTCGTGACGGTAATCAGTTTCTCTGCCTCGGGAGCAATCTTCCCACAGGCGAAGGTACCCGCGGTATCACCATGATACCCTTTGTAAGTGGCCCCTACGTCGATCTTTACCAGATCGCCTTCCTTGATTACTCTTTTACCGGGAATTCCGTGTATCACCTCATCATTGATGGAGACACAAGCCGCGGCCGGAAACCCGCCGTAACCCAGAAAGGAGGGGATCATGCCGTTGTCCGCGATAACCTTTCTTACCGCCATGTCAACGTCGTGCGTTGTTACCCCCGGCTCAATCATTGCGCCGGCGGCGGCGAGTGCTTGCCCTGCAACCTTACCGGCACAGCGCATGCACTCGATTTCATACGGTGATTTGATCGTAATCATTCCGTAATCCCCAACGCCTCAAAGATCCTCTTGGTGATGTCGGGAATGGAACCCATTCCGTCAATCTTATGAAGGATCCCTTCTTTTTCATAGTAAGCCTTCACCGGTTCGGTCTGAGCGTGGAACACTTCCAGCCGGGCTTTCACGGTTTCTTCCTTATCGTCTTCTCTCTGGAAGAGGGCAGCGCCACATTTATCGCAAACGCCTTCGGAAACGGGCTTATTATAAAGCACATGGTAGGACGCGCCGCAGTTTTTGCAGCTACGTCTTCCGGACATTCTGCCGATAATCGCTTCATCGTCGGTTTCGATGGAAACCACCGAGTCGATTTCAGCACCCATGTCCTTCAGGGCTTCCGCCTGGGCCACGGTTCTGGGATAACCATCCAGGATGTACCCATTTTCGCAGTCCTTTTCGGAAAGACGGTTCTTGAGCATGTCGACGATCAGATCGTCGGGTACCAGGTTGCCGCTTTCCATGAAGCCTTTGGCCTTCAGGCCAAGCTCGGTGCCTTCCTTCAGATGCGCACGCAGGATATTCCCGGTGGAAATGGAGGGGATTCCAAGCTTTTCAATAATCTTCTCCGCCTGCGTGCCTTTGCCCGCACCCGGAGCGCCTAATAAGATAATTTTCATAGTTCTCTCGTCCTTATTCAAGGAAGCCCTTATGATGGCGCATAATGAGCTGTGCTTCCAGAGACTTTACGGTATCCAGAGCAACGCCAACAACGATCAGAACGGTGGTACCACCCAGAGCGATGCCGCTGAGGGACGGGGAGAACACGCTGACGATGATGGGGAGCACAGCGATAATACCGAGGAAGATTGCACCGATTACGGTGACCTTCTTAAGCACTCTGTTGATAAAATCGGCAGTCGGCTTGCCGGGACGATAGCCCGGAATGGAGCCACCCTGGTTCTTCAGGTTATTGGCCACTTCAATGGGATTGAACTGGGTATAAGCGTAGAAGAAGGAGAAACCGATAATCATGACAAAGTAGAGGACCACGTAAACCGGGGAGGGGGAGGACAGCCAGGATACCAACGCGTCACCAAAACCCGTGAACTTATTACCGAAACCAGAGGGGGTCTTACCCATGAAGGAGTAGATAATAGAGGGAAGGGAAACGATGCTGGAAGCGAAGATAACCGGCATAACACCAGTCATATTGACCTTAAGGGGAATATGAGAGGACTGTCCGCCATAAATCTTTCGGCCAACCACACGCTTTGCATACTGGGTGGGAATACGTCTTTCGGCGTCCGAAACGAAGACGATGAAGACGATCACGGCCAGGAAAGCAATCAGCATAGCAGCCAGAACAAAAACGTTCAGGGTGCCGGCAGCCACGTTTGCGTAGAGGCTGATAGCGACCGAAGGAATACGAGAGATGATACCGGTGAACAGGATCATGGAGATACCGTTGCCGATACCGTAGGTGGTGATCTGCTCACCCAGCCACATGATAATAGCCGAGCCAGCAACGAAGGATGCGATGATCGCGAAAGCCTTCCAGACGTTCGGATCTTCGAGAACCTTGATCACAGAGCCATCGTTCAGGGTAACTTCCATATTACGAATGGCCATGAAGTAGGCAAAGCCCTGAATCAGACCGATGATAACCGTCACGTAACGGGTAAGAGCGGCCTGCTTCTTTCTGCCCTCTTCGCCGCCTTCCTTGACCATCTTCTCAAGCGCCGGAATGGCGATGGTGAGAAGCTGGACAATAATGGAGGCGTTGATGTAGGGAGTGATGGACATGGCAAACAGGGTCATGCTCTGGAATGCACCACCGGAAAGGAGGTTCAGATAACCAAAGAACTGGTTGCCAGTCGAATCAAAGATCAGACCAACCGCTTCGGGGTTTACGTAGGGAACCGTAATGGTTCCCATGCCGATGCGGGTGATAAGAAGAATCAAAAGAGTGAAAAGGATTTTATGACGAAGTTCTTTAATGCTCCAAGCGTTTTTAATCGTCTCAAACATTAAATCACCTCAATCTTCCCTCCGGCTGCTTCGATCTTTGCTTTCGCAGATTCAGAGCAAGCACTTACCTTAACAGTAAGGGGAACATTGATCTCTCCGTTGCCAAGGAGCTTAATGCCATCAAATGTCTTCTTTACCAAGCCAATGCTCTGGAGAGCCGCAGTATCCACGACTGCGTCCTTTTCAAAACTCTGGAGATCAGAGATGTTAATAGTGGCGTAAACAGTAGCGAACTTGTAGTTGTTGAAACCACGCTTCGGCTGTCTACGCTGCAGGGGCATCTGACCGCCTTCGAAACCGGGACGGACACCGCCGCCGGAACGCTGGCCCTGGCCCTTATGACCACGACCGCCGGTCTTGCCGTTGCCGCTGCCGGGGCCGCGGCCCTTGCGCTTGCCAACAATCTTCTTGTCAGCAGGAGTAAGATTACCTAAATTCAGCATTATGTGCCTCCTTAATCAACGATTTCGGTCTTGACCAGGTAAGAGATCTGAGCGATCTTACCCTTGGTCATATCGTTGTCGGGCTGGACCGTGGTGTCGTTGATTCTCTTCAGGCCCAGTGCGTGAGCTGTTGCGATGTGTTTGTCGTGTCTGCCGTTGAGGCTCTTAACAAGCGTAACTTTAATCATGTTTCTACCTCCGTCAGCCCTGGATCTCGGCAACCGTCTTGCCTCTCTTGCGAGCGACTTCTTCAACGCCCGTAAGCTGCTTGAGGCCCTCGATGGTAGCGGAAACTACGTTCTGGGGGTTGTTGGAGCGCAGAGACTTGGTTCTGATGTTGGTGATACCAGCCATTTCCATAACGGCACGGACAGCGCCGCCGGCGATAACGCCGGTGCCTTCGGGAGCGGGCTTCAGCAGGACTCTGCCGGCACCGTATTCACCGATGACTTCGTGGGGAATGGTGTTTCCGAGAAGGGTTACCTTAACAAGATTTTTCTTTGCATCTTCAATCGCCTTACGGATGGCATCGGGAGCTTCGCTCGCCTTGCCGAGACCGTAACCGAGGATGCCGTTGCCGTTGCCAACGACGACCAGAGCGGAGTACTTATAAATACGACCACCCTTTACAGTCTTGGAAACACGGTTGGTAACGACTACTTTTTCCTGAAGCTCACCGAGTTCGGCGGCGTCAATTCTCTGAGACATGTTCGATCCTCCCCTTTAGAACTTGAGTCCGCCTTCACGGGCGCCCTCAGCTAATGCCTGTACACGGCCGTGATAGACGTAACCGCCGCGGTCAAAAACGATGGTTTCAACACCGGCAGCCTTGGCTCTTTCGGCGATCAGGAGGCCGACCTTCTTAGCCGCGTCCTTGTTTCCGCCGTAAGCGGTGAAATCCTTTTCAACGGTGGAAGCCGAAGCAATGGTCTTGCCGGCTACATCGTCGATAACCTGAGCGTAGATGTGCTGAGCACTGCGGAACACGCAGAGTCTGGGCCGTTCGGGAGTGCCCGAAATAACGGCACGGACTCTCTTATGGCGTACGAGACGCGCTTTATTCGAATCTTTTCTGCTTACCATTATTTATGCACACTCCTTACTTCTTACCGGACTTGCCTTCTTTGAGGATGACAACTTCACCGGCGTATCTGACACCCTTGCCCTTGTAGGGTTCCGGAGGTCTCTTGGAACGGATATCGGCGGCAAACTGGCCAACCTTATCCTTTTCGATGCCCTTAACAACGATGGCATCGGGGGCGGGAACTTCAACGGTGATACCGGGAACTTCTTCCAGAATAACCTGGTGAGAGTAACCAAGGTTCATGACAAGCTTGTTGCCTTCCTTGGAAGCTCTGTAACCAACACCCTGGATTTCCAGCTTCTTTTCAAAGCCATCAGTAACACCCTTCACCATGTTGGCGATGAGAGTTCTGGCCAGGCCGTGGAGAGCGCGAACCTTGGGTTCGTCGTTTTCACGGGTTACATGGATCTCGCTGCCTTCAACAGCAACGGCGATCTTCTTATCATATACGTAGGACAGTTCGCCCTTCTTACCCTTAACGTCTACCTTGCGGGCAGCTTCGTCAACCTTGACTTCGACACCGGCGGGGATAGCGATAGGGAGTCTACCAATTCTCGACATAGTTTAGTGCCCTCCTTACCAAACAAACGCAAGGATTTCGCCGCCGACATGCTCAGCTCTGGCCTTGCGGTCGGTCATGACGCCCTTGGAGGTGGAAACGATGGCAGTACCGAGGCCGCGAAGTACCTTCGGCATATCTTCTACGCCGGCGTAAACGCGCAGGCCCGGCTTGGATACTCTGCGAAGACCCGAGATGATCGGTTCTCTGTTCTGGCCGTACTTCAGGGAAATACGGATGATTCCCTGTCCACCATCATCGATGAGAGTGTACATTTTGATATAGCCCTCTTCCAAGAGGATCTCGGCGATGGCCTTCTTGGTGCCGGAAGCAGGGACATCAACGGTATCATGCTTCTGCGAATTCGCATTGCGGATTCTGGTCAGCATATCCGCAATAGGATCAGTGATCTGCATTTTTATATTTTCTCCTTTCAGAAGTTAGAGGCAAGACGCCTCCACTTTTCCCTAAGGCCGGGAATTGTTTACCAGCTAGCTTTCTTAACACCCGGGATCTGGCCCTTGTAGGCAAGTTCACGGAAGCAGATACGGCAGATGCCGTAGTTACGGAGATAGGCATGAGGTCTACCGCAGATTTTGCAGCGGTTGTAACGGCGGGTAGAGAACTTCGGCTCTTCCTGCTGTCTTAAAATCATAGATTTCTTTGCCATTGCTTTTTCTCCTCTCAGTTAGCGAACGGAGCACCCAGGAGGGTGAGCAGTTCGCGGGCTTCTTCGTCGGTGTTTGCGGTGGTGCAGATGACGATATTCATGCCTCTGATCTTGTCGACCTTGTCGAACTCGATTTCAGGGAAGATAAGCTGTTCGCGAAGACCCAGGGCGTAGTTGCCACGGCCGTCGAAGGCGTTGGCGCTGATGCCGCGGAAGTCGCGGACTCTGGGCAGAGCCACATTGAAGAGCTTATCCAGGAATTCGTACATTCTGTCGGCGCGCAGGGTAACCTTGGCACCGATGTTCATGCCCTGGCGGACCTTGAAGTTAGCAACCGATTTCTTAGCCTTGGTGATCTGGGCCTTCTGGCCGGTGATCAGGGCGAGGTCGGAGCAAACAGCGTCCAGAGCCTTGGCATTTTCACGAGCTTCGCCGCAGCCAACGTTGATAATGATCTTATCAAGCTTGGGGATCTGCATGGGGCTCTTGTAGTTGAACTTCTTCATGAGGGCGGAAGCAACTTCGTTCTTGTAACGTTCTTTCATTCTTGCCATGATTGTCTTCCTCCCTTAGATTTCTGCGCCGCACTTCTTGCAGACGCGAACCTTAACACCGTTGTCATTGACCTTGTGGGCAAGTCTGGTGGGCTTGTCGCACTTGGGGCAGACACGCATGACCTTGCATGCGTAGATCGGGGTTTCTTTTTCGATGATGCCGCTGACATCGGTCTGTCTGCGGGCTTTCTGATGCTTCTTAGCGACCGCAATCTTTTCTACGATGACCTTGCCTTCATCCGGCATAGCCTTCAATACCTTGCCCGTGCGACCCTTATCGCGGCCGCTGAGGACGATAACGGTGTCGCCTGTACGCACATGTAAACTCATGATTGTGCCTCCTTATAATACTTCCGGGGCAAGAGAAAGGATTCTCATGTAACCCTTTTCACGAAGCTCTCTGGCAACCGGCCCAAAGATACGGGTACCTCTGGGATCCTTGTCTTCCTTGATGATGACGGCAGCGTTTTCGTCGAAACGAACATAGGAGCCGTCAGCTCTGCGGACACCCTTGCGGGTACGGACGATAACAGCCTTGACGACTTCGCCCTTCTTGGCAGTGCCGCCCGGGGCAGCCTTGCGAACGCTGGCTACGATAACGTCACCAACATTGCCATATCTGTGAACAGAGCCGCCGAGCACGCGAATGCACTTCAATTCCTTAGCGCCGGTGTTATCGGCAACCTTCAGTACTGTTTCCTGCTGTACCATGGTGACCCTCCTTACTTAGCCTTGGTCACGATTTCAACAACGCGCCATCTCTTGTCCTTGGACAGGGGACGGGTTTCCATAACGCGGACGGTATCGCCGACCTTGCATTCGTTGTTTTCATCATGTGCCTTGAGTTTATAGGTATTGCGAACGATCTTCTTGTAAAGCGGGTGAATGACACGGTCTTCAACGGCTACAACGATCGTCTTATCCATCTTATCGGAAATGACCTTACCGACTCTGGTCTTACGGAAGGCTCTTACTACTTCACTCATTGTCTATTCCTCCCTTTCTTCAGGCGTCGGCCTTCAGTTCCATTTCGCGCAGAATCGTCTTGACTCTGGCGATATCCTTCTTAACCTCGACGATCTTCATCGGGTTTTCGAGCTGATTGATGGCATGCTGGAAGCGGAGATTGAAGAGCTCGCTCTTCAGATCTTCGAGCTTCTTGGAAAGATCCTGGACGCTCATAGCTCTCATTTCGCTAGCCTTCATTACGCTTCACCGCCTTCCACTTTTTCGATCTTTCTAACAAACTTGGTCTTCATGGGAAGCTTATGACCGGCAAGCCGGATAGCTTCTCTGGCAGCTTCTTCGCTTACGCCGCCGATTTCAAAGAGCACACGGCCGGGCTTCACAACGGCTACCCAGTACTCAGGAGAACCCTTACCGGAACCCATTCGGGTTTCAGCAGGCTTTTCGGTGATGGGCTTGTCGGGGAAGATATTGATCCAGACCTGGCCGCCGCGGCGGATGTATCTGGTCATGGCGATACGTGCTGCTTCAATCTGATTGGAGGTGACCCAGGCCGGTTCGGTGGCCACGATGCCATATTCACCGTAGGTAACCTCGTTACCGCGCAGGGCCTTGCCCTTCATTCTGCCGCGGTGAACTCTTCTGTATTTAACTCTCTTAGGTAAAAGCATTATACAGAGCCTCCTTCTCTTCTGGGCGCCTGATTGCCGTGAGGACGATCATTTCTGAAACCACCGCGGCCCTGGCGATTGTCATTTCTGAAACCACCCTGTCTGCGGTCGCCCTGTCTGCGGCGATCATTTCTGTTCTTTCTGTCTTCAGCGTTCTTCTTTTCCTCGTTGAGACGATGTTCGCGGGGGCTGCCGGTGAGGACTTCGCCCTTGTAGATCCAAACCTTTACGCCGATACGGCCGTAGGTGGTGTTGGCTTCGGCGAAACCGTAGTCGATGTCGGCACGAAGAGTCTGAAGAGGAATGGTACCATCGTGGTACTGCTCGGTGCGGGCGATTTCAGCGCCGCCGAGACGGCCGGAAACCATGGTCTTGATGCCCTTGGCACCGAAGCGCATGGCTCTGCCCATCGCCTGCTTCATAGCGCGGCGGAAGGAGATACGCTTCTCGAGCTGAGTGGCGATGTTTTCGGCAACCAGCTGTGCGTTGAGGTCGGGGCTCTTGACTTCGATGATGTTGAGGGTGACCGGCTTGCCGATCATCTTCTCAAGGCCGAGTCTGATCTTCTCGATCTCGGCGCCGCCCTTACCGATGACCTGGCCGGGACGGGCAACGTGGATGACTACGTTGGTCTTAACGTCCTTGCGTTCGATCTCGATCTTGGGGATACCGGCGGAGTAGAGAAGCTTCTTGAGGTATTTACGAATATTGTAATCTTCTACGATCAGGTCGCCTACCAGTTCGTCTTTAGCGTACCAGCGGGAATCCCAGTCGTGAATGACGCCTACGCGCAGACCGTGCGGATTAACTTTCTGTCCCATATATTCCTCCTGTTATTCCGCGTCAAGTTCTTTGACTGCGAGGGTGATGTGAGAGGTTCTCTTGTTAATTCTGTCGGCTCTGCCTTTTGCTCTGGGCATCATTCTCTTCATGATGGGACCGGGGCAAGCGAATACTTCGCTGACATATAACTTTTCAACATCCATCTCATAGTTGTTCTCAGCGTTGGCTACCGCGTTCTGAAGGAGCTTGGAGAGAGGCTCGCTGGCAGACTTCGGGGTGAAGCGAAGGATGGCGGCGGCTTCGCTGGCTTTCTTGCCGCGGATCAGATCGCAAACGATCTTTACCTTGCTGGGGGAAATGCGGACGTTTCTAACAATAGCTCTAGATTCCATGTCTTATTTCCTCCCTATTACTTACCGGTGTTGGAGGTCTTGGAACCCGCATGCCCTCTGAAGGTACGAGTGGGGGCGAATTCGCCGAGTCTGTGACCGACCATATCTTCGGTGATATATACAGGAACGTGCTTTCTGCCGTCGTGGACAGCGATGGTGTGACCGACGAAATCAGGGAAGATCGTCGAAGCACGGGACCAGGTGCGGAGCACCTTCTTGCTGCCAGTGGCATTCAGTTCCTTAACTCTCTTAAGGAGTTCGGGGGCTACGAAAGGCCCTTTCTTAATGCTTCTGCTCATTTATCAATTACCTCCGCTTATTTACCGTTGCGTCTCTTGACGATGAACTTATCGGTGCGGTTCTTCTTCTTGCGGGTCTTGTAACCAAGAGTCGGCTTACCCCAAGGAGTAACAGGACCGGAGCGGCCGATGGGGGACTTGCCTTCACCACCACCATGGGGGTGGTCCACCGGGTTCATAACGGAACCGCGGACGGTCGGGCGGATACCCATGTGACGCTTGCGACCGGCCTTACCGATCTTGATGGATTCGTGCTCATGAGCACCAACCTGGCCGATGGTAGCCTGGCAGTCGAGTCTGACCAGTCTGACTTCACCGGAGGGGAGTCTTACCTGAGCGTAGCCGCCTTCCTTAGCCATCAGCTGAGCGGCGCTACCGGCGGAGCGAACCATCTGGGCGCCCTTACCGGGGTAAAGCTCAACATTGTGGATGAAGGTGCCGAGGGGGATGTTAGCCAGGGGCAGGGTGTTACCGGGCTTGATGTCGGCGGAAGCGCCGGACACGACGGTGTCACCAGCCTTGAGGCCTTCGGGTGCGATGATGTAGGCCAGAACGCCGTCTTCGTACTTGACGAGGGCGATGTTGGCGCTACGGTTCGGGTCGTACTGAATCGAAAGGACTTCGGCGGGCATGTCAGCCTTCTGACGCTTGAAGTCGATGATACGATACTTTTTTCTGTTGCCGCCGCCGTGATGACGAACGGTGATTCTGCCGTAGCTGTTACGACCAGCGTGCTTCTTCTTAACCTGAAGCAAGCTCTTCTCGGGCTTATCCTTGGAGAGGCCTTCGATCTGGAGGGAGGTCATGTTACGGCGGGACGGAGTTGTCGGATTATAAACCTTAATAGCCATTTTTTCTCTCTCCTTCCGTCTTACATCATGCTATCGAAGAATTCGATGGTCTTGGAATCTTCGGTGATGGTGACAATAGCCTTTTTCCAGTCAGGACGGAAACCGGTGTGGATACCCATTCTCTTTTCCTTGCCCTTGACGTTGATGGTGTTGACGCTCTTAACCTTGATGCCGAAAATTTCTTCGCAGGCGTTCTTGATATCGATCTTGGTAGCTTCCTTGGCTACTTCGAAGGTGTATCTACGTTCCATGATGCCGGCGGTGGACTTTTCGGTGATGATGGGCTTCTTAATGATGTCGTACTTGTTCATGCAAATACCTCCTCGAGCTTCGCGAGGGCTGCCTGGTCCAGAACGAGGTAGTCGCTGCCGAGAACCTTGTAGGTATTGATCAGGGTCACATCGGTGGGATTGACCTTTTCAATGTTACGGGCGCTGCGGTAGAGCTTATCGTTTTCGCCGGCATACGCGAGCATGATCTTGCCTTCGGCCTTAACCGCCTTGAGGAACTTGGCGATCACAGAAGTCTTGTATTCTTCGGCCTGGATGGAATCAACCAGAATGATCTTGCCTTCAGCGGCCTTGTCGGAGAGAACCGACTTGAGAGCCAGGCGGCGGATCTTCTTATTGATGCTGTATCTGTATTCTCTGGGCTTGGGGGCAAAAGCCACACCACCGTGGTGCCACTGGGGAGCGCGGATGGAACCCTGACGGGCGCGTCCGGTACCCTTCTGACGCCAGGGCTTACGGCCACCGCCGGAAACCTCAGCTCTGGTGAGGGCCGACTGAGTACCCTGTCTCTGGTTAGCCAGGTAGTTCACAACTACACTGTGCACAGCAGACATATTGGGTTCGATGCCGAAAATCGCATCGTTGAGTTCGGTTTCGCCGACAACCTTGCCGGTCATATCAAAGATATCAATCTTAGCCATTTTATTTCCTCCTCGTCCTCGAATCAAACGCGGGTGGTGTTCTTGATGACCACTGCGCCGCCCTTAGGTCCGGGGATCGCGCCGCGCACTGCGAGAAGATTCTTCTCAGCATCAACCTTCACGACGACCAGGTTCTGTACAGTGACCTGTTCAACGCCCATGTGTCCGGCCAGCTTCTTGCCAGGCATAACTCTGGAGGGGTCGGTGGAAGCGCCCATGGAACCGGGGCTTCTGTGTACAGGGCCTACACCGTGAGTATGGGTCTGAACCGCCTGGCCCCATCTCTTGACGACACCGGCGTAACCTTTACCCTTGGAAATACCGACGACGTCCACGCGGTCGCCTTCGGCGAATACGTCTGCCTTAATGACGTCGCCGACGTTCATTTCAGCAGCATTCTCAAGCTTGAACTCCTTGAGGACCTTTACCGGGGCAACACCGGCCTTCTTGATGTGACCGAGTTCCGGCTTGTTGAGCTTTCTCTCCTCGACGGAGTCGAACCCTACCTGTACGGCATTGTAGCCTTCCTTTTCAACCGTCTTCTTCTGCAGAACCACGCAGGGGCCGGCTTCAATAACGGTTACGGGAATGACCTTTCCGTTTTCATCGAAGATCTGGGTCATACCGACCTTTTTTCCGATGATCGCTTTGTTAAGCATGTGTTTTTTCTCCTTTCAGCTATTGGTTGGCATTTTGCCAACTTGACCGTCGGCTCTTGGCCGATTTTACAATTAAAGCTTTATTTCAATTTCCACGCCGGCGGGAAGATCCAGGGTTGTGAGAGCTTCCATCGTTTTGGCGGTGGGCTTTAATATGTCGATGAGTCTTTTGTGGGTGCGTCTTTCAAACTGCTCACGGCTGTCCTTATACTTATGAACAGCGCGCAGAATGGTGACGACTTCCTTCTTGGTGGGAAGGGGGATGGGGCCGACGATTTCGGCTCCGGTGCGCTTTGCGGTTTCTACGATGCGTTCAGCAGACTGATCTGCCAGCTGATGATCGTAAGCCTTCAGACGAATTCTGATCTTATCCTGTGCCATGTTTTCCTCCTGATTTTCACCTTTCGATGTGTTTTGGTGGGTTCCGGAGGGAAACGCGTTTTGAAAGATACCTTATGTTGTGGTTTCTCTTTCCGGCAGCCACATTATCTTGTACGCTCTCCCGCGTGTTTTATCCTCTTACAAAATTTAAACCGCATTGCCGTTGGTTTTCAATCAGCAATCCGGTTACGGTAAGAGGAAACCAGCGGACGTGCTTCGTCAAAACGCGAAGCCGTATCCGCGAACGCTGAAAGCACGCAATAAGGGCATGCCATCGCCAATTTCCCAACCGCCCGATTTACGACTGATTAACAGTCCGGACATACTCCACGAAAAAACCTCGCTTCCGCGAGCAACCTTTCGCTTCATCGCAATTTGCCCACACAGGGACGCATATATCATACCACAACCCCCTATAAATGTCAAGCATTTCTTTTTCAAAAGTTCAGAAAATTTTCAACAAAAGCATTTGTGTCATTTCTTTTCTTCGGGGGAATCTGCACAACTATCCATAAATTTCCCATCCAAATTCCCTCTTTTCGATTGACACCACTTCTCTTTTATTATAAAATAGAAGGAGCAAAGATTCCGGATTTTTACTCGGTTTTCTTTTGAAAGGAGGCGCCGTAAAATGGGCGAAAGCTTTGTACATCTTCACGTTCATACCGAATATAGTCTGTTGGATGGCGCCTGTAAAATATCCAAACTCATGGATCGGGTCAAATCCCTTGGTCAAAGCGCCGTCGCCATTACCGACCACGGCAGTATGTTCGGCGTTATCGAGTTTTACCGGGCGGCAAAAGCAGCCGGGGTCAAACCCATCATCGGCTGCGAGGTCTACGTGGCCCCCCGCACCCGGTTTGACAAAACCTACGACAAGGACTACGAAGCCTATCACCTGATTCTTTTGTGCGAAAATCAGACCGGCTACAAAAACCTGATGAAGCTGGTTTCCGCCGCCTACGTGGAGGGCTTTTACAACAAGCCCCGTGTGGACCTGGACCTTTTGGCAAAACATCACGAAGGTCTGATCGCCCTTTCGGCCTGCATCGCCGGTGCCATTCCCCGCCGGATCCTGGCAAACGATTACGATGGCGCCAAGGAATATACCCTCCGCATGCTGGAAATCTTCGGCGAAGGCAACTTCTTCTTAGAAATTCAAGATCACACCCTGCCGGAGCAGGCAACTGCCAATCAGGGTCTTCTTCGTCTGCACGCCGAAACCGGCATTCCCCTGGTGGTCACCAACGACGCCCACTATTTAACAAAGGAAGACAGCTTCGCCCAGGACGTTTTGATGTGCATCCAGACCAACAAGACGGTGGATGACCCCGACCGGATGAAGCTGGAACCGGCGGAATTCTACATCAAGTCCACCAAAGAAATGCGTTCCCTCTTCCCCAATCTGCCGGAAGCCGCCGACAATACCGAAAAAATTGCAGAACGGTGTCAGGTGGAGTTCGAATTCGGCAAGTATCACCTGCCGGTTTTCCCCCTGCCCGAAGGGGAGACCGATGCCTTTACCTATCTTCGCAAG
>SVKS01000011.1 GCA_015068345.1 Oscillospiraceae bacterium
ACATAGATAGTTGGTGTTTTTTGCAACGAGGGTCCACCTGTTCCCATTCCGAACACAGTAGTTAAGCTCGTCTGCGCCGACAATACTTTGCGGGAGACTGCACGGGAAGATAGGTCTTCGCCAACACAAGCCTGATACAGAAGTGCCAGGCTTTTTTCTTTGGGGTTATACGATAACTCTTTTCAAATCCGAAAATATCTGGTATACTCATGCCATCAACAAGGAATGGGGAGAGTCAAAATGAAAAATATCTTGAATTTTGCAGTGGTAGGTGTGGGCGGTATCGGCCAAGGACACGTAAGCGGTGTACTAAAGGCTCCCAATGCCAACCTGGTGGCGGTATGCGACCCAAAAGGAAAAGAAATCTGGGAATATAGAAAGACATTTTTTCCTAAAGAAATCATACCAGATGTACCGTTGTTTACCGATTATGAAGAAATGTTGCAGTCGGTTAGTCTGGATGCCGTTATCCTCTCTACGCCGGACGTGACGCATTTACCTATGGCGGTAAAAGCCTTCGAACTGGGTATTGATGTGCTTTGCGAAAAGCCATTGACATTGACTCGGGAAGAAGCTATGGAAATGATGAAAGCCTCGAAAAAATATGGCAGACGGTTCTTTGTGGGACAGATCTGTCGTTTTTCTCCTGCCTTCCGAAAGGCAAAGGAATTACTGGATTCGGGTATCATCGGCGACGTGTTCTGTGTGGAATCCCAATACGTGCATGGTTGCCATGAAGATCTGCCGGCGGACAACTGGCGTAAGAATCCGCCCCGACATGCCACCTCCTGTGGTGGTTGTCATGCTATTGATCTGGTACGATATCTGGTTGGGGATCCGGAGGAGGTATTTGCCTATGGGAATCGGCTTTGCCGCACAGACTGGGAGGTGGAGGATTGCAGTGAAACCTTGATGAAGTTCCCAGGCGGCGCGATTGGTCGGGTGATGACCTCCCTGGGCAACATCTATAAGTATTCCATGAAAACCGTGATCTTTGGCACAAAAGGCACCATTGAAGCCAATAACGTGGAGGACACCGTTTTGGTTTACACCAGGGACGAAAATAGAGTGATCTCCGAAACAAAATACAAAGTGGATATCAATTCACACAATGCTCTGGAGGAAATCCAGGACATGTGCGAAGCTATCCTTTTCGGAAAGAAGGTCTGTCACGAGGGTATTGAGGGCGTGAAAACGGTATGTGTGTGCTCTGCCGCCATTTCCTCCATTGCCAGCGGAAAGCCTGAAAGACCCGATTATCCTGTCATGGAAGCATAAAATATACAGCCATCGTTTATGATGGCTGTTCTTTATAGAAGCTTCAATAGTTCCGGTAAGGAATTTACGATCTCATCCGGTTGGTCGTTTTGATTTTGGATGATTTGCATTCCACCAAAACCTTGCCGGATCCAAATTGTATTCATCCCAACCGCTTTGGCAGGGACCATATCGTTATCCAACCGATCACCAATCATCAAGGCTTTATCAGGAGAGCATCCGGCTTCCTTCAGGGCGATTTCAAAGAGCTTCGGGTTCGGCTTCATGACTTGGTGATCCCAGGAGGACACTACGTGGGTGAAATAGGAGCGAATACCGTATGCTTCCAGACGGGATAAAAGACCGTCGGTCTGGTTGGCGATGATTCCCAGGGTATAGCGGGCGGAAAGGGCTTCCAAAACCTCTTTTGCGCCTTGATAGAGTTGTTCCAAATCATGTCGGTAGGGAGCTACCTCGGTCAGGTGGTAGTGTTCCACCAGGGTACGGTATTGGGGCTTATGAGCCAGGGAGGCTGCAACAATGGCATTATAGATATCCTGGGAGGAAAGACCCAATGCCCGGCACTCCGGTGTTTCGGCTTGCTCCCGGCAGCGGTATTCCCAGACCGCATCCTCGTTTACCAGGGTGTATCCCACATCGAAAAAGATATGCGTAACGTCAAACATGAAAACACCTCCCAGGGAGATTATATCACAGGTAGAGGGGAAAAGAAAGCGGATGTATCTTGACATTGCTTAAAATTCTCGCTATGATAGTGACACAAAGGGGGAAGGAAATATGAAATATATGGAATTGCTGCCGCTTCGTATCCTGGTGGGGGAAGCGGAATACATGCCGGAGGAGCTTTCTTTGCAAACCTGCAGGGAGGTACGAGATCTGGGGAACGGATTGTATGAAATCTGTGACAGTGTAAAAAACGTGGGAGAGAAAGCCTGCCGGTTCGCTACCATGGTGGAGGCAAAGACCAATTACTGTCCCACCCATACGGTGATTCCCTGCGTTTCCTACAACGGCAACGAATTTGGTAAGGGGTTGGAGCCAAAGGGATTGACCAGAGAAGGCAAGCCCTGGGTCTTTGCCTACGACCGGGAAGGAATTCCGGCTTGCACCCTGTGTGAAGATGAAAAGAACGCTACGGCTATGTTCGCCGCCACTACGGACGAAACATCCCTGGTTTCTGCCTGTTCCCTGGTGAAAACCGAGATGGGCATGTGTCATCGGGTCATCCGGCCTGACAGGGAGACGCCGGTTTGCTACATCGGCCGGGATGAATACGATGAGGGGTACATCAAAAACTTTACTCTGGACCCCGGGGAAAGCCTGTGCCACACGACTCTGATTTGGGAAGGGGACCCCAAATGGAAAAACTTCGGCATGGCATCCTTGATGGATCGAATCGTCGACTATTATGGCATCCATCGGGAGACAGCCCCCGATTTCCACACCCTGTGGAAGGCTGGTATTGCCTATGCCAAACGGCTTCTGACAAACTGCGAAGGGAAGGGGCACCGGGCTTTTATTATAGGATTGATTCCTGACGATAAAGACGGATTTGTTTACCGTGGAGATCGGCTCTACGAACTGGGCTGGTGCGGACAAAATGCCCTCTATGCCCGTATGTTCATCCGAAACGGCATAAAATATGGAGAAACAGCCGATCTGGAGGCCGGGCTTGAGGTGTTGGACGGCTTTGTGGATCGGTGCACCTTTGAAAACGGACTTTACACCGTGAATCTGCGGCTGGGGCGGGACAAGGATGCCACGTCCGATGTATGCAACCTGGGTTGGGGGGCCTATGAGCTCCTTCTGACCTACCGAATGCTGCGGGAGGCTGGGATAGAACGGGAAAGTTATAAAGACTGCGCTCTGAAGCTTTGCGATTTCTTTACGGAGCATTACTCCGACGAGTTTGGCTTCGGAAAGACCTGGACCATGGACGGTAAGTGCGTGGATCAAGGGGGCAGCATTGGTGGCTTTCTGCTTCCGGCCTTCCTGGAAGCCTATCGGGAGACCGGGGAGGAGGCCTATCTGCAAACTGCTGAAAAAGCCTTTTTCTTCTATGCCGAGCGGGATCTTGATAAGTTTGCCTGCTCTGCCGGGGCATTGGATACGGTATGCGTGGACAAGGAAACCTCCATGCCCTTTATCCGGGCGGCCATTCAGCTTTATGATGTTACCGGTAAACAGGAGTATCTGACATATGCCCGGAAAGCGGCTTACTATTTCCTGTCCTGGATGTATTTTTACGATGCTCTTTATGATCCGGAAACCGATTTTGCGGTCTATGGCTATCACACCAAAGGGGGAACCTCGGTTTCGGCACAACACCATCACATCGATCCCTATGGGGCTATGATCGTGCCGGATCTTGTCAGGCTGTCCGATCTGACCGGGGAGGACTTCTGGCGCTGTGCATCAATTTGGATCCTAAAAAACGCATCCCAGCTCCTCAGCGATGGAAAAACTCCCATTCGGGGACGGGTACGTCCCTACGGAGGGCAAAACGAAGCCTTCCTACATTGCCGGTGGGGTCAACCGGATTACAAAAAGAGTGCCGACCAGATTCGCGGCACCATCAATGATTGGCTGGTGGCCTGGCCTTCGGCTTTCCGGCTGGGTGCGGTGGCAGATATGGAAGATCTGAATCTTTCTTTCTAAGTCAAAAAAGGATGCATCAAAAGATGCATCCTTTTTTGAATCAATCAAAGGTTGCCTGCACACCAATCCATGGCATTACAGAGAAGCTTAGCAAATTCCGGATGTTCGATCACTGCACAATTGTGTCCCGGAGTCAGACAGCAGAAGCGGCCTTTTCCCATCAGGCGGGTGTAACCGGCTACCTGAGTACCGGCGGCGGTGTCGCTGGTACCGGTCAGGAAAACCTCGGCATCGGCGGCATGGAGGTCAATGCAGTAGTGCTCGTCCCGGACAGAAAAGGGTTCCACTCCCTGGGTAATGGGATGCTCGGCGGTGATTTTGAAATCGATGGTGCATTGGGGCGGGTGATGAATGAAATCGTTGCCGGTCAAAGCAGCCATGGCAGGCATACGGGTACGGGAATAGGTGTTGCCCGAATGCAGGGCAATAAAGCCGTGACCTTCTTCAATATATGCACGGAAGTCATCCGGCATAACAGCGGTAACACCCGGCTCAAACCAGGGGGCGGAAGCGTTGCCGGGGCTGTGGCAATTGCCCTTGGCGTTGACGATTACATCATATTCCCGGATCATGTCATTGGTCAGGATATCCTTGCAGGCCATGACAAAATCCAGGTCATACTTGCTGCGGTCAATTTTCCGCATACCCCGCAAAATAACCTCTCCGGGATGCCACAGATCATCGCATAATACCAATACTTTCATGTTATATCTCCTTTGCTTTATTTTACCATGGAATTTCCCGACCCAGGGCATCCCGCACTACAAGATTGCGTTCATCCTGACGGAATTTGTTGTCCGGTCCATCGTCGAACCGATCGTGAGTGAAGTACGCATAGGCGCTTCCTGCTGCTTGCTCGGCAGAGAGCGTTTGAAGCAAGGGATCAAACAGGCGGAAGGTGTAACCCTTTTCAATGAGTCCGTTTTTGGAAAGGACAAGAATCTGGTTCAGGGCTGCCTTGGCCATGTTTCGGCCATATCCCCGGGTTTCGGCAGACCAGTTAACCGAGGCGCGAACATCGTTGGTGAAGCATATACGGCGAGGACTGGTCATATAGGGAAGCACTGTTTCGAGTTTTGCAAGGGGTTCACATACAACTTTGCGGTAAGCGGCAGCGGCGGCTTCGGCGTTGATGCCCTCGCCGACCTGACGATCCTCTTCAGGAACCTCCGGAAAGTCGGTATCGATGAAAAAAGCAATATCGGGGCAGGATTCGGTAACAACTTGATATCCATGATTCTCAAACTGGGCGGCGAGACCACGGGCAAAATCGTTTTTCAAGGTTGTAAAGTATACGTTCTGCATAATCTCCCTCCCTAAAAGGCCAATTCGTGGCCGAACCGGTCGATAAGAATTAACCGGTCCTCGTCGGGGCGCTCTTCCAATATCAGTGATAATGCTACCCTGGCTGAATCGTCGGGATCCACGTTGCCCGATTCACTGCGGGTGCCATCGGGTTGCACCCGTTTCATCCATCCCGGTTGATAAAGACGGAAGGTGTAACCCAAAGGCCGGAGGCTGTTATGAAGCATCCTGACACCTAAATTTAAGGCGGCTTTCGTCATGGCATAACGCATATCCCCGGTTCGATGCATCAGTTTGATCGAACTGATTTCGCTGGAAGTGAAGAAAAGGCGTTTCATATTGCCCTTTTCAAGCAGGGGGAAGAGAATATCCACTAACAGAGGGGCAGCCAGGGAGTTGATACGGAAGGATAGCTCCATGGCATCAAAATCAATGGGATTCACGCCACCAAGTTCAGCAGCCCCATTACCGCCCATCAGGGCTGCGTTACTTACAAGCAAATCCAGATATCCTACATCCTGTGCAATTCGGTCCCGAATTAAGCAAATATCTGCCGGCTTGGAAACGTCCAACCAAACGGGAATCAGATTGAGATAGTCCTTGTGCAAGTCATCAAGCAGGGTGTATTCGGAGAGAATGCGTCCGGCATATACCTGCCATCCGGCTTTTGCCAGATCTCGGGCGAGGGAAAGCCCAAGACCCCGGTCGGCACCGGTGACCAATGCACACTTTTTCGCTTGATTGTACACGAAATAACCTCCCTATATCGTTTCTTATTGTCTGGATTGTATCATATGGAGTTTCCTCTGTCAATATAGTCTTGACAAGAAAAGGAATGATGTCGTATAATGATGGCAGTTGGCCATGGCTAACTCAAAAAAGGAAGTGGCAATATGACATTACGAGATTTGAAAATCAATCAAAGTGCGGTTATCAATCAAGTAGGGGGCGAAGGCTCTCTGCGTCAGCACTTTTTGGATATGGGGTTGATTCCGGGAGCGGAAGTCACTCTGATTAAGTATGCACCCATGGGGGATCCTATGGAGATCCACATCCATGGCTACTCTCTGACGCTTCGTCTGGAGGATGCGGAAAAAGTGACCTTGTTTGCCGAAACGGTGGTTCCGGCAGACTTTGATAAAGAAGTCGTATCCCGTAAAGATCCGGAACGGGAGCATCCCGGGCTTGGAGAAAATGGCAAGTATCACGTGAAGGCGGATGAAAGTCCCTTGCCAAAGGGAACTACCCTGACCTTTGCCCTAGCCGGGAACCAGAACTGCGGGAAAACCACCCTGTTTAACCAGCTGACCGGATCCAATCAGCACGTTGGGAACTTCCCGGGGGTCACGGTGGACCGCAAAAGTGGTGCCATCCGGGGACACAGCGATACCGAGGTGACCGATCTGCCCGGTATTTACTCTCTTTCTCCTTATAGCAGAGAGGAATTGGTGTCCCGGGAATTTATTCTGAGTGAAAAACCCACCGGGATCATCAACATTGTGGATGCCACCAACATTGAGCGCAATCTTTACCTGACCATGCAGCTCATTGAGCTGGGGATCCCCATGGTGTTGGCCCTGAATATGATGGACGAAGTCCGTGGAAACGGCGGCTCCATTGATATCAACGCCATGGAAGAAATGTTTGGCGTACCGGTGGTCCCCATTTCGGCCTCCCGCAACGAAGGCGTAGCGGAGTTGGTGGACCACGCCATCCACGTGGCGCAGTTCCAGGAGCATCCCGGAAGACAGGATTTTTGCGACAGCTCAGACCATGGCGGGGCGGTGCATCGCTGTTTGCATGGTATTGTGCATCTGATCGATGACCACGCCAAGGCGGCGGGAATCCCCACCAAATTTGCCGCCAGCAAGCTGGTGGAAGGGGATGAACGGGTACTGGAAGCCCTTCAATTGACCGAAAATGAGAAGGAAATGCTGGAGCATATTATTACCCAAATGGAGGAAGAGCGGGGCCTGGACCGGGCGGCAGCCATTGCGGACATGCGTTTTGCCTTCATCCGCAAGGTTTGCGAAAAAACGGTACATAAGCCCCGGGAAAGCAAGGAACAGATTCGTTCGGGTCGCTTGGATAAGCTTTTGACAGGAAAATATACCGCTATTCCGGTCTTTATTTTGATCATGGCGGCGGTGTTCTGGCTTACCTTTAACGTGATCGGTGCCTGGCTTCAAGGGTTACTGGAGGGGGGTATAGAATGGCTCACCGGCCTGGTGGATAACCTGCTGACCAACTGGGGAATCAATGAGGCCCTGCACTCGTTGGTGATCGATGGGATCTTCAACGGGGTGGGAAGCGTATTGAGTTTTATCCCGGTGATCGTGACCCTCTTTTTCTTCCTCTCCCTTCTGGAGGACAGCGGCTACATGGCCCGTATCGCCTTTGTGATGGATAAGCTTTTGCGGAAAATCGGCCTTTCGGGGCGAAGCATTGTGCCCATGCTGATCGGCTTTGGCTGCACTGTACCGGGGGTTATGGCCAGCCGGACCTTGCCTTCCGAGCGGGACCGCAAAATGACCATCCTTTTGACTCCGTTTATGAGCTGTACGGCAAAGCTTCCCATTTATGGGTTCTTTACCTCGGTATTTTTTCCAAAGTACAGCGGACTCATTATGGTGGGACTCTATTTCCTGGGTATCGTTGTTGCGGTACTGATCGCCCTGCTTTCAAAAAACACCATGTTTAAGGGGGAAGCAGTCCCCTTTGTTATGGAGCTTCCCAATTACCGTATGCCTGGGGTGAAAAACGTGGCCTTCCTTCTGTGGGACAAGGCCAAGGACTTCCTGCAACGGGCTTTTACGGTGATCTTCCTGGCTACGGTGGTGGTTTGGTTCCTACAAAGCTTTGACTTCCGGCTGAATTTGGTAGTGGATTCCAAAGATAGCATCCTGGCGGTGGTGGCCGGTGTTCTGGCCCCGGTGTTTAAACCCCTGGGATTTGGGGATTGGCGGGTGTCCACCGCACTGATCGCCGGATTCATGGCGAAAGAAAGCGTGGTATCCACCCTTACCGTTCTGGTAGGGAGTGAAGCGGCCTTTGCCGGCATTTTAACACCCCTTTCGGCACTGGCACTCCTGGTCTTCTGCTTGCTTTATACGCCCTGTGTGGCGGCAGTGGCCTCTATCAAGCGGGAAATGGGCGGAAAATGGGCTTTCGGCGTGGTGGTATTCCAGTGCGCGGTGGCGTGGCTCTGTGCGCTGCTGATCCGACTGATTGGTATGGTTCTTGGCGCTTCCTGAAAGGAGTAGAATTTCCCCTATGCGGATGTTGGCATCCGTGTAGGGGTATTTTTTACGGATCATATTGACGGAAGAATGGCTTTGTGCTAAAATAAAGAAAATACGAATGTGTTGGAATCTATGCTTTTTCATATTAAGGAGGATATAAAATGACGAAAATCAATGTAATCTCCGGATTTTTGGGTGCGGGGAAGACTACCTTTATCAAACGGTTGATCGGTGAAGTATTTCAGGGCGAAAAGCTGGTCCTGATTGAAAATGAGTTTGGCGAAATTGGCGTAGACGGCGGCTTTCTGCAGGATGCAGGGATCCAAATCACCGAAATGATTTCCGGTTGTATTTGCTGCAGCCTGGTGGGGGACTTCACCAAGGCGTTGGAGGAGACCATCAAAACCTACACTCCCGACCGGATCCTGATCGAACCCTCGGGTGTGGGAAAGCTTTCCGACGTGATTGCGGCGGTGGAACGCATTGGCGATGGGGTCAGCGTGGATACCTGCATCACCGTGGTGGATGGCACCAAGTGTAAGCTCTATCGCAGAAACTTTGCTGAGTTCTACGTGGATCAAATCCAGCACGCAAATTGTATTTTGATGACCCGCACCGATAAGGCCAGCGAAGCTAAAATCGAGGAAGCGGTTAAGATTATCCGGGAGATCAATGGGGAGGCAAACATCATTACCACCCATCTGTCCCTTCTGAGCAAGGAACAGATCGTGGAAGCCTTCCAGGAGAACACCATGGAAGCTACCCTTCTGGAAGAAACGAAAAAAGCCCATGCTCATCATCATGATCATGAGGAAGAGTGCGAATGCGGCTGCCATGAGCATCATCACGAGCACCACCATCATGACCATGAGGAAGAGTGCGAATGCGGTTGCCACGAGCATCATCACGAGCATCACCATCATGACCACGATGAAGAATGCGAATGCGGTTGCCACAAGCATCATCACGAGCATCACCATCATGACCACGATGAAGAATGCGAATGCGGTTGCCATGAGCATCATCACCATCATCATGACCATGACGAGGAATGCACTTGCGGTTGTCATGACCACCATCACCACCATCACCATGCGGACGAAGCATTCACTTCCTGGGGTTTCGAAACCGCCAGAAAATATACCGAAGAAGAGATCAAGCAGATACTTACTGCCTTGGATGGGGAAGAATACGGTTCTGTTTTACGTGCCAAAGGTATGGTGGACGGGGGGGATCATTGGATCTACTTCGACTACGTACCCGGTGAACCGGAAGTACGTACCGGTGCTGCCTGCATTATTGGCAAAATCTGCGTAATCGGTGCCGAACTGCACGAGGAAAAGCTTGCAGAGCTGTTTGGCAAAGCAAACTGAGCGAAAGGCTGTGACAGAATGCGAGAAGAAAGAAAAACTCCGGTATTTGTAATCAACGGCTTTTTGGAGAGCGGAAAGACCACCTTTATTCGGGATGCCATCGTGCGGGACCCCGAGATGGAAGCCGAGCGAGTGGTAATTCTATGCTGTGAGGAAGGCGAAGTCGAAATGGATTCCCTTCCGGATAACGTACACGTGCTGGTGGTGGAGGAAAAGGAAGACTTCACAAGTGAGCTGCTGGCCGATATCGAGAGAAAATATCACCCCACTTATATGATCATCGAATACAACGGCGTGTGGGGGATGAAAACCCTTTATGATACGGAGATCCCCAATACATGGCGTTATTCGGCCCAATTTACCATCATCAATGCCGAGACCTTCGAAATGTATTTTGAGAATATGAAGGGTGTATTTGCCGATATGTTACGCATGTCGGCACGGGTCTTCATGAATCGTTGCAATCGGGGTGATAACTTCAAGTATTTCAAGGATAGCATCAAATCCTGCTGCCCCCATGCGGAAATCATCTACATGAATGACGAGGAAGGCTTCCTGGATATTATGTTGGAAGAGGACCTGCCCTATGATATCCACGCCGACGTCGTTGCAATCGAACCGGATGACTATATGACCTGGTATATCGATATGCAGGATGAACCCGACCGTTACGAGGGAAAAGTGGTGGAATTTGAAGCCCAGGCGGCACATCCGGAATATTTCCGGGAGGATTTCTTCCTGGCAGGGAATATGGTTATGACCTGCTGCGAGGATGATATGCAGTTTTTGGGTTTTGTGTGCCAGTATGATAAGGCACTGCTTTTGAAAGAAGACAGGCGCATGAAGGTGCGGGCTAAGGTTCATTACGAGTTTGCACCGGAATACGAGATGGAAGGTCCGGTTTTGTATGTGGAGAAAACCACCACGGTGCAGGGCCTGGATAAAAAGAGAAAGAAGAAGTAAATATCAAGACAAACACCCAGCGAAGCGAGAAATAAGGCTTCGTTGGGTGTTTTGTATTATCCCTCGGAAAGAGAGTTCTTCAGTTTTTCCATGGCACTTTTTTCGATGCGGGAGATGTAACTCCTGGATATGCCGCAGAGGGCGGCTACCTCTCGTTGTGTCATGGCCTGGTGTCCCCGCAGACCATAGCGGCGGATCAGAATAAAACGTTCCCTGGCGGTGAGAACACGGTCAATTTCGTGCTCCAGAAGGCGGATTTCTTCCTTGAGTCCCACCAATTCTGGAAGGTCGTCATCATAGGAAAGGGTATCCAGAATTTCCAGGGTATTGCCGTCATCGTCGGTTTCGATGGCTTCCTGCATGCTCAATTCCACGCTACGGCGCTTTAATACCCGAAAATGCATGAAAATTTCGTTTTCGATGCATCGTGCGGCGAAGGTCGCCAGGCGAATGTTTTTCTCAGCTTTGAAGGAGTCTACCGCCTTGATCAATCCAATGGTACCAATGGAGATCAAGTCATCCGGCTCGTCGGTGGCGGTATAATACTTTTTTGCCACATGAGCCACCAGCCGAAGATTGTGCAGAATGAGTGTATTCCGAGCCTCCTGATCTCCCCGGGCCATGGCAGTCAGGTAACGTCGCTCTTCCTCGGCGGAAAGCGGTTTTGGGAAACCGGATTCTCGGGTAAGCGACAGCCGTGTGAAAAAGCTGTTGAGCAAAAGGGAAACAAATGCAGATATCAAATCAATCACCCCACCTACTAGTATGCAGGAGGGGTGAGAAATAGACATATTTACCTGCTATTCGACAGAGTCTGTACCTTTGAATCGGCTGGCAAATCAGTCCTTTTCAATGTAGAAGAGACAAAGGGTCAGGTCATCCAGGGCTATGGCGTCCAGGTGGAACGGATAGTAGGAATCTACCACCTTATTCTCCCCAACGGGAGTAAGGGTTTCCACCAGGGTGTAATCCTCGCATTGATTTGCCAGGTTGCTGAGGGTGGTGGAGCGGTCGGTGACCAGATAGGGAGAAAATCCCGGGAAAATATTGAGTTCTGCTGTGAATATTGTTTGATGGCAGGGAAGGCAAAGGGGACTCACCCGGTGGGAGTGGATCCCCCAAAAACGAAGCTATTGGACAAAAAGCGTGCGAAAGGCGGTCATTTCCTCGTCTGTGGGAACCCGATAAGTGGGAGCAGCTTGACCTAGGGCGGCGTATTTGTGTTCCCCGAGCCGGTGGTAGGGGAGAAGTTCCGTCCCGGAAAGACCCAGAGAAGCCAGAAAAGTGGCGATTCTTCCCATTTCAGCAGGATCAGCATTGAATCCGGGGATCACCGGAACGCGTATCAGAATATCTCCCGGAAAACCCTTTGAAAGCCTGGTCAGATTTTCCAGGATCTGATTGTTTTCCACCCCGGTCCCCGAGCGGTGCAATTCCCCCGAAAAGGCCTTGATGTCGTAGAGAAAGAGGTCGGTATAGGGCATGACCTGTTCGAAGTGGGAAAAAGGCACATTTCCTGCGGTATCCACAGCGGTGTGGATACCCGAAGATCGGCAGGCTGCCAAGATTTCCGCAAGGAAATCGGGATATAACATACACTCTCCCCCGGAAAAGGTAACTCCGCCGCCGGAATTATCATAAAATGCTTTATCCTTGACGATTTCACGAAGCATCTCGTCCATGGTATATTCCTTACCGCAGATCTCTCTTGCATCGTGTGGGCAATACATCGTGCATTTGCCGCAAAGATCGCATGTTTCAAGTGCGTTGGGGCACTTTTCTTTGCATTTACCGCAACCGGTACACTTGTTTTTGTAAAACAGCATTTGCGGAGCCGCACATTGACTTTCGGGATTGTGACACCACGCACAGTGCAGATTACACCCCTTGAAAAACACCGTGGTGCGAATCCCGGGCCCGTCTACATAGGAATTTCGCTGAATATCAAAAACGGTTGCGGTCAGTATTTCAGAGTGTTGCATTGTCATTTTTGCTCCGTTCTTGCTATAATATCGTTCTGAATGGCGTCATTCAGTTTGACAAAATAGTCCGAAAATCCCGTAACACGCACACGAAGATGCTTGTAGTCATCGGGAGTTTCCTTAGCACACAGCAGATCCTTCTTTGAAACGTAGGTGAGTTGAAAATGTACACCGCCATTTTGGAAGTAGGTCAGAAGAAGATCAACCGTCTTCTCAAAATTGGCATCGTTTTTGATGAGCTGTTCATCAATGGTAATATTCGTAACCGTGGAGCCGCATCCGATCCCGTTGGGATCGACCTTTGCGATCGCATTCAGCAGGGCAGATAATCCCTCGCGGTCGCGTCCCTCGCTCTGTCCCAGCCCGAATTTGAGCATATCTCCATTATATCTGCCGTCCGGCGTTGCCCTGGTATGATTCCCAAACCATTTATGATGAATGTTATATCCGAGCAGATCACCAATGAGCCAATGATAACCGTACAGATTGGTTTTATCCTTCAAAAACTCATACAATTCCCGATAGAGCCTCTGAGCTACACAGTTGGATGTGTCGTCATCGTTTCCAAAGAATTTTCCTCGCTTGAGGATCAGGGTATGCAGATCCTCGTAACCCCGCCAATCCGCATGCAATGCCGTGATAAGCTCGGACATTGTAAACATCTTTTCATCAAAAACAAATTGCTTGACGACGCAGAGGGAATCTATCACATTGGTGATTCCAAGACACATCGGAGATGCGATTGCCGTATTTCCTCCGCCCTGGGTCAAGGAGGTGGCGTTCTCTATACAATCGTTAAACACCAGGCTGGAGACGTAATTGATATCCTGCGCTCTTTGCTTGTTGTAAAAGTTATCGTATTCGTACCCGCGTTCCAGATCGGAGAACAGCTCTTTTTTGAACACGTCGAAAAACGCATCAAAGCTTTCGGCTTTTTCAATTAAATTTGCCTTTTCGTGAAAGAGTCTTTCCGTGGAACGCAGGAAATTGATTTTGGAGTTGCTTCCGATAATAGCGCCAAGGAAGGCGGGCTCGTTGCATCCGACGGTGGTATAGCCAACCGCCCTCTCAAAGGGAATATGGCAGATCTCAGTATATGCCATGATGCGTTTTTCATCGTTTTGAAATGCAATTCGCTTGTGAGGGTCGTGTCGCTCGCAATCAAGCACAAAACGGAACACCTCGCGGGGCGTTTTCTTCGTCCATCGCAGGGTTACCTGAGGAATATAGGTGGGCAACTCGATCATACTTTCAACGATCAGGCGCGAAAGTTCGGTAAACCCGTCCTCGCCGCTTGGCAAGTAGCCGCCGATACAAAAATGGGATTCGCCTCCGCGTGTAAAATTGTTAGATTGGACAGGCGTTGCCGCTTGGAGCATCAGGAAAAGTTCCTGTAAATATTCGGCGGCTTCTTCCCTGGTCAGCGTGCCGTTTTCAATGTCTTTTTTGTAAAACGGATAGAGATATCTATCAAGCGTTCCCACGCTGTCGGGATCGGCAGAGAAGCAAAGGTAGATACACAAAACCGCCTCATAAAAACTCTCGGGCGCTTTTTCGGGAACACGGAGAAGCGTCTTGGAAAGCTTTTGGAGATTATTTCTATATTCCTCGTTTGAGACGGTCAGAGATAATGCCGCCGCGCGCCGGGAGCATTTGTGTGCCCATCCGATCAGGGCATCTGCCACACGCTTAAGCGCGAGCAAAAACTCTGTTTGCTCGGATTTGGTATGATTTCTTAAGGATTCATCAATATCTTCGATGATTCCGCAAATCCCCCGATTCAGTATCTTTGTATAGTCAGCGGTGGCGTGTTGCCACTCCATCGTAGAGAGGTTGTCGATCGGTTTGAGATAAAAAAGGTGGAAAGCCTCCTGTGTTGCTTTGTGCCCGCCGCGACGGAATGCATCACCCACAATACTTCCATCAAAATTGAAAAATCCGGTCAAAACCGAATATTCGGTCAGCTTGGGCTCTTGATTTAAAATATATTCGCAAATGCGCTTGGATTCCATTTGTTGTCTGGGTAATAGCAGATCCGCTTCATCGTATACCGTTTTCACGGTATCGGCATACATTTTCCCCTGCAGGGTCAGCTCGGTCAGTCTTTGAATACGTTCGGTCATATTAACATACCTCCGTGGAGTGGTGTGGATTCATTATGCCATGGTCCGGGAAAAAGGTAAATGGAAACCATAGCACATTTATAATTGATAGCACAAAATTCTTGACAACCGGAAGAAAGCGTGGTACCCTTGATAAAATGGGGGTGAGGCAATGCAGGAAAGAATATACGTGGACGATATCCGGTCGGTGGTATATGTGGTACCCTTGCAGGTTCACCGGAAAAAGATGATATATGGTCCTAAAATGCCTGCCTATGAATTGGTATATAAAATATCCGGGGAGAGCGTGACGCACTTTAACGGAAAGGTGATGCACAATCTGCCGGAGACGGTGGAATACTTACCTAAATGCGAAAAAGTCGATTATTATGTAGAACGAAAGGTGTTGGGGGATTGCATTGACATCCATTTTAATACGTCGCGACCCATGCCCACCGAAGCATTCCGGGTGGATTGCCGGGGAAATAAACGCATCGGGGAACTGTTTTTGAAGCTTTATCGCCTGTGGGTTGGGAAACAGAGAGTGGATGACTATCGATGTATGGCATTGATGTATGAGATTCTGTCGGAGCTTTTTCAACAGGAAGAAAGCTATCTGTCCCGGGACCAGAACCGTAAGATCAGCCGGGGAGTCAGCTATCTGCAGGAGCACGCATTTGATTTTGATATTGACTACTACGAACCCGCCAGACTTTGCAATATATGCTACACCTATTTCAAACGGCTATTTGCGCAAAAATATGGGTTGACTCCCAGTCGCTATGTTGCCAAACTGCGTTTGGAGCGAGGGGCAGAGCTTTTGGGAAGTGGGCAATACAATGTCACGGAAGTGGCGGCGCTTTGTGGGTACGATAATATATATTACTTTTCCCGCTGTTTCAAGGAAGCCTATGGAGTCCCCCCAAGCCGTTATCCCCCTAAATAAGAAATATGTGGCGCCTTCCGAAAGGAAGACGCCACATAGCACTTTTGTTATTTGCTTAATAATTTTCGGCGATGACTTCAAAGTAAGCCTGGGGATGGGCACAGGTGGGGCAAACCTCGGGGGCCTTGGTGCCAACCACGATGTGGCCACAGTTGCGGCATTCCCAAATCTTGACTTCGCTCTTTTCAAAGACCTGCATACTTTCCACATTTTGGAGAAGCTTGCGATAGCGTTCTTCATGGCGCTTTTCAATGGCGGCAACCAGACGGAACTTGGCGGCCAGTTCGTGGAAGCCTTCCTTGTCGGCGGTTTCGGCGAAGCCGGCGTACATATCGGTCCATTCGTAGTTTTCGCCCTCGGCGGCGTGGAGCAGATTTTCGGCGGTATCGCCAATGCCATTCAGCTCCTTGAACCAGAGCTTGGCGTGTTCCTTTTCGTTTTCGGCGGTTTTCAGGAAGAGGGCGGCAATCTGTTCAAAACCTTCCTTTTTGGCCTTGGATGCGAAATAGGTATACTTGTTACGGGCCTGGGATTCGCCAGCAAAGGCGGCTTCCAGGTTCTTTTCGGTCTGGGTACCGGCGTAGGGGTTGGCGGCGACAATCTCTTCCAGCTTGTCACCGGTGGCCTTGCACTTGGGGCAGACCGGCTCAACACCATCGGCAACTTCAAAGGTGGCTTTGCAGACTTTGCAGAAATACTTTTTCATGGGAAAACTCCTTTACATAAATATTTAGGAAATCAGCCGGAGGCTGTTTTCTACAACAAATAAGAATCAACCAAGATAATGACTCATGGCAAGCATCAGACAGAAACCGCCAAGCAAGGCGTAGGTGACACCGCTTGCCGAATCGTGGTGGGTTTCGGGAATCATTTCGTCGCTGATGACGTAAAGCATGGTGCCTCCCGCCAGCGCCAGGGCGAAGGGAAGAATGGCATTGGAAAGGCTGACGGCAAAATAGCCCAAAAGGGTTCCGAGGACTTCTACAACACCGGTCATCATGGCGGCGATGAAGGTACGTTTGTGGTTCATGCCGGCGGCAAGCATGGGGGCAATGATGACCATTCCTTCAGGGATGTTTTGGAGTGCAATGCCCAGGGCGATGGTCAGGGCTTCGCCGGTGTTTCCGGTGCCGAAGCCAACACCGGCGGCAATGCCTTCCGGCAGGTTGTGCAGGGCAATGGCCATAACGAATAAAAGAACCTTGTTGAGCTTTTCTGTTTTGGCGGGATGAGCTTCCTGGTCTACCCCGGAAAGACGGTGGAGATGAGGTACCAATTTATCCAGAAGATGCAGCAGAAGGGCACCGCAAAAGATGCCGATGACGGTGACCGGCAAGCCGTTTTTACCACCATATTCCAGGGAGGGGAGAATCAACCCCACCACTGCAGCGGCCAACATGACTCCAGCCGCAAAGGAAAGGACCATATCGCTGAAACGATGGGATATTTTTTTGAAAACAAAACCCAGGATGGCGCCGATGACGGTGGCACCGCCTACGCCAAGGGCAGTCAAGAAAACCAATTGCATGGAGCAACCTCCTGAATCCGTTGGGGAAAACCCGAGTTAACTTTAGTATATCACAATTGGACAGAAAAAGGAAGAGGGAAATAAAAGGCGACTTGTCACAAAATCGCCTTTTGTCGTCACTTTTTCACCGATTCTACCGCTGCCTGCAGAACAGTACTTGCCACGTTCCCCGCCACGGTACTACCCCGGCCGCCGTTTTCCACGATGACGATGAAGGCCAGGGGGGCATCCTCATTGCGGAGGAAACCGGCAAAAAGGGCGTGGGGTTCCTTGCCGCCGCCGACTTCAGCGGTACCGGATTTGGCGCAGATGTCAAGTCCCGGGAACCGATCAGCGCCGTAAACCTCCTCCACGTTGTTCCGCATCATGTCAGTGAGCCGTTCGGCAGTATCTGCCGAAAGAAGCGTTTTGGTGTCGGCTTTGTAAATGCCGGTGGGAAGTCCCACCGAGGATCTCACCGTTTGAATCAGGCGAAGCTCGGCGCCGCTTCCCCCGCCGCCGATGGCTCCCATCAGCCGCAGCATGGAGGCGGGATTGATCATGTTTTTGTACTGCCCTACCCCCGACCAGCCAAGGTCGTTGGTGGTTTCCGGCATGGTATATTTTCCCCGGGCGGTGGCGATGCCGTCGATGGACAGGCTTTCGGAAAGCCCCAGCTCTTCGAAATATTCCGCCAGGGTATCTCCGCCAAGCTTCAAAGCGAGTTCGGCATAGGCACAGTTGCAGGAATAGGCCAAAGCTCCCGCAATATCCATGGTACCGTGGGCATTGGTGCAGGTGACTTTTCCCTCTCCAATTTCGGCACTGCCTTCGCAATGGAAGGTCATGTCTTCCAGGTTGGGAAGCTTTTCGATAGCGGCAATGGTGGTTACCAACTTGAAGGTGGAACCGGGGGAATAGGTGGAGGAAAGGAATCGATTGATGTAGACCCCTTCGTATTTTTCGTTGGTGGCAAGATCGTCCGGGGGGGCTACCGGGTCGTAGGAAGGGGCGGTGACCATGACCAGCGTTTCGCCGGTTTTGTAATTGTAGACCCCCACACACCCCTTTTTTCCATCCAGTGCCTGGTAAGCAATGTCGTTCAGATCGGCATCCACCGTCAGGTAGAGATCGTTACCCCCGGAACGCAGGGAATAGGAGCCGTTGATCAGGTTGTAACCAATGAGCTCCGAGGCAAAATTTTTCACCGCACCGGTACCGATGTAGCCGTGCTGATCGCCTAAAAGGTGCAGGGTGGAAATGCGGGTGATTTTCTTATCCGGGAAGAGACGTCGGCCCTTCTCACTGCCATATTCCGAAAGCACCAGCCCGTCCCGGTCGAGAATGCGGCCCACCGAAAGAACTCCCTTGGTGTAATAACCGTTATTGGCCGAGAAAGAAGCCCAATCGGCGCCATTACGGATGTATTTGACCAAATAGACCGTCATACCGGCACACAACAAAAGTACCAGAATGAAAAGGCTGATGGTACGGTTTTTCACTTTTTTCATTGATCATCCTCCTCACTCAGGTCGTAACGCATTTGCTTCACGGCTTTTCGATAGCGTTTTGGCAGGCGAACCGCAAAGCTGGCGTTTTGGCGGGTATCTGCCGCCTTGATAAAGGCCAGGAGGCAGAAGCAGGAAAGCAGGCTGGAGCCGCCCTTGGAAAGGAAGGGGAAGGTGACCCCGGTGAAGGGCAGAATGTCAAAAGCGCCCAGCACGTTCAGCATGATCTGGAAGATCATCATAGCGAGTGCTCCGCAGGCGCCGATGACGTAAAAGGAGGATCGGGCGGTTTTTGCCGACCGGATCACAAACAGAGTCAGGATCACAAAGCAAGCTATGGCGGAAAGCCCCACCAGAAGCCCCAATTCTTCGCAAACCATACCGAATACCATGTCGGTATCGGCGGCGAAAATTTTGTAAAGGCCGCCCGAGCCGGCACCCACACCGAAGAGTCCCCCATTGGCGGCGGCCATCATAGTGCGGGTCTGTTGATAACCCCCTTCGTTGGCGTAGTCCCAGGCGTGGAGCCAGGTGGAAAAACGACCGGCAATATAGGGCTTGATGGTGATGGCCATAAACCCCGCAAAGCCCGCCCCCGAAATGCTCAGGATGACAGTGGCAATATCCCCGGAGCGCAGGAAGGCCATGATCAGGTAGGCTACGAAAAACACCGACGCGGTGCCAAAGTCACTCATAAGCACCAGTGCAATCACGTTGACCCCCGAAAAAGCCACGAACCAGAATAGATTTTTCCGGCTGAAAAGCTTGTCCAGGGTGGCGGCACCGGCAAACAGGAAACAGATCTTCACAAATTCCGAAGGTTGGAAGGAAAAACCGCCGATGGAAATCCAGTTCCGGGCTCCGAATACACGGGAAGCCAGCACCAGGTTGACCCCCAAAAGCAGAACCCCCATCACTGCCACCGGAAGCCGGAGGGTTTTGATGCGGCCCAGGTCCCGCAAAAACCATCCCAGAATCAAAAATGCCAGCAGGCCCACGATCAAAAAGGCGGCTTGTTCATATAGCTCATCGGGGGTGGAAGTGGCGCACACCGACATACCGATGGTCACCAGGAAGAAGGCCAAAATCTCGATTTCAAACCCCATGCGCCGCAGGGCCCGCATGAAGAAATAGTAGCACCAGCAAATGACAATCAGGGCGCCGAAGCAGATGGGGATGGCTAAGTTCAGCTCGTCCATGGCGGCGATCCAGTGGGCCGAGCACAGAAGCAACTGGAACTCCGTAAGAATGAACATGGAAATCCCCGGACTGATCAGACCGCCGGGCTTGGTGCGGGAAACCGCCTGACGCTGCTCATCTTCCTCGGAGGAAGGGGCAAATACAAGAGTCACCGCTCCGAAGGTCAGCCGGTCTCCGGCAAAAACCGGGAGCGGTTCGTCAAAGGGCTCTCCGTTGCACAGGATCTCCCGGCCGGGTTTCGCCGGATGTAAGAGCCATTCTCCGTGGCCATCCCGGATGAGAAAGGCATGGAGAGAATCAATGGTTTCATCCTCTAACACCACATCGCTGGATTTTGCGCTTCCGATGGTATTCTCGAAGTGCCGCAGGGGCAGCCGATTTCCTTCCGTATCCACCAAATACCCCCAAATTTCATCCTCCGGGTGGTCGGAAAGCAGAGACTTTCCGCACCGGAACAGGAGAAGCAGGGCTAAAATCGGCAGAAGGAAGCGAATAGCGAAGGAAATATACAGGAGGATACCTTCGGCATGGGCCAGAGAGGTATAAATGTCATATAGCTCGTTCATAAATTCTCCTTTCGTGGAGGGTTGGGTTGTACGCTCTTTTATCATATCATATTTCCCGGCGTTTGAAAAGAGAAAGCTTTTCGCCCCTCTTGCCAAATTGTGGTGCCTCGGGTATAATAGAGATATACAAATCCTGGATAAAGTGAGGTTTGGGCAGATGAAATGTCAGCGATTGTTCCGTGGGGAGGGAGACGATTGTATTCGTATCCCCACCATTGTAGCAGCTCCCGACGGCACAGTGTACGCGTTTGCCAATGTTCGGGTTTCTACATCCCGGGATAATGCCGCCGAAACGCACCTGATGGTAGCGGTCAAGCGTCCCGGATGCGATTGGGAGGAAGCAAAGACAGTAGCCAGCCGGAAAGACTGGTCTTACATGATCGGCAGTGCCGTGTGCGACAGTGTCACCGGTAAGGTGATGTGCTTTTTCAAAAAGATCGCTGTGGTACTCCACGAGTTCAAAAAGGAAATGGGACCCGAAGAGCGTAACCGCCTGGCCGCCATCAAGGAAGAGCGGGATGGGGACAAAGAAGGGGATTACGTGCTGGAAACCACCGACGGAATCACCTTCACCCAGAGAAAAATCGAAATCAAGCCCATGGCCGGAGGTGCTTCCGGATTCCTTTTGGGGAAAGGGGGATCTCCCCATGGCAGCGGCAGTGGTGTCACGCTGCAGTATGGTCCTCATAAGGGCCGCATTGTGGTGCCGGCCCGGGTTTCCCTGAAGGAATGTGTTACCTGGGAGGATCTGAAAACCGGCTCATCCAATACCGTGATCTACAGCGACGACCGGGGAGAAAGCTTTGTTACCGGCGGCATTGTAGAACCCGGTACTGGGGAAGGTACCCTGGCGGAGCGAAGTGATGGCAGTATCTATTACAATTCCCGAGCTTATTTTAACGACGGTCTGCGCCGGGGGGCGGTCAGCTACGATGGGGGCGAAAGCTTCGTGGAGCAGAGCATTCATCAGGATTTGATTGAGCCCTGCTGCAACGCGGCGGTTTTGCGGGTGGAATGGCAAGGGAAGACCATCTTCTTCTTCTCCAACCCCCGGAGCACCACCGACCGGGTGGATATGTCGGTGTACTATAGCCTGGACGAAGGAGCCACCTGGACCTACGGGGTCACCATCGACCACCGGAAGGCCGCTTACTCGAGCATGTGTTATGACGCAAAAAGTGAGAAAGTGTTCCTTTTATTTGAATGCGGTACCGAAACCAGCGTGGATCAGATCGACGTTGTGGAATTTACCCCGGATGAAATCCTGGGGCAGTAAACGAAAGGAAGAAAAGAAATGCAGTTTGCCGGAAAAGCTGCCATCTCCACCGGTGCGGCATCGGGGATGGGCTTGTTATTTGCACAGAATTTTGCCAAAGAGGGAGGAAACGTCCTGCTTTGCGACGTGAACCTTCCTGTTTTGGAGGAAAAGGTTGCTGAAATCAATTCCTGGGGAGTAGGGCGCGCTGTGGGAATCTATTGCGACGTGCGGGATTACAACAAGGTTTGCACCGCCCGGGATAAGGCTGTGGCAGAATTTGGCCGTATCGACCTGATGGCTAACTTCGCCGGGGGTACCGCCGTGCGGATGTGCAAGGTACAAAACGACGGAACCATGGAATTCCCCGACGTACCCATCGACGTGTACGATTGGGGTTTGGATGTGAATTTGCGGGGTCCCTTCTACTTTGCCCATGCGGTTCTCAAACAGATGCGGGAACAAAAAAGCGGATTGATCATTAACATTGGTTCCATCACCGGCATGGAGGGGGATGGCTACGGCATGGATTACCCCACCGCCAAAAGCGGGCTCATGTTCGGTCTCACCAAATCCATCGCCCAGTTTGGGGAAAAGTACGGCATCCGTTGTGTGTGCGTGTCTCCGGGGCCGGTTTTGACCCGAGCCAATATGGCCAATATGCGCACCATGCTGGGCCGTGCCGCTGACCCCCAGGAGATCATTGACCTGATTCTCTTCATTGCCTCCGACAAGGGGCAGTTCATCAATGGCGAAAACATCATGATCGACGGCGGCAGAAACGCCCTGCCCCGGGTCCCATACAGTAAATAAGGAGAAAGAATATGAAAGCAATTCTGGTACAAGATGACAGAAGTTTGGTTTGGGCCGACGTACCCGATCCTGTGACCGGGGCCGAGGATTGTCTGGTAAAAATTGAAGCCGCTGCCCTGAATCGGGCTGACCTGATGCAGCGGGAAGGGGACTATCCCCCGCCTCCGGGATGCCCCGAGTGGATGGGTCTGGAAATTGCGGGCACCATTGTGGAAGTAGGCCCCGAAGCAGCCGTTAAGTCGAATTGGAAGGTGGGGGACAAGGTCTGTGCCCTGCTGGGTGGCGGCGGATACGCCGAATACGCCAACGTCAAGTACGACATGCTCATGCCGGTTCCCAAAAACTGCACCATGGTGGAAGCCGCCGCCATTCCCGAAGCATTTGCCACCGCCTACCTGAACCTCTTTATGGAAGGCGGATTGAAGCCGGGCAATACCCTTTTGATGAACGCCGGGGCCAGCGGTCTGGCAAGCGTGGTGATCCCCATGGCAAAGGCCTTTGGTGCCAGAGTTATCACCACTGTCCTTTCGGACGAAATTGCCGCCTCCATCGCCCACCTGAAGGCCGACGTGGTGGTGAATACCCGGAAGACCGACATTGTGGAGGTCCTGAAAAAGGAACTTGCCGATGGGCACGGGGTTGACGTGGCCATCGACTGCCTGGGAGGAGACGTCATGGGTAAATGCATCCATTTCCTCACCCATGGAGCCCGCTGGATCATGATCGCCGCCCTGGCGGGGGTCAAAACCGAAATCGACCTGAAAAATATCTACGTCCGAAACGTCCGTATCATCGGCTCCACCCTGCGCTCCCGTACCCCTGCGGTGAAAGCCCAGATTTTGGCGGAGCTGGTGGAGAAGGTATGGCCCAAGGTGGAATCGGGCGAGGTGAAGCCCACCATCTACAAGGTCCTGCCCATTACCGAGGCGGAAGCGGCCCACGATATCCTCTACCGGGGAGAAAACGTGGGGAAGGTAGTGCTGACGGTGGGTTAAGCCATGGTACAGGATATCATCCGCATTCGTTACGGGGATACCACCATCCCCGAAAGCTGGGTTTTTGCCGGGGGTGACCCGGAAAAGGCGGTTCCCATCTTCTTTTCCTGCTTCCTGGTACTCACCGACAGGAAGAAGATTCTGGTGGACGCCGGGTGTGAAACCATGCCGGGCTTTGTTATGGAAAATTTCCGCAAGCCTGTGGAAGTTTTGGATGAGTTGGGGTACAAGCCGGAGGAGATCACCGACGTGCTCCTGACCCATGCCCACCACGACCATGCCCAGGGGGTGTTCCGATTCCCCGGAGCCGCCATCCACATCCAAAGGGAAGCCTACCCGGAAGGACGGCAGTTCATTCCGGAGGGGGTCCCGGTGCACCTCTATGGAGCAACCTGCTCCCTGGATGAGGACGTCACGGCGGTGACCATCGGCGGTCACCACAAGGGCTCCTCAGTGGTGGAGGTCAACTGGCAGGGGCAGAAATACGTCCTCTGCGGGGACGAAGCCTATTCCACCTATAACCTTCAGGCGAAGGTTCCCACGGGAAGTACGGTATCTCCCGAAAAGAGCCAGGCATTTATCGATCGCTACACAGGTGGGGATTGGATCTGCCTCCTGTGTCATCAGGAATAAAAAGAAGAAAGGCAGGAGCGATTGCTCCTGCCTCTTTTTGTGTTGGGAGTAGTTTATGCCTTTGCTTTTTCCAGGTCTCTCTTGCGGATTTCCACACGTCTGACCTTGCCGCTGATGGTTTTGGGAAGCTCGTCCACAAATTCCACGATACGGGGATACTTGTAGGGGGCGGTGTGGGTCTTGACGTAATCCTGGATCTCCTTCTTGAGCTCCGGGGTACCGGTGGTACCACGGGTCAAGACGATGGTAGCCTTTACGATCTGACCGCGAACCTCGTCGGGAACCGGGGTGATGGCGCATTCCAGCACGTAGGGGAGTTCCATGATAACACTTTCGATCTCGAAAGGCCCGATGCGGTAGCCGGAGGACTTGATCACGTCGTCGATACGGCCCACATACCACAGGTAGCCGTCTTCGTCCATGGTGGCCTGATCGCCGGTGTGGTAGAAACCATCGTGCCAGACCTCCTGGGTCTTTTCCTCATCCAGGTAGTAACCGATGAACAATCCGCAGGGGACACCATCCTTGGTGCGGATGCAGATTTCGCCGGTTTCGCCGGGCTGACATTCCCTGCCGTCCGGATCCAGAACAACCACGTCGTAGAGGGGGCTGGGACGACCCATGGAGCCGATCTTCGGGGTGGAGCCCACAAAGTTGGCGATGGAGAGGGTGGTTTCGGTCTGGCCGAAGCCTTCCATGATGGTCAGGCCGGTTGCTTTCTTGAACTGATTGAATACTTCGGGGTTGAGGGCTTCGCCGGCGGTGGTGGCGTATTTGATGGAGGAAAGGTCATACTTGGACAGGTCTTCCTTGATGAAGAAGCGATACATGGTGGGAGGAGCGCAGAAGGTGGTGATGCCGTACTTCTGGAACATGGGAAGGATATCTTCCGAATGGAAGCGGTCGAAGTCGTAGGTAAAGGTGGCCGCTTCGCAAAGCCACTGGCCGTAGAACTTGCCCCAAAGAGCCTTGCCCCAACCGGTGTCGGAGATGGTGAAGTGGAGCCCTTCGGGATCCACATTGTGCCAGAACTTGGCGGTGGGATAATGTCCCAGGGCATACTTGCAGGAATGGGTGGCGATGCGGGGGTAGCCGGTGGTGCCGGAGGTGAAGAGCATCAGCATGGGATCGTCGCCGCAGGGAGAGTTTTCGGTGCGGTAGTAATGGGTGCTGAAGCGTTCCATTTCCACGTTGAAGTCATTCCAGCCTTCTTTTTTGCCGCCTACAAGGACCTTAACCATGCCGGGGAATTCGGCGGCAGCCTTTTCGGCCTCGGTGGATACGTCACCGTCGGCGGTGCAGACGATGGCTTTGACCTTGGCGGCTCTATAGCGGTAGGTGAAGTCGTGCTCCACCAGCTGGTTGGTGGCGGGGATGGCGATGGCGCCGATCTTGTGGAGAGCCAGCATGCAGAACCAGAATTGGTAGTGCCGCTTCAAAACCAGCATGACGGTATCGCCCTTCTGGATGCCCAACGATTCGAAGTAATTGGCGGTTTTGGCGGAATATTTCTTCATGTCGCTGAAGGTGAAACGGCGGTCGGTCTTGTCGTTTGCCACCCACATCATGGCCAGCTTATCGGGATTCTTTTGGGCGATAGCATCCACGCAGTCGAAGGCAAAGTTGAACTTGTCGGCATTTTTGAAGGAAATGCCGTTGAACACTCCCTTTTCATCCAGCGTGCAGTTGATGAAGTTATCTGCAACTGTCTGGTCGTGCACTTCGGTAACCGTGGCGGCTTTCGCGGCGATAATGGGCGCTTCGGGATAGTCTTCGTTGATCTGACCTTCCTGGGGATTCAGGACAATGGCGTGGAACTCACAGCCGCCCGGGCTGACGGCGATCATGCCGTGGGGAATCTGGCTGTTGTAGAAGATGGAATCCCCTTCGTTGAGCACGTCCACGTGGGTACCCACCTGGACCTTCAGGGAGCCCTTGACGATCACGTCAAATTCCTGACCGGTGTGGGAACTCAGGGAAATGGGAGCATCCTGCTCTTCCGGCAGATAGGGGAATTTAACAAGGAAGGGTTCAGCAAGCTTATCCTTGAAGTTTGGAGCAAGGTTATTGTATACGAAGCCCTTCTTTTTCAAAATCTTCATACCGCCGCCCTTGCGGGTGATGGTGAAGGAGGTCAGGATGGAACTGCGGCCTTCCAAAAGGTCTACCACTTCCACGTCACAAGCCTTGGCACACTTGTAAATAAAGGTAAAGCTAAAATCGGTTTCGCCCTGTTCCAAAACCTTGTATTCCTCCACCGAAACACCGGTGAGCTTTGCCAGTTCTTCCGGGGTGTAGCCCTTTGCTTCCCGCAGGTCTTTGATTCTGCCGGCTACTTCCTTCAAGCTGTAATCCATTGTGTTTTCTCCTGTCTTTCCGTTTTTTACGGATTCGAATAAAACAAAAACCCGTCTCAAAGAGAACTTTGAGACGAGTTGATCAACCCGCGGTACCACTCAAATTGCGGAAATTTCTTCCGCCACTTACCAGGCTCTAACAAGCCTTTTGCCTTTACGCAGCAATACGGAAGGAGCCTACTTGACAATACCGTTCGGTCCTCCGACTCGGAAGTGATAGGTCATTTGGAATGTTCCACCGTTGGCTCGCAGCTCCCGCCAACTCTCTGAAGATTTCCCACTCCGACCGTCTTCGTCACAGTCGTTGTTTGTGATATTCAAATCTTGCGCATATTATACGCCCATGATTTTCATTTGTCAAGAGGTCTTTTTCGACTTTTTCAAAAAAATTCTTGACAACTATATCGTGGTGCGATATAATCTTATTGCGATATATCGGAAGACGATATAATAGGAGGGATCCATATGAATGAGATCACAGCCTTGACCGAATCCACCTACTATATTTTATTGGCACTCCATACTCCCCGGCATGGCTACGGCATCATGCAGGAGGTGGAGCACCTTTCCGCCGGGCGGGTCCGGCTTGCGGCGGGAACCCTGTACGGGGCTTTGACCTCCCTTTGCGACAAGGGATGGATCGTCCCCCTGCCCTCGGTGGAGGATAGTCGGAGGAAAGAATACAGATTAACCGAAATCGGTCTTTCGGTACTTCAAAACGAGCTTTCCCGCCTGCGTCAGCTGGTGGAAAACGGCATAAGCATTCTTGGGGAGGAATAAGAATGGAAAGAAAAACGATTCGCAAATGGTTCTGGGTATGGGAATTTGAAAAGGAAGAGGCCTGGCTCAACGCCATGGCCCAATCCGGCTGGGTTTTGGATGGGGTCGGATTCTGCAAATATCACTTTGTCCCCTGCGAACCCGGGGAGTATACCGTTCGTCTGGAAATGCGGGACCATGACGAGGGCTACCTGGCTTTCATGCGGGAAACCGGGGCGGAATACGTGGGACGTATGGCAAAATGGATTTATTTCCGCAAAAAGGCGGCGGAAGGCCCCTTTGATATCTTCAGCGATATCGATTCCCGGATTACCCATCTGAATCAAATCGGTAAAATGCTCACGGCGGCAGGGGTAGCAAACCTGGCGATCGGAGTTGGAAATTCCCTGAATCCCTCTGTGGCAGGTCTGGGTTCCATTAACCTTTTGCTCGGCACCCTCCTGATGTACGCGCTGGGACGCATCCACGGCAAAAAGGAAAAACTGGAACGGGATCGGGTGCTGATGGAATAAATCCGTGAAAACGATAACCCCCGCCAAAGGAGGTTCATGAAACATCCTTTGGCAGGGGTTGTTTTTTATCTTCTGCCCTTTTCCTTGAGCAGGCTTTCCTTCATTTCCCAAAGCTTTTGGCTTAGGTCCACGTAGAACACGTGGGGGTTTTTCAACCGTTTCACTTCGTTCCACAGAAGAGAAAGCTCTTTTTCACAGTACTTCCGGATTTCCTGCACCGTGGGTCGGTCATATACCAGTCTGCCCTTTTCGTAAATGGGCACCAGCATTTCCCGGGCGGTGAAGTTTTCGATCTTCTTGCTCTTCCAGGTGTATTCCGGGTGGAAAATGGTGTAGGGACCCTTTGCGGGATCGATTACCTCATCCGCAAGGGTCAAAACATCGGCAAATGCCTCCCCATCCTCCCCGTAAAGGCGCCATACCTTTTTGAAACCGGGGTTGGTGATCTTGGTCACGTTTTCCGAAAGCTTGATCCGGGGATGAATGATGCCATTCTCGTCCTCCACCGCCACCAGCTTGTAGACTCCGCCGAAAACCGGTTCACTGCGGGAGGTGATCAGTCGTTCACCAACGCCAAAGGAATCGATTTCGGCACCTTGGTTGAGGATATCGTGGATCAGGAATTCATCCAGGGAGTTGGAAATGATGATCTTGCAATCGGGGAATCCGGCTTCGTCCAGCATGGCCCGGGCTTTTTTTGTCAGGTAGGCAATATCCCCCGAGTCGATGCGGATGCCAACCGGACGGTTACCGGTAGGCAGGATTACATCCTTGAAGCAACGGATGGCGTTGGGAAGACCACTTCCCAAAACGTCGTAGGTATCGACCAGGAGCACACAGGATTCGGGATAGACCTTGGCATAGGCTTCAAAAGCCTCGTACTCGGTGGGGAACATCTGCACCCAGGAATGGGCCATGGTGCCCGATGCGGGTACGCCAAACTGCTGGTCGGTCAGGGCGCAGGAGGTGGAGGAGACGCCCCCTATGTAGGCAGCCCGGGCGCCGTAAATGGCAGCAGAGTAGCTGTGGGCTCGGCGGGCACCAAATTCCGCCACCGGGCGCCCCATGGCGGCCCGGACGATGCGGTTGGCCTTGGTGGCAATCAGCGACTGGTGGTTAATGGTCAAAAGGATCATGGTTTCCAGAAGCTGGGCTTCCATCACCGGTCCCCGCACCACCAGAATGGGTTCATTCGGGAAGATCACACTGCCTTCCGGCATGGCCCACACGTCGCAGGAGAACTTGAAAGTTTCCAGATACCGGAGAAAATCCTCCGAAAAGATCTTCTTTTCACGAAGATAGGCAATATCTTCCGGCAAAAAGGTTAGATTTTCAATGTAATCGATGACCTGTTCCAACCCGGCCATGATGGCAAAGCCACCGTCGTCGGGGACCCGGCGGAAAAACATATCGAAATAGCCGATGCGTTTTTCCAGGCCGTTTTCGAAATAGCCGTTCATCATGGTCATTTCGTAGTAGTCGAAAAGCATGGTCAGGTTCATACTGTTTTTCAGTTGTTCCATAGGAAGATTCCTCCTTTGGGGATAAGCTTCCCCTTAAAGCAGCAGGGGAATAATGGTTAAAAACCAGGATACATTCAAGAGAAGCGATATGACCAAAGTAATCAGGGCCAGGGTGTTGTCGGTGGCAGAAAGGTTCTCTTTGTTGCGGTAGGTACGCCGGGCAAAGCCCCGGGCGATTTTTTCCACAAAGATCATCGCGGCAAACCCGAAGACCCCTTCCAACGAGAACAGAATCATATCGATGCTGGTTTTGGATACGTTGATGCTGGGAATTCCCATATCATCATACTTCACCGGCAGGTTATCCGGCAATGCGGGCAGTAACAACAGATAAGCAACCAGTGGGATCAGAGAAAGGGCAAAGGAAATGACGAAAATAATGCGGCTGAACCCCTTTTTACGGCCTTCCGGCACGGCTGTATTCTTGTCATTTGCCATAGTTGTTTCCCTTCCTTATTTCATGCGGAAATCCAAATTCTTCGGCAGGGTATTGTTCTTCTTGATCCAATCCAGGAACGAAGCCGTCACCTTCACACTGCGCTCCAGGGCAGCCTTCAGGGCAACGTAGTAGTACCAGAGTTCGGAAACCAACACTTCGCCCTCGCGAATGTTGGCAAAATTCCGGTCGAAGAAGCCACCTTCGCAGAGTGAAATGTCACCCAATGCCAGGTAAGAGGATACTGCGTTTATCATAACCCGTTCGTCATTCTGGTATTCTTCCGGCAGAGCCTGGAATACCTCCCGAACCTTTTCGTGCTTTTTCTGCTTCACAAGCAGGGCCAGGTATTCCTGGGCGAAGGCTACGTCGGTGATACCCAGGGCAAAGGCCTGGTCGTAATATTCCTCCGACTTGTCGGGGTTAGCTTCCAATACTGCCAGGGCTCGCAGTGCCCAGATGTTGGGCTTGATTTCCACCGAGCGTTTGAAATAACCAATGGCAGCGGCCCGGTCGGGCTTTTCGGCGGCAATAACCCCCAGGTGATAGAACTTCTGGAAGCTGTCGGGAGATGCTTCCAACATGGCCCGGATGGGTTCGTCCACGTAGTAAGAGGCGGGATCTCTATCCGACAGAGCGCCCTTTTCAATCAGGTCCAGCCAATACTTCTGTTCGTCGGTGATGGCTTCTTCCGGGAAGAAGAAACCCTTGGGCAGGGTTTCGCCCTTCTTCTTGCGAAGCATGGCTTCCAGGGTTCCCCAACCGGAACCCAGATGGAAGATTTCTTCGGGATAGCACTTACCCTGTGCGGCATATTTGCAATGGAGACCGTAGAGCTTGGCTGGGGAGACCCGGTCGTGGAGCTCCTTGTCCAGATATTCGCAGGCCTTGTTCCAATCCCGGTCGTGGAGCTTTTCGGCGTCTCCGGTAAGTCCGCCGAAGGCGGTGGTGAAATCCCACTCGGTGCCGGCGGGCATTTGGAGACCGTGGCGCTGGGAACGGGCAATGCCGGCCTGAATCTCAATGTAGGAACCGCCTCCCTCTTCCGAAAGGTATTCCTTCCATCTCCAACCGCCGGGACGGTCGCCCCAGCAGAAGATCTTCCGGTGGTGCAGGCGGGAGGTGGATTTTTCGAAGGTCACGTCCCCGTTTTCGTAGGCGGCGGCTTCCCAGGGGGTCTTCACGTCGTCGGGAATCTGTACAAAAAAGTCGTTGGATACCTTCATGTTCAGGGTGTAGGAATAGTCCTTAGGACCAAAGGCAGGCACGTAGGGCAGGTTGCCCATGGTTTGTTTGCCGGTTTCGGGGTTGCTGTACATGGCCCGGCTGCCGTTGAGCAGGACACGGGTATTGGCGTCTTCGGGTACGGCGGTGGTGCTCCACCAATACATGGGAGATTCGTGGGGGTTGTCGTTGACGATGCGCACGTAAACGTAAAGCTCCCGGCTGTCGTCGGGGAGGTGGAAGTCCACCTGCCAGAATAGCTTCTTCTGGCGCTCGAATTCATAAATACGGAAGAAGCTTTCGCCATTGTCGGCGGTCACCAAACCACAGAACATGGGACTGCAGGTGGTGAAGGTATGTCCCAGCTGGCTGATGTTCCATTCCACGCCTCCCGAAAGCCATGCATCCCGGATGGCCAGGTTGGCGGGCTGAATGACGGGATTGCGGAATAAAAGCTCCTTCTCCCGGTCCTTGTCATAAAGGGAATAGAGTCTTCCGCCGTAATCGCACAGGATAATCGCTTTCAGGTGGTCATTTTCCAAAACGACCGCCCGGACGTTTTGTTTGGTGCGATTGCGGTCGTAGCGGTCCTGCATCAGATAGGGAAGAACCCGGGTGCCGCCGCTGTAGCCCAAAAGATGGGCTTCTTCAGGGGTGAAGGTTTCGTCGTAGGGAATATCCAGATCGGTTTTTTCCGAACGGAAGACGGGAAGGGGATTGACGCCGCCCAGGTTGGCCGAGGGAAGAAGAATATCGGTATAGCGAATCTGCATGATATACGCCTCTTTTCCGTTAAGTATAGAGAAGATTTCTGTGTTACGTTCAGTATACACGATTTACAGGCAAAAGACAAGAAGCGACGAAAAAATATTCATTTCTTTTGTTGAAAAAGTTCCGGGAATATTGCACGCGGCTTGGCTTGCGGAGTACACGGAGGGGCTACAGGTGTTCCCGGTATTTGGATGGGGATACCCCCATATGTTTTTTGAAGCAATGGCTGAAGCTATAGAGATCTGAAAAACCGCATTGCACCGCAATATCCCCCAAGGATTTGGTGGTGTTGGTTAACAGGAGGCCTGCTTTTTCGATCCGAAGCTCCTGCAAAAAGGCATAGGGGGATTGGTGGTAGGCGGCCATGAATTGGCGACGGAAATTTCGCTCACTCATACCAAGCAGGCAAGCGCCCTGACCAATCTTCAGCTGGGCGTCTCCGCAATGCATTTTCATGTATTCCACAGCCTTTTCCAACTGCCGACGCTTGGCGAAATCCTGATTTTCGCGACTTCGTTCCTCAAAGATCGATCCGATAATCTGCATGACCAGCCCGCCGCAAATTAGTTCGTTTCCGGTGGTTTTGGATATAAAATTCTGAAGGGCATGGTTAAAAAGCTTCTCAAATCGGTTTTGGCGATCGGTGGCACACAGGGTGGAAAATGGTAATGTGGGGGATGGGGAGGGAGAACACCGGTCAAAGTGAAAATTGATGGCAATGTAGGAAACCTCCGGGCAGGAAAAGGCAGAGCTTTTGTCCACCGATCCCCGGGAAATATATCCCACCTGCCCGGTTTCCACCGTTTCCCGAACCCCTGCCTTTTCATAAAGCAGAGTTCCGTTTGTAACAAAAAAGAGACTCTCGTGATTACGAGGAACTTCAAAAATGCAGGGTGCATGATCCTGGAGCGAATCCCGGAAAACAATGACATCGGTTGGATATTCGTAGTGTATTATCTTCTGTTCCAAAGAAACACCTCCTTCTGAGGAGGAGTATAGCACGTTCTCTGCCGGAATGCAAGGATGTCCGTTCAAAACAAATTTATGCTGTTCAAAACATTTTCATCAACCGCCAAGTATGATACCATGTAACAAACAGGATGGGAGGGGATTCGGATGTTCTGTCATAAAAAAGCAATTGTCACCGGCGGTAGCCGCGGAATCGGGTACGCCATTGCAAAAGCCCTTGCAAACGAAGGATGCACGGTGGTAATCACCGGGCGAAATCTCAAGACATTGGAAAAAGCTGCCGCTGGAATCGGTGGAAAGGTATTTCCTATGGTTTGGGATGCATCAGAGATTGGGGTGGCAAACGAAAAACTCCGGGAAGCGGCGGAGATTCTTGAGGGATTGGATATTGTGGTCAACAACGCCGGCATTTTTGCCCAGAGGAGCGAGTGGGAAAAGGAATCCCTTCTTGCAACTACGGTGGAGGAATGGGAAAGCGTCATGCGCACCAATACCAGCGCCCTCTTTTTTACCATGCAGGCGGCGGTCAACTATATGCGCCTGCACGAAATTCGGGGAAACATTCTCAATGTTACCTCGGTTGCGGGGTATGAGCCGGTGTATGGGGCTTATGGTGCGTCCAAGGCGGCGGCATCCGGATTAACAAGGGGATGGGGAAGGATGTTTGCAAACGAAGGCATCACCATTAACGGTATTGCCCCGGGCCCCGTCGCCACCGAAATGAATCATTGGCATGAAGGGGATCCCATGGAACACGCCCGTATTCCCTACGGTCGCTTTGCCACCATCGACGAAATTGCGAAGCTTGCCATGTATCTTTTGTCGGACGATGCCAAAATGATTTGCGGCGAAACGGTGGTTTTTGACGGTGGGTACGCCATTCGATAAGGGAGGGATACTGTGTATCACGAATTACAGCAGGAATTACAGGCCTTCTATGCCATCCTGGACGAAAAAGCCTTTGTTTTTAACGAAAAATGCTCTCAAAGGTTGGAGGAAAGCTTTGACGAAAGAGCTTCCTCCTATCAACAGAAGGCTTTGCAGTACCAAACGATTGCTGAGCTTTGCCAGCCGGTTCTTTTCAAAAACTGCCGTTATTATTACGAAACCGCCACGATGAATGCCTCTACCCAGGGGGAAGGGGAAAACAGCCGCTCTGAAAAAGCCCCCCTTCATCCCGGTGGGTGGCTATACCGGAAAAACCGCCACCTGTTTGTGGACCAGGATCCGGAGCTTTTCCAAAACTCACGGATTCCCTTTTATAGCTGGTGTGGGGAATACGGGGATTTTCGGTGGCACTTTGCCTTCAATATTGAGCCGGTTTTTGCGTGCGGACTACGGGGACTTTATGAAAAGGCGGAGATGCAGCTGAAGGATGCCGTCGGGGAAGAACGGGATTACCTGGAAAGCACCCTTGTGGGATTGCTTGCCGCCAGGCATATGTGCGAAAAATTCTCCCTTCTGGCAAGGGAAAAATTAGAATCGGTCCGGGACGGGGCGGAACGCCGCCAGTTGGAGATTATTGCCGAAGCTGCCGCCAGGACCCCCTGGGAAGCGCCCCAAAACATCTATGAAGCTCTCAACACCATCCTGCTTTTGACAAAGGTGATCGCGGGATTGGATGGGGTCAATCTAACCGCCATGGGGCGGTATGACCTGATTTTATACCCCTTTTATCGACGTGATCTGGAACAGGGGACCTTTACTGGGGAAGAAATATACGACTTGATTTGTGAATTCCTGATGGTGCTTCACAATCATGTGGACCACGACGAAAAGCACCAGGGAACCCACAATTACGAATCTTACGTCTATACCCTTGGTGGGTGTGATGCTCAGGGGAACCCGGTGTATAATGAGCTTACACAAATGTTCCTGCGGGCTCACCGGGAGCATAAGCTGATTTTCCCCAAAATCAAATGCCGCTATGGCAAAAACTCTCCCAAGGAATACCTGGATGCCATCAATGCCGACGTTCTTCGGGGGCGTACCTACATTCTGTATCAAAACGACGACGCCATGATTCCGGCGCTGGTGAAGGCAGGAATTTCCCTGGAAGATGCCAGAAATTATTGCCTGCTGGGCTGTTGGGAACCGGTGATCAACGAAGCCACCAACGAGCATTGTGGGTATGTCAACCTGCTTAAAATTTTGGAGTTTTCGCTCTATGGAGATTGGCATCACCCGGAGCTGGAGATTACTCCCCTGGGGGACGCGGCAGATTTTGGCGAGGCTTATCGCATTACCATAGAAAATTTTGCAAATACCCTCCGGCATAAATGTCACGCGGCATATCGGGGACGGAGAATATGGAGCAGGGTAGATCCCTTAATGCTGATCTCCTCGGCCTACGACTCCTGCATAGAAAACCGAAAGGATTATACCGCCGGGGGTACCAGATACCATCTGGACGAGGTGATTTGTTCCGGTATCGTCAACGTGGTGGATTCCCTACTGGTGATTCGGGAATTGTGTTTTGAAAAAAAGCTTTGTACCCTACCGGAATTGATTTTCGCCCTGGGGAAAAACTGGGAAGGGTACGAAGCCCTTCGGAATGCGGCGCTGGGTTGCCAGCATTGGGGGGATGAAAGTGAGGAAAGCGGAAGCCTCATGGCAAGGGTTTGCCACGACCTTTACGAAATTGCAAAAACCATTCCG
>SVKS01000155.1 GCA_015068345.1 Oscillospiraceae bacterium
TACCTACGGCGTGGTGACTCCCGCCATCCGGGCAAAGCTTGCCGAAATTGCCAAAACCACCCCGGTCATTGCCGATAGCCGGGATCGCATCGGTGACTTCACCGGCGTCATCGTGAAACCCAACGAGGTGGAAACCGCCGCCGCCCTGGGAATGGATATCACCAGCCGGGACACAACGGTGTCCGACTATGCTGAGCTGGCCACAGCTCTGCAAAAAATGAAAAAAGCCCCGGTTATCGTCACCTTAGGGGACAAGGGTGCCATCTGGTGTGACGGTTCGGAACCCATCTACGCCCCCACCGTAAAGGCCAGGGGAGAAACCGATATCGTCGGTGCCGGAGATACCTTCCTTTCGGCATTTTCCGCCGCCTACGCCGCCACCGGGGATGGAGGAAAATCCCTGGCTTTCGCCAACTTGGCCTCTGCCGTGACGGTGAAAAAGATCGGTACCACCGGTACCGCCACCCGGCAGGAGATCCTTGCAAAATGGGAGGAATATTACGCATGAGCACCATGGAATACCTGCACCCTCACCGCCGCCCCAATGGCCGCATCCAAGCAGCCGTATTCGATTTCGATGGCACCTTCTCCACCCTGCGCTGCGGTTGGGAGAAGGTGATGAAATCTCTGATGCTGGAATGCATTTCGGGCTCCACCGGCCCCTACGACCCCGCCCTGGTGCAGAAGGTGCGGAATTACATCGATTCCTCCACCGGAATCCAGACCATTTACCAAATGGAGTGGCTGAAACAGGAAACTGACAAAGCGGGGCATGGCTCCCCGGAATGGGACGCCTGGTACTACAAGGATGAATACAACCGCCGCCTGATGGCTGCCATCCGGGACCGAATTACGGCGGTGGAAAGCGGAGAAAAGGCCCCGGAGGAATTCCTCATCAAGGGTGCAGTGGAATTTTTGAACACCCTGCGGGACGCAGGAATCGAAGTATACCTTGCCAGCGGCACCGACCACCGGGACGTGATGCATGAAGCCGCCGCCCTGGGGATTGCAGATGCCTTTACCGAAGTGCGGGGTGCCCCCGAACGACTTGCCGCCTGTTCCAAGGAGGCGGTGATCCGCATGATTCTGGAAGAAAAGAATCTCCCCGGAGAAGCCCTTCTCCTGGTGGGGGATGGCAAGGTAGAGATTGCCCTGGGTGCCGCCGCGGGCGCCTTCACCATCGGTGCCGCCACCAACGAAGATACCCGGGAGGGGATCAATCCCAAAAAGCGGGAGCGGCTCATTGCCGCTGGGGCCGACGTCCTTGTGGGGGACTTCTCCGAATTGGATGCGCTCAAAGCCTGGCTTGGTATTTAACGATCAAAAAAGGTAGTCCAGACCGGACTACCTTTTTCGTTTGCCGTATCATTCTCCCGGAAACGGCGGGCACAAAGCACCATTCCTATTTTCTGCTCAATGGATAAGTCTTCCTGCTTTAAAAATCCCATAGCATCCTCCTGCTTCCTGCACGCAATGATTTCGGAGCTCAGCTTTTTCGTTTTATCTGCTATTCTTCAATCTTCGCAATTTTCCGATTGGCTTTCCGGATGCGGTCGTAAACCCAATCGGAAAACTTGCGACTGCGGTCATAGAAGTAGAGGCCGTTTTGTTCCTGCTCAATGTCGGTAAGTTGGGTGTAGCAGAACCCACAAACCCGAGGATGGGAACGAAGCACCTCCATCAATCCCTCGTAGCGGGCGGCAAATTCCTCCTCGGTCTTGGGGCCATCCCCATATCCCCAGCCCTCTTCCCCATTGGCCAGGGCGGGATTCCAGAAGGTTCCTCCGCATTCGCTGACCCAGTAGGGCTGTCCTTTATATTCCTCCGGGCGAATTGGGGCATTGCCCCGGTAACGGCCGATGGGGCTGTGGAAATAGGACTCGTCGGTCAGCATGGGAGCCAGGTAGTCCGCAAGCTTTTCGGGGTCCTGTTCGTAATCGTGCACGTCAAACATATCGGTATCGTAATGGACACCGCCGCTGGCATCAATCACCGGGCGGTAGGGATCCATGGCTTTTGTCACCTGGTACATGGTGCGGGTAACCTCTTCATCCAGCCGCATGGCGTGGTAGGTTTCGTTGAAGACGCACCAACCAATGACCGAGGGGTGGTTGTAGTCCCTTCGGACGTTTTCCATCCATTCCGGTAAATTATAAGGGAGGGCCTGCATATCGGAGCAATCCACCCCGCCGATCCACTCGCTCCACAAAAGGTAGCCCAGCTTGTCAGCCCAATATAGGGTGCGTTCCTCAAAAATACGCTGGTGGAGCCGGGCCCCGTTGAAACCCAGGTCCATGGAAAGTTCAATATCGCGCTTCAGGAATGCATCCTCCGGGGCGGTGTAAACCCCATCCGGGTTGAATCCCTGATCCAGGATCATACGCATATAAACCGGTTTGCCGTTGATTTTCAGGGCACGATCCGAAAGAGTTACGTCCCGAAGACCGAAATAGCTTTCCACCCGGTCGATCACTCTGCCATCCCGCAAAAGTTCCAGAGTCAGGTCGTAAAGTTCCGGGGCTCCCGGATTCCACAGGTGAATTTCTTCCACCGCCAACCGGGCGGTGGCTTTGTCCCCCACCACCATGGCTTCGGTTTCGCCCATGGGTTTTCCCCCATGGCTCGCTTTCAGGCGTACCCGATCCCCGGATTTTGCCCCTACCAGATTGATGGCGGCGTCCAACGCCCCATCGGCGGCGTGGGGTTCCATTTTTGCGGAGGCCATGTAGCCTTCTCCCACAAGCTCCATCCACACCGTCTGCCAAATACCGGTGGTACGGGTGTAGCTGCAGGCGTAGGATTTGTATTCCTGACTTTGCTTGCCGGTGGCTTGCTTGCCGGAACGCTGATCGTCCCGGGCGTAGACCACGATGGTGTTATTCCCCACTCGGAGGGCTTGGGTTACGTCGAACTCAAAGGAGGTATAGCCGCCCCGATGGGAACCGCAGAAGATGCCATTCACCCATACCTTCGTCTCATAATCCACCGCACCGAAGTGGAGAATGGCGTGTCCCCCGGGAAGCTGGTCCAGAACGACGTTCTTTTTGTACCACACCGCCGGGATAAAATCGGTATAGCCAATACCCGAAAGCTTGCTTTCGGGACAGAAGGGTACCATGATGGTCAGGGGGTAATCGTCCCCCGTCACCATTCCACGGGCTTCGCCGCTGACACCGAAATCAAAGGCAAAGTCCCACGTGCCATTCAGACAAAACCAGTTTTCCCTTACCCATTGGGGGCGGGGGTAGTCTGTCCGGGGCATACCCGGAGTTGGATTCAAAAGTTGAGGTATCATAATGCTTTCTCCTTGTCATACTTCGCCGGGGATCCTCCCGGCTTTTTTCATCCTGCGGGCCAGATACACTACTGGGGTATCCAAAAGGCTGGTAAAAATAAAGATCAGGTAGCTGGACAGCATGATCCCCACCAGTTCTTCCATGGGATACCACCCACCGAAGGCCACGGAGGTGAAGATTACCGTATTGATCACCTGTGAAAGCAGGGTCGCAAAATTGTTCCGAAGCCACAATAATCCTCCCGCATCCCCGGTTTTTGCGGCAGTAAAATCCCACAGGCGATGGTAAAGCCACACGTCAAGCCGTTGGGACACCACGTAGCCCAAAAAGCTTGCAAACATCAGCCGGGGAGTGGTTTGGAAAATGGTTTTCACGGCAGGCATGGCCCAATCGGAGTCCGACGGGGTGTAAAGGAGCCAGTATTGGGTGAAAACCAGCATCAGGGCTGAGGTAAAGACCCCCATCCATACCGCCCGGGCGGCGGCTTTTTTCCCCTCGTTTTCGCTTAATATATCAGTCACCAGGTAGGTGGAAGCAAACAAGACGTTGCCCAACGTCTGGTTCATACCAAAGGCATCCACCAACAAGAGCACTTCAATATTGGCAAGGATGGTGGCAACCACCGTCATCAGATACATACCGGCCTTGCCGAAAAGCCGATAGGCCAAAAGCACCATGCCGTAAATCAGCACAACCGACCCCATAAGCAGGATTTCATTCATTTTTTCACGCTTTCCAACCCCCACCGGGAAATAAAAAACGACCCGGACCACCGGATCGCACAGCATTCCCCAAAGGGCTTCCGTAGTTTTGTTTTAGGACAGGATGGTCACGAACTGTCCGCTATGAACTTGGATTTATTCTACCACAGATTCTTCTTTTTTTCAAGGTGACTTTGCCGAAAAAACAATTGCAAAACTACCTGTGTTATGTCATAATGGTAGCAGAAAACAAACCGACTGGAGGTAACGATATGAAAATGCTGATTCTTGGGGATATCAGCCCCACCGGTGTCAACGCCCACCTGTTTCGGGAACAAAACCTGGAAGCTCTGTTTGGCAACACCCTGCCCATTTTTGAAAACAAGGACTTTATTTTTGCCAATCTGGAATGCGCCCTGACCGAAAGCGATCACGCCATTCCCAAATTCGGACCCAATTTGAAAGCACCCGCGGAAACCGCCCAGGTACTGGCCACCCTGGGGGTCAGCTGTGTAGGCTTGAGCAACAACCATATCTTCGACTTCGGCATTGAAGGTTACCAGGATACCGTCGCCGCCCTCCATAAGGCCGGGGTCGGTTACACCGGTTTTGGCGAAAACTACGAGGATTCCCGAAAGACCATGGTCATTGAACATGGCGGCCAGAAGATCGCTCTGATCACGGTTTGCGAGCACGAATACTCCTACGCCCTGGAAGACCGGATGGGATCCCGTCCTTTTGATGAATTTGACACCCCGCTGGACGTGCGGGAAGCCAAAAAAACCTGTGACAAGGTCATTGTCATCTACCACGGCGGCAAGGAAATGTGCCAATATCCCTCCCCCAGACTCCGCAAGCTTTGCCGGACCCTGATAAAGAGCGGTGCCGACCTGGTGGTTGGCCAGCACAGCCATTGCATCGGCACCTACGAGGAATTCGAGGGTGGACACATCCTTTACGGTCAGGGCAACACCCACTTCGTCTGGCCCGACCGGGATCCCCTGTGGAACACCGGCGTGGCCGTGGTTTACGACACCGTCACAGGCGAAATCGAATTCATTTCCCACAAGAACACCGAGGTGGGCATCACCCTGGTAGAAGGGGAAGAAAAGGAAGCCATCATGGCTGCCTTCCATGACCGGGAATCCGCCTGCAAGGATGGTCGCTGGAAGGATGGTTGGCACGACTTCTGTGTGAAAAACAAGGAAAATTATCGCCGTGTTCTTGCCAATGCCTTTGCCCCCGGTTCCACTCAGCGGGAGGATGACAACTTCGGCCACTATCTGGATTGCGAAGCCCATACCGACGTGTGGCGTGAGCTCTACCCCACCTACAACCTGACCAACGAAAAGGAATAAGGAGTTACATGAATTTTACCGAAATCGCCATCACCCGCCAATCCTGCCGCAGCTACGACCCCACCCGTCCGGTGGAGGAAGAAAAGCTCTATTCCATTCTGGAAGCCGCCCGCCTGTCCCCCTCCGCCTGCAACGGTCAGCCCTATCACCTGACGGTTTGCCGGGGCGACATTGCCAGAGAGGTGGCCAAAGCCACTTTGGGCATGGGCGGCATGAACAAGTTCGCTGTCAACGCCCCCATCATGATCGTCATTTCCGAAAAGCCCTACGTCAAAACCGCCGCCTTCGGGGCCAAGATCAAAAACAACGATTACCGCTCCATGGATATTGGCATCGCCGCCTCCTACCTGACCGCCGAAGCCGCCGCCCAGGGATTGGGTACCTGCATTCTGGGCTGGTTTGACGACGGGAAGGTACGGGAG
>SVKS01000012.1 GCA_015068345.1 Oscillospiraceae bacterium
GGTCACACTGCGCACCTGCTGTGAGATGGCTCTGGACTGGTATTCTTCGTGACGTATGATCTGCACATCGGTCAGGTGATATAAAAGGTACGGCAAAATCCCCCCTAACACGATACATAAAATAATCAATACGCGATTGAACATTTTGCGATCGGGTGCAAGGGAGACGTAGCTATTCTGATTGATTTCGTTTTTATTTGCCTTTTTCTTCATATTCCTCCGAAATCAGAGTCCCTGGCCGCTACCGCACGGCGAGGATAGGTGTGGTCAACAAAACCCACTCTATTATACACCATGTAGGGATAAAATGCAACCCGCAACCCCATATCATGGGTTTCTTCCCGAGAATCGGACCCGGTCGAAAATTCTGCCGGGTCACAATAGCAAGAGAAGGAAATGCCAAAGCATTTCCTCCCCTGTCGGTCATGCCCGACGAATTCTGTTTCATTGTATGCAATTTCTGCCATTCCTAACACCGGATTACAGGATAAACTCCAAAGCTGCAGACAGAGATCTTTTAATCTCTTCAAAGGCATTTTGGGCTGTTTCTTCCCCCAGGGTCACGTTTTCATCATAGGAAATGATGCTTTCCTCGGCACCATAGTCAACGTATTCCACATCATCCCTGTTAATCTGATCCATGTCGTAACGACGGATAAAGGAATCCAATTCTTCTTCGCTAATCTGTGAAAGAGTGAATTTCTTCATTTTGGAAATTTCCTCATCACAGGTCAAAATGGTATCCTTATAATCGCTTACCTGCAGGGAGATTTCGGTCAGGGTCATGTACTGAGAAACCAGCAACATATAAAGCCCTGCCACTACCACAAGGGCCGCCATCCATACAGGCTTGACCCGGCTCTTTTCCAGAGGTCTGGAGTGGGTACGAATGCCACGTTTGGGAGCCGGCTGAATCTCCCGAATGGGAGCTTTTTCTTCCTGGCGCTGGGGCTTACGGGCAAGGTTATCCCGGTATGAAGTATATTGATTTGTGTCGATGCGGATGGTTCTCTTTTCCATACCGGTTCTCCTTTTATTTTATCTTACTCTGTGTAATCAGTTTTTTCGCTGACACGAAGTTTGGCACTCCGCGCTCTGGGATTGGCTTCCAGTTCCGCCTCCCCTGCTTCCAGGGGTTTCCGGATGACCGATTGCATTTTTGGTTTTTTCCCGCAAACACAAATCGGAAACTCCTTGGGACAGGTACAACCGGTTTCCTTGTCCCGCAGAAAGCTCTTGGTAAGCCGGTCTTCCAGGGAATGGAAGGTGATTACCGCCAGCCGTCCGCCGGGCTTAAGGGTTTCATATGCGGCTTCCAATGCGTTTGGCAGACCGGTCAATTCTCCGTTGACGGCAATTCGAATTGCCTGGAAGGAACGCTTTGCAGGGTGCTTGTCCCGTTTCATTTTTGCGGGCATCGCCCGTGATATGATATCCACCAGTTCGCCGGTGGTCTCAATGGTCTTTTCTTCTCTTTCCCGCACGATGAAGCTTGCAATTCGACTTGCGGCTTTTTCCTCTCCGTAATCCCGGAGAATTCTGGCAAGTTCACTTTCCGGAAGTGTATTGACCAGGGTTTTTGCGGAAACCTCTTCTCGCCGGTCCATACGCATATCCAGAGGCGCATCCCCATGATATGAAAAACCACGGGAAACGTCGTCCAGTTGGTGGGAGGATACCCCAAGATCAAAAAGGACCCCATCTGCTTTTCCAAGGATTCCTTCCTCTTCGGCTACCGACCGTAGAGTATGGAAATTGGCGTGAATCGCTTTGAAATTTGGATATTTGGAAAGTCTTGCGCTTGCCGCCGCAATCGCTTCGTCATCCCGGTCAATACCATAAAGGAAACCATTGGGAGACAGGCGTTTCAGAATCTCTTCCGAATGTCCGCCACCGCCTAACGTGCAATCCACGTAGATACCGTCAGGGTTGATTTCCATGGCGTCAATGGTTTCGTGAAGTAAAACGCTGATATGATGAAAGTCAGACATTTCTCTTTTTCCCTCCCATCATAGCGAAAATATTGGCCTGCATAACTTCTTTCATATTTTCTTCCCATGCGCTTCCGCTCCATACTTCCACGCACTCACCGGTTCCCACCAGCACCACATCCTTTGTGATACCGGCAAATTCCCGCATGGTCTGGGGAATGACCATTCTTCCCTGGGGGTCAATGGTTACTTTGGAAGAACGGGCGATGAAGAAATGAGAAAGCACGTAGGACTCTTCAAAATCCTTTGCTTTGATCATAGCTACAAATTCCTGCCAGCCCTCCTTGGAGTATACCATCAGGTTATTTTTGTAGCCATAACAAATAATCGGTTCCTCACCAATGTTCTCTTTCAAGGGTGCCGGAAAGAAACAACGGCCCTTGCTATCCACAGTATGGTGAAACTCGCCTTGCAGCACGTCTTCTTCCCTCCCCATCCAGATTGCAGTACAGGGAATCACTTACACAATTACAGGGATTATACATCCACTTTTCTTCCACTATACTACCACTGCACTAATTATAGACCGTTGTGATTTTGTTGTCAAGAGGCAAATTGTGATTTTTGTATCGAAATTCCCTATTTTTTGCGATTTTTGCCTTTTAAACATCTGCGAACATTTGTTTTTCTCGTATTTTCTCATTTTGTCGCAAACGCTTGTTCGATTTATTTGTTCTGTTTTGCCCGCTATAAGTTCCGCAAAACATCTGTTTTGCTCAAAATCAAAAAAGGTGGTGTTTGATCCTGTGGGATCAAACACCACCTTTTTTGTTTTCCATGCAGTTTATTCCTGGTACGCACCGCGTTTGAATAGAATCCATTTGGATCGATCTCTGGGATCTACTCCCCGATGGGGTGTAGTCTTACCAAGCTCCATGGGACAGTCCCGCCACCCCTCCAGCTCGCTTCGAAAGATTCCCCTGCCGCCCGTCAGGGAGGCCAGGCGAATGGGATAATCCATGGAGGTTGCCGCAGGAACCGATGCATCCACCGTCATAATTCCCCGATTGACTACAGGTGTATCAAATTCACCCCGCATTTGGGTAATATCTCCCAGAATCCTTCCCATATACTCTTCTCCGGCGGAAATCCGGATCCGAAGATAGGGTTCCAGAAGGGTCATACCGGTGTTGGTAAAGCCATTCATAACCGCCATAGGAGTGGCCACAAAGAAATCCAAGGGATGAGTGTGGATGGTATGATGTCCCCCACCCACCAGGGTAGCCTTAAAATCGGTTGCTTCCCAGCCATAGATGCCCTGGGAGAGGCTTTCGAAAAAGGAGCGGCGAATATGCTCCTGGTATTTATAAAAAAGTTGATTATGGGGTACCCGACCCGGATCATATACCACACCGCTTCCCCGGGGCAACGGTTCAAACAGGAACTCCACAATGGCCCAACATGGCTTCGGCATGAGATAATCCGCATAAGCCCGGCCCGCTTTCGCAGGCGTTTCCTTGTAGATAACCGAAGGCTCCGAAAAGCTGGTTTCTATTTGATAACGATCAAGAATCAGTTGTCCCAATATTTCCAGTTCGATCTTACCGGTGATATTGATGACGATTTCCCGTTCATTTTTTTCCCATTTTACTCCCAGCAAAGGATCCTCCGCTTCCAGCTCGGACAGAGCCGCCACCAGATTCGTAAGCTTTGCGTCATCTTTGGGCATCACCTTGACCGTCAGGAAAGGAGGCTGAAATTCTGCCCGATTCCGCTTTGGTTTTTCACCAAACCAATCGTAGACCCGGGCTTCGGTCAGACCGCAAAGAGCTGCCACATCCCCAGCCCCCACCCTACCTACGTCGATCATCTTTTGGCCGTTGGATTTTCGAACTTGGGAGATTTTTCCATCGCTTCTTGCCTCTTCCCCATCCAATACCGGGTAAGCCACCGTGTCCCGGGATTTCAGTTCTCCGGAAAAGAGCCTCACGTGGGCAATACGTCCCATTGTTTTATCATGTTCCACACGGTACACCAAAGCCGACAACGGGTCGTTTTTTGCCTCTGCTTTGGGAAGATATTTCAGAATCGCATTCAGCACATTTTCGGTCCCAAGACCGGAAATAGCGCTTCCAACAACCACAGGGATCACCTTTCCGTGAAGCACCGCATCCCGGAACCAAATCTCGGTTTCCGACTCTCCTGCATTCCCCTCCAGATATGCCTCCGCCGCTTCGTCCGAGTCATCGGCCGCCGCTTCCAGCTTTCGCTCCGTCAAGCCATCCGGGATACGAATTTCCGCACTCCTGCTCCCCTCCCCAACCGGTTCGGAAAGGAACACAGGAGTAACCCCAAACTGCTCCCGAAGGGCATTCGCGATTTCCTGACAATCGGAACCGGCCCGATCAATCTTGTTGATAAACACGACCACCGGCAGATTCATCTTTCGAAGGCATCGCCATATCGTTTCGGTATGGGATTGGATTCCCTCCACGGCAGAAATAACAAGCACCGCGCCATCCACCGCCGCAAGACTTCGTTCCACCTCGCCGGAAAAGTCCACGTGCCCCGGCGTATCGATCAGATTCAGTTCTTCGCCTTTCCAGGAAAATGAGGTTTGAGACGCCCGGACCGAAATTCCTCTGCGTTTTTCCACTTCCAGGTAATCACTCTGGGCAGTTCCATCATCCACTCGTCCCAGGGTACGTATTGTCCCCGCATGGTAAAGAATCGATTCTGTCAGGGTAGTCTTGCCCGCATCCACGTGGGCCAGTATGGCAAAATTGATCATGGGTGTTCCTTCCTTGGTTTTTTCTTCTATTGTACCACATTTCTGCATTCTTGTAAAACAGAAAGGTTCCATTCCGGAACTTTCCCGGAATGGAACCTTTAAAGTACTTAACCCACCGGTTCCGGAGAGACTTCGGAGTCGGTTTCGATTTCGCTTGATACTTCAGTTTCGGTGGTCTCCTCATCGGTTTCGGTGGAAGGCTCGGGGGTATGAATATCCCGCAGAATCCATTCTCCTTCATTGCCGAGTAAACGGAACAGATCTGCCTCGTACACACCCCAATCCAACGAGATGCCGAAATATCCGGGACGCATCCCACGGATTTTCTCCATATTTGACTTCATGGATTCCATGAAAGACAGATTGACCTCCCCATTAACTTCCATCAGGGGGAATCCATCGGGAGCCACATCCGACAGGACTTGCAAAGCCGATTCCACCGTTTGGTATTCCACCGGATTACAATAATTTTCCTCGGAAAGCTCATAAGCCAGGTTTCCTACCGAGGACACGGTTAATAGGGGAACCACACCAATACCCTTTTGGGCCAGACTCCGGATATTCACTCCCGTAACCTGGTTGGATCCGTCTGTTAAGACGGTTGGCACATCCAAAAGATACCACACCGGTCTCTCCCGAATGGCTGCCTTGATTGCATCGGCGGTGGCCTCCACTTCCTTGGTGCGTTCTTCGGGATTATCATCAATATAGTAACAATCCTGAATTTTCCCATCATAGGGGAAGGCCGCATTTTCAAAAAGATAGCCATCCACCGGCAGGGCTTTGTATTCCTCCAGGCGGGCCGCAAAGTGATCGTTGAACACCGAACTGTAGGGGTTGGCCCAGCTATGTCCATTGTTGTCCTGCCAGGCTGTCTGCGAAATGCTCTTCAGGGCCGATTTTGGGTTTGCCACCGCAAAAGCATCATCAGCATACACCGATATCCGGGCAATCACCTTGTATCCCGCTGTCTGCAATTCAGATACCTTCCGGGCAATTTCCTCCCCGGTACCCACCAGTGTTCCGCTGCCATCCTGCAGGGTTAAAATCACCGTGTTTACGTTGTAAGCACCCAGTTCCTCAACCGTAACCGAAAAGGGAGCCGACAGGGCAAACACTGCATCCTTGGATATGGCAGTAGGATAACAGCGTTCTTCCTCCGGCGGAACCTCGGATTCGGGTGTATTTTCGATCACAATTTCCGGAACCTTTACAAATTCTGGCACTTCCTCTTTGGGGGCCATTTCCTCCGAGGCAAAATCGAAAAACAAGCCGTTTTCGGTGAACACCAACCGTTCCTCCACCAATACCAGGCCGAAAAACAATGCCACAGCAAACAAACCCAGGCTAACCGCCCAGATGATAGGAGCCATATTTTTTCGTTTTTGTTCAAATGGTCTGTATTTTGCCAAATTCAGATTTCCAAGCCTTTCTCAACTTAAAATGCTTCGTCACAGACTTCGTCCAGGGAATATTTGCCTCTGGGAGCCTTCTTGGGATAGATCCACTTGCCCCGGGTGAAGTCGGGTACCGCCACTGGCATAGATCCCATGTTACAGGAATCTTCCGACAGGGTGGTAATGCTCATCCATGCGGCAGTATCGTAAACGGTGATGGGAGGTTCTTCCCCCTTCTTTACGGCTTCCACGTAAGCCCTGAGAACCAGATAGTCCATACCGCCGTGTCCGCCCCGGACGCCGTCGTTCATGAATTCATTCCACAGGGGATGTTCATATTCTTTGAAATAGTTTTCCATGGATTCCCAATTGTGATGATCCCAGCCATCGTGGGAATTACGGCCTTCCAGCATGATGGCATTCTTATCCTCCGACCACAAGCCACGGGTCCCCTGTACCAGACAACCACGGGAATAAGGACGGGGCAGGCAGTCATCGTGGGTCAGCACGATGGTTTCTCCATGGGCACAGCGAATCATGGTAGTGACCACGTCCCCAGCGGCAAAACGACGGGTGGCAAGATCATCATCCTCGCCACGGTGTTCCTTGGCCCACAGGTTCAGGCCAACCGACTTGGTCTGCATGGAAACCAGGGAAACAAAACGGTTTCCGTTGTTGATACCAAGCATTTTGGCAATGGGGCCCAGGGCATGGGTGGGATACAGGTCACCTGCACGGTTGGAGAAGTTATGGATGCGGTAATGGCGGTTTTCCCGACCCATACAGATTTCATCCCGCAGGTCGTGGGCATAAGCACCCTTGCAATGCACCAGTTCCCCAAACAGGCCTCCGTGCACCATACGGGATACCATCATTTCTTCCCGTCCATAGCAGCAGTTTTCCAGCATCATACAGGGCATACCGGTTTCTTCGGATGTACGAACCAGCATCCAGCAATCCTCGATGGAGGGTGCACCGCCCACTTCGGTGGCTGCATATTTGCCCGCCTTCATGGCCGCCACGCAAACATCCACATGGCTGGTCCAGCTGGAGGGAGTAATAACGGCATCCACATCCTCTCTGATAACCACTTCCTTATAGTCGCAGGAAGCAAACGGAGAGACTCCGGTTACTTCCTCCACCCGGGCACGCGCCTTTTCGGTGCGGTCTTCGTAAAGGTCGCATACTGCGGTAATCTTCACGTCATCCATGGTGGTCAACATCAGATCCATCAGACCGTAACCACGGCCGGACAGTCCTACAAAGGCAATTCTAACAACATCTTTCATATTTTCTCCCTTTCTTAACCACGGGCCGCAACACGGAGCCCGGTGGGGTAACGGCCGCTCTTTCTACCATACAGAGCAAAGCCGCAATCGGATTGCATTTCAATTTTCAGTGTCTTATCTTCCCCAACCAAGTCGGCAGGGATCATCATGGAAACCAGATAGCCGTAGCTTCCGGCTTCGTCCAGCTTCCGATCATTTTCCTGGTAATGCCAGGACAGGCAACCCCGGGCATCCGCCGGCGCATCCGCCAGCTGGGTCTTCATGATCTTATCGTTGACGGTAACCACCAGATTGGTTGGATAGGGGGTCTCATCGGTCATATAGTAGCAGTTCTTATTTTCGCCCCGGTCAACCTTATAGCCAAGCATGTAGTTGGCATCCCGCACATCATCCCGCAGATTTTCGGGATGATCGTGGGAGAATTCTTCTCTGGCAGAAGCTTCAAAAACAAGCTCCAAGCCCTTGGAAACATCCAGGTCACCAAGCGCCACATCAAAGTATACCTTACCGGTGCCAAGCAGGTTAAGCTTTTCGCCCTTTTGGCACAGAATGGCATCGCCTTCGGTTCTGGCATCCTTCAGGGAAACCACGACACCCTTGGCGCTGTCCGCCACATCGAAGCAGACAAAGTTACGCATCACAATCTTGCCACAGGCAGTTTCCAGATAGAGGCGAACCACCGCCACCGCATCCTGGTTGGGGGCTGCAAAGGTGACCTTTCCAAGGGAGGTCAGACCGTAAGCATTCCAGGAAACCGGCAGAAGCTTACTGTCGCCAAAGTGCTCCGCTCCATCCCCGTCTGCGTACCAAAGTTCAGCACGAACCAGCATGTCTTTACCATGGTTTTCATCGGTGAAGGAGGAAACAAAGAGGGGCAGAGAGATGGTCTCCCCTGCTTTCACGGTGGTCATGGGAGCCATGTCGCAGGCCAGGAAGTCCTGGGCGTGCAGGTCCACCATGCTCATACCGGGGACATAGGCATCGTAGCCAAAGATCTTCTCGCTGTTATCAATGCGGTAGTAGCCGTTGAATTCGTTGATGACGTCATGGAATTCGGTGAATACGAAACCGCAAAGCTTTTCAGTCAGGCGGAACTGATTGATCATGTAATGATAGTGCCATGCCATATCAGAGTCACCGGCATTGCCATCGATGCCCCACACGTTGCCGCACTCGCTGTTCATCAGGGGAACGTCGGCCATGGTGTTACCTTCAGTATAGTTAAAGGTGCTACCTACGAAGCTCTTTTCGGCAAAGGAGGAAATCACTTCCTTCACCGGGCCGTAACCATTGGAATAGAAATGCCAGGTGTTGATATCGGTTTCCACGTGGTCGTAGTTACAGGGGGAGTTGTCCTCCACCAGACGGGTAGGATCCATAGCCTTGGCCAGATGGTAGTTTTTGCGGACCCATTCCTGGGTTTCCTTGGTGTAAGAACGATTCTTGGCATCGGTCCGGTCGCCGGTAAAGAGACCCCAGGTTTCGTTGTAAAGGACCCAATGGACGATGGCAGGGTGGTTGATATCCCGGCGCATGCATTCCACCATCTGTTCGTCAAAGAGGGTTCTGGCCTTTTCGTTGGGTTCACCCCAGAAGCAGGGGATATCCTGGATGATCATCAGACCGTGCTTGTCCGCATAGTAAAGCTTCAGGGGTTCTTCGGTCTTGATATGGATACGGGCCGAATTGAGTCCCAGCTTCTTCATGCGAAGGATTTCAGTCTCCTCTTCCTCATTGGTGGGTAGAGTAAAGAAGCCCCAGGGATTGAAGGACTGGTCAAGAGTAGAGTTGATATAAATAGGCTTCCCGTTGAGGGTCACGTAGCGGCAACCGTTTTCGCACTTGATGGTGCCCACTTCCCGAATACCAAAATAGCTTTCCACCACGTCCACCACACCGTCTTTGTGAAGGCGAAGGGTTCCTTCGTAAAGGTTAGGTTCATCCGGGCTCCAGAGCTTTGGTTCGGCAATGGTGAGCTCCAGGTGGTTATCCTTTCCCCAAACCGTAACGCCGCCAAAGGTGGCTTCCAGAAGATCAAATTCTCCCACCGTTTTGAAGTCAAAGGTGACTTTACCGGAGCATTCGGTACGGATCACCACGTGGTCAATGTAGTTTGCAGGACGTTCTTCCAGATAAACCGTCTGCCAAATGCCGCGGATATTGCCGTAACCCTGCTTGCCGTAGGTTTGGTAATCCTTGTTGTCCAGGTCTTCGGCAATGACAATGATCTCATTGTCCCCATTCTTGTTCCAAACAGAAGTAACTTCCACTTCGATGGGAGCATACCCTCCCTGATGAGTGGCAAGCTTTTCCCCATTGACGTACACTTCGGTGGTGTAATCGCTGGCACCGATAATTAAGAAGAGTTTTGCGAGGGTCGGGGTATAGCGAACCACCTTCCGATAGAAGCCCTTGCCGGTCTTATCTTCCTCATGGACTCCCGACAGGGGGGCCGCCCAGGAGAAGGGAACGGTGATGGTCTTATCAAAAATCGGTTCGTCAAAGGAGAACTGCCAGGGTCCGTTCAAATTCTGCCAATTGGTACGTTTTTTATCGGGGCGGGGATGCATGGGTTTGGGAATGTTCATTCACATACCTCCATATATTTATCAAATTCCATACGTTTCTCATCGGGAAAAGGGCATACTACCCCTTCCCCATTTACATCTTCTATTATAGCCCACGCGATTCAAAATGGCAACTGTTTTTTCGCACTTCCGGCATATTCCCCCTCGTCCATTCATAAGTATGAAACACAATTTGAAAATTCACGGAGGGACAACATGACCGTTTCCAAAGAAATATATCGGGATATCGCCGAACGCACCGGGGGCAATATCTATATCGGCGTGGTGGGCCCGGTGCGGACCGGTAAATCCACCTTCATCAAAAACTTTATGGAATCCCTGGTTTTGCCAGCCATGACCGACGAAGCCGCCCGGACCCGGGCCAGGGACGAATTGCCCCAAAGCGGATCGGGCCGAACCATTACCACCTCCGAACCCAAATTCGTCCCCGAACAGGCGGTGGAATTGGATTTGGAAGGGGTTCATATGCGGGTACGCCTGGCCGATTGCGTGGGCTACATGGTGGATGGCGCTTTGGGTGGGGAAGAAAACGGTGAAGAACGGCTGGTGGATACCCCCTGGTTTGATAATGCTGTAGCCCTGACTGCCGCCGCAGAGGAGGGTACCCGCCGGGTCATGCGGGAACATGCCACGGTGGGTATTGTTATTACAAGCGATGGCACCATCACCGACCTGCCCCGAGAGGCATATGAAAAAGCAGAAGCCGAAATTCTTTCGGAAATGACCGATTCCGGCAAGCCTTTCATCCTGTTGGTCAACTCCAAGTCCCCCGCTTCCCCGGAATCACAGGCAGTATGCGAAGCCCTTTCCCAGCGTTATGGCATTCCTGCCCTTGGGGTAGACATTCTTCACATGGGATCAGGTGAGATTTGTGACATTCTTCGATCCCTGCTATTTGAGTTCCCCCTGGGTGATTTATCCTTTGACCTGCCAAGTTACCTGACGGATCTTCCCATGAATCACCCGATCAAGCGAAGCATCTGCGATCTTCTGCTTGGTGTAACCGAAGGCATCGGGGTAATTCGGGAGCTGGAAGCGCTTCCTGCCCGTCTTTTGGAATGCCCTCAACTGGAAGAAGCCCTTCTTTCGTCTGTTACTCTTTCGGATGGTTCCGCCAGAATTACCCTTTCTCCTCCCCGCTCGTTGTTTTTCGAACTGCTTAGCGAATCCCTTCCCCAGGGGTATCAGGTCACGTCTGACGAAGCACTGGTCCCCCTGCTTCGGGAGCTTGCGGAATTCAAGGAGAAATACAGCCGCTACACCGCAAGCCTGGAGGAAGCCCTTGCCAACGGCTACAGTATGATCACCCCGGAAGTCACCGAGCTCAGACTGGAGGAACCTGAGATCGTGCGAAAGGGCGGCCGCTTCGGGGTAAAGCTTTCCGCCTCCGCTCCCTCCCTCCATTTGATGCTCACCAACATCGAAAGCACCGTCTGTCCCATGGTGGGCAGCGAAAAGCAATCGGAGGAGCTGGTGGATTACCTGATTGGGGAATTCGAGGACGATCCCCAAAAGCTCTGGGCATCCAACATTTTTGGCAAATCCCTCAGCGACCTGATCAACGATGGTCTTTCCGCCAAGCTTGCCCACGTTTCAGGGGAAACCGGGCAAAATTTCCGTGGTACCCTGGAACGGGTCATCAACGAAGGCAGCGGCGGTATGATCTGTATCATTTTGTAAATGCAAAACCATATCTCCTAAAACCTTCTCCCATACAAAACAGCCGCCCGAAAAGGCGGCTGTTTACCATGGGTATCAACTTTGTTCCGCAAGGTAGATGGATATACGGTTTTGCACATACTCGGCGGCTTGTTTGGCGGTACTGCTTCCGGAAAAGTATCGTCCCGCTTCCTCGTACATGACGTCAAACACATCGTTACGGAAATACTGAAAATGGTCACCCCTGCGGATCACTTCCCAAGTTTTGTCGTACTGTTCCTGCCCACATCCCCGGTTGTGTGCCTCCAGCATTTCTCTCAGCACTTCCAGGTCTTCGGTGATTTCGATCTCCCCGTCAATGTTTCGTTTCAAAAACCGATCGGTTTCATCCCGGTTGACCGAAAGCGGATAGAGGGAAACGTTCAGGTCTTTGGACGGGAACTCTTCTATAATGTTTTCCAAAAAGTGCCACTTCAGAAATTCTCCCGAAGCTTCCCGGCTTGCCTTGTCATCCACTACTGCGAAAAACTCTGGCACGTAGATCTCAAACCCATCATAAACCGAGGAGGGAATGGGGTAAATAACCCAAACCCATTGCGTAACTCCCACTTCCGAGGCAGGTAAGCTTATCAGATATTCCTTCGATTCTTCCACATTCAGGAACTCATTGTTCGGCATGGAATCTTGAAGAGGAATATTCAAACTGTACATAGAATAGGGCTGGGCGGTGTACTGATCCACCTCTTCCTGGGTGCTTCCCTTGTTGCAGAATTCCAGCAGGGCTTCGAAGGTCCCATCATCGAAGTGACAGGTGTTGGTTTCCCAATTGATCCACTCGTCCAGATCCTGGCCGAAGGTGGTAAACAACATCCGTTTGGTCAACGGCTCAAAATAATCGGGAACCTTTTCCGAAAGATAATCGTAGTATTCCAACCGATTCTCAAAGGTTACCCCTTCTTCCATATACCGGGCGTCGGTGGATTCTCCTCGAATCCAGAAGCTTCTGGGCAGATAATAGCAGACTCCGTCCAGTCGGGTGGCATCCACAATGTTTTCGACCAGTACGTCCTTTTCAAATAGCTCCGGAGCCACCTCTTCCAAAGGTGCCAGAATGTCCTGCTTCACGTAGTTTTTCAGCATAAACTGATCCCGGGAGATCACCATGGAGATTTCTCCCGAAAGAAGAGCCAGGTTTAGGTCGGTTTGATCATCAAATTCCTTCACCACAAAAGCATAGTTTTCCGAAACCCGATTGAATTTGGAGAAGGTCAGGGTCAGTTCACTAACATCCCCATACAGGTTGATAACCCCGGCGGTAAAAACCTGTTTTTGCTCTCCGGTAGCAACCTCCGCCCCGGAAAGTTCGATCAAAATTCCGTCGGTTGCCACTAAAATGCGTCCATCCGAAAGGGCACGTACTGCCCGCACGTGGGAGGATTCGTTCACCCCAAAAAAGATCAAATCGGCAATTCGCTTGCTTTCCTTCCCATCGGTGCGCCATAGCTCACTTCCACACATGAAGTAACCATATTTACCGTCGCTGAAAGCGCCGCCAGTGGCTTTTCCGTCAATTTTCTTTCCTTCCAGAGGAAGCTCAGTCATTTCGGGGGACAGGGGTACCAGCCGGGTTTCCTCCCAAAGGGTATCCACCACCTGTTCACTCCGATCGTTCTCCCACACGTGCACCAGTGCATAGGGGATTCCGTCAATGCCGATCAGCCCGCAATACTGATATTCCGGAGCGCCGGGACGCCACGTTGGTTGTTCTACAAAGTGGTCATTGATGTAGAGTTGCCGCCAACCGTCAATGTAGTAATGGACACCGGCATAGATATTCCCATCCTGTTCCATTAATTGAGCACTAGCACCATAATTGGCCAATATCCATCCATTGCCATCAAGCCATTCTTCCGGAACAACCTTGTTTTCCAATCGTTCACCATTCCTATAGAAAAAATATTCAACACACCAATATACAGGTTCTTCCTTTGCTTCCACAAGAAAAGGTTCTGCACCAAAAGCAAGATCAACCGAAGAATTATAATATACCGAAGCCTCATACGGAGAAATCGTTTTCTGCCGTTTTTCTGTATTCTCTACGAAATCCATGTCGTAATATCGATGTTCTGTTATATAAGGAGTTCCCGCCACACCTGAAACAATGATTCCGCCTATTTCCCAATTTTCTACTCCGATGGTGGCACGGAGCTCGCCATCCACTTCAATGACATCGAGAATGGTTTCGTTTTCGGCAAGACCAAGGTTGATAATGTTACCGACGTAGTTGTTGTAAGTAGATACCCTGCTTTGAAGTTCCTTATTCTCCTCGTAAGATTTTCCCATACACGAAGTAAGAAACAAGCAAAGAAAAAGGTTCAAACATACCAGTGTTACAATTATGCCTTTTTTTGATGCACACAACATTCTTATATTTTTTCGATATGCCATATCATTACTCGCCGACTATGATGTAACATTTACGGAAATACCATGTACATAGTCCGTCTCCCTGTCTTGACAAACAAGTCAGGGAGATGGAACTATATACTTCCGTTTACTTTTTATATCCAGTTGCTCTTTTATGATCAACCGGATGTATTACTAAAAGAAATATGCGTCCACATGAGTTTTCAGAAGATAACCGTTATACGCTCTTCCATTAACGGTCACATCCACATGATAAAAAGATCCGGTTATGTCAAGGATTTTTACCGGTGTATTCAAAGGAACATTCCCATTAAATACATATCCGCTACTCGGAGACGCAGAGTTATATAGGTAGGTTCTTGTTGAGCATACCTCTCCTGTTCCGATATAATTTGCTCTGACGGTAGCCTCCGCTTCCGGAACTTCGGCAAAACTAAAAACAGAGCACAGGCTCAGTACCAGCACCAGGACGCAAACAAGCGACAGGGTACGGTAAAAACGTGTTTTCATATAAACCTCGTTTCTTTGTGACGGCAGAAACGGCAGGTCCTTTGCCCTTACCGAAGTGTTTCTGCCGCTTCCCTTCGGTAAGGACGCATCATGGCTTCAACCAATGGCGTCATTCCCTTCTTTCTGGTGTTTCCTTGGTTGATCTGAATTTCTTCCGATCTTCTTTCGGGAAACACCGTTTGCTTAATTTCATCCGCCGGACACCCGGCGGTCAATCAGCATCCTTTTGTGAAACTGCCCCATGCCCTTTTCCGGACGTTTGGGTGCAAGACTCTCCGTCTTCATCGTAGCACACATTTTATATATTGTCAAGTATATTTTACTGATTGTGCAGTATTTTGTGCAGCTTGCAAGTTGCAATTCTCTCTTCCACGAAAAGTGCGCCTTGCAGGACATTTTGTATTTGTTTCGGTTATTTTTTTGCAAGAATCGGCATGAAGATGCCGCCCTGGACGCTCCGTCCCATGAAATGGACGTATTTTCCGGTTTTGGTATCGTACCAATCGCTGAAGGGTACCCGGGTGGTGGTGGTTTTCAGGTAATGGGCCACCGGGGCGATCAGTTTGGCAGCCTGACCGGCATTTTCGGTCATGGCGGCGCACCACAGGATCCAGTCGCTCTTGGTGTAATCCGCCCGGTTATCCAGGGGAACCCCGTACTCATTGGTCATTTTTTCGTAATAGGCCAGTTCCTTTTCATAAACCTCGTCGGAGAAAAGTCCGGTACCCCAGACCTTGTCCCAAACCAGGTTGTATTTCAAGCTCCAGCTGTTTTCATTGCCAAATGCCAGGGCGTAGTGGTCCCCTGCTTTGGCACGATTTTCCCAGCTCTTTGCCATTTCAACGGCCTTGGCGTGGTAGACTTCAGCCTCTTCGGCAAGACCCATCAGCCCGGCCAGCTTGGCATAGGCTTCCACACCCATGATGGCCTTGGCGGAAAGATTCACGTTGTGGGCCAGATGCCCCGCAAAGTCATCGGTGCAGAGCTGGTCTCCGGGGTCAACCCCGTATTCCAACAGATATTCCTTCCAGGCAGAAAGCAGATGCCAGAAGGGTTTGGCAAATTCCGCATTGCCTTCCCCAAGGCAAACAGCGGCAGTCATCACCAGCATATTACCGCATTCCTCCACCGGCATCTGATAACGGAAATCGTAGATGCCGCTATCGGCAGGATAGAGGTAGAAGGGTGGATACACCGCCCCCTGCTCCACGCTGAAGGCTTCCCCTTGCACTCTCATTTCCCGGTCCAGGCCGTAAACCTGCCCCCAGGCATAGGGGTAACGGCCCACATCGTGGGGGGCAAAGTCAAAGGGCCAAACCTCCAGATCGGCAAAACGGAACACCGGACGGAGCATTCCCTTCACAAGCTCGGGGTTATAGAGCAGGAAAAGAGGGGTGGAAGGATAGCTCACGTCCACCGTGCCGATGCAGCCGTTGGAATCGTTTTCTTTTGAAAGGAAGATCACCTTTCCCTCTTCGTCAGTGATGATCTTGTGGGCGGCCATCACGTGGCGAACACTCATGCTGCAAAGGAATGCATAGTCCTCCCCGCCAACGGCATAGGCTCGGTCATAAATTTCCTTATCAAAAGCCGCGGCCTTTGCCAGAGTTTCTTCCTTGTCACCAAATGCGGCACCAATGGCATCCAAAATGGTGGGATAGGTTTCGGTCCAATACGCCTTGCGCCAGGCTCCAAAATAGTTGATGGAAAGCAGGTCATCATAAGCCAGAATCAGATCGGTAGCTTCCCCATCGCCTCCCAGGGGCAACTCAACCGAAAGCTGTTCGTTTTTGTGGTCGAAAACAATCACCGAATCGGCCTTGCTTGCGGCGTAAAGATAACCCCAATCAATGGTGACTTTATCCCCGCTGGCACCAAGGGGGGTCTGCTTGGCTTTGCCCATGGATCCATAGTGGAAGCCCTTTTGACTTCCGGCAAAGCCGATGACCTTGTCCGCCTTTTCCCGAACCAAATCGGCAGAAAGGGCCAGGTGAATGGTCACGTCTGCTTCTACTTTCCGTTCCACACCAAAATCCACATAGGTGCAGGGGCGGGATGCCAACAGCAGATCACCAGGCAGCACGGGAGAGGTAAACCGACAGGTGAAGGTCAGCTCTTCGATTTCAAAGGTGTAGGTGGTACTTGTGGCGGTTATGTCCAGGCTTACCTGTGGCAGGGCTTCCAGGAATTCCGGATCCCCCATAAAGCAATAGGTTTTCCCGTTTACCACCAAGTAGCCCCGGATCTTCTGCCGGATACCCGACCAATGCACAAGATCGGCATCATTGAGTTTGTCAGCCGCCGACCAAACCGAAAAGAATGGGTCGTGGGTAATCAAAGGAATACTCGCAGCACGTTCAATTTTCATGGTTATTCTCTCCTTTATTTGATCAAGGCAATCCATTTGCCGTCTTGAATCACGTATTGAAATTCCGATTTTTCCGGTTCCTCCATTACGTCCATTAGCTCAAAGAAGTCATCGACCAGGTTGACCTTCGACAGTTCTTCCTTTTTGATCCAATGCATCTCCCCCTCCTCCGAGGAGGTCAGGGTGCCGGTGTATGCGGTTGCCTTGAAAAGGAACACAATATACCTTCCTCCGTCAATGGGAAACTGCTTCACTCCGCAAAGGACGGGATCCAGAATGGTCAGGCCGCTTTCCTCTTCCATTTCACGGACGACGGCATCCACGAAGCTTTCGCCAGGCTCCACATGTCCCCCGGGAAGGGTATAGCCCGCCCAATCTTTTTTTACCCGGTCCTGCAGAAGGATTTTCCCATCCTCTTCCAGGAGGCAGAGGACTGTCAATTCGGTTTTCTCTGTTTTTGCCATTGGCTTCTCCTCTAGATCTCCATAATTCCCACAACCACCTGGCCTTCGTCATCCAGTTCGTGGAAGGCAATCCTGGTATCGCCTGGATTGAAATGGGGGTGCGGGTGACAAGGATGGACCCAATTGATGCGGCAATCGGCCAACAGGGTCTCCTCCCCTGTCTTCATATCCGCCAGGCACACACAGCTCCGCTCGCCGGATTGGGTATCCGCCGCCAGGTAACGCCCGCCGTTATCCGCCGATACGTGCCAGTAGGGATATTTTGAGAAGAGCATTTTCACTTCGTTGGTTGCAATGTCCACGTAGCAGAGCCCTCTGGGCGGTTCAGGGGAGCAGGGATATTTCACAAAATAGAGTCCCTTTCCGTCGGCTGCCCAGCATTCGTGGCCATAGCAATCCCCAAGATCCCCGTCGGCATTCAGCTTCTGCTTGGCGATGTTCCGGGGTTCCTTCCCCAACTCCGCAATCCACAGGCGGTTGGATACGTAGAAGGTGATCCCCTCGTGGGAGAAGAAAATGGTATCCGGGTCGGTGGGAGAGATCATCATGTGATTTGCCACAGGGAAGGGCGGGGCAAACTTTTTGGTGAACATGGTCACAACTTCCCCGGTTTGAAGATCCAGACGAATGCCGGAATTTCCCTCCTCCCCTTCTCCTGTGTGGTGCCAGTTGAGATAGCGCCCATCCCGGGTCATGTGAGGGAACCCCATCCCCTTGTATCGTAGAATTTCGTGGTTTTTCCGGGTTTCCAAATCAAAACAGTACAATATTTCCCGCTCAAGAACGTAATAAACCTTGGTTCCCGAAACCACATAGTCGGCTGCCTTGACCAATACTTCCTCAGTTCTCTTTACAAGATCCACCAGCACCAACTGATCATCATAGCGATCGTTTTCGTTTTTAGGGTCTTTTGCCAGAAAGCGGCATAAAACGATGCGATGATCGTCCACCCAGGAATTATTGGAATAATAGCCGAAGGTATAGTGATAGCAGGGATCGGAAATACGCAGATAACTTCTATCAATGCCCTGTTCCGTCGTAATTTTCATGCTATACCTCCCTGTACTGATGTTCGGTACCGATGAAGCCAACCTGGGCGAAATCGGTCATATTGTGGCGGATGATGTAGTCGATGTAGGAAGCCACCATTTTTGCGGTGAGCATATAGCCCATGGGATTCATATGGCCTCCTAAGAAAAACTTTTTACGGAAATCGTCATCGTACACCGGAGCATACTTGTGCAGATCGATGACGTAGCAGTTGTCGAAGACTTCGGCAAGCTTGTAGATGGTTTCGGTCAGTGCATCCCCAAGGGCTTCGTCCCGACCACCCCGGGGGGTGGTCACCAGGAAAAACTTGGCATCGGGCTGAATGCGCTTGTATGCCTGGATGATACGGGCGTAGTAGCCTACGAAGGTGGGCTTGTTGTTTTTGTAGTTCTCGAAATCAATATCCTCCACCGAACCCATCTCCTGGTGCTGATTGAATATATCGTTCACACCCAGGGCGATGATGTAGGCGGTACAGGCCTTGTCCCGATCCCAGTAGCCGTTGGCTTCGGCAAAGGTGAGGCAGTATTCCCTGGCGGTCATGCCGCCCCGGGAGAAATTGAGTACCGTACTGCCCGCCATGCGGCCCAGGTACTGACCCCAGGAATAGTCAAAATAGTCGTGGTAGGTCTTCTGTCCTTCGGCGTTGATCCCCTCGAATTCACCGGAGGAAAGGCTGTCGCCAATGCAGGCAATTCTGCGGAAAATGCCGCAGAAGCCCCCATCGGTCACCATATTGTCCAGGGGCTTTTCCCCGGGAATATCAAAGAATTTGGTAAGATCCATTGTCACGTCCTCCTGATTCTTAGTCACAGTATTCCTTCATGAGTTTGCGGTAGAGCATATAGTTTTCGAAGCTGGTTTCCTCCGGCACCCCGTGGTCGCAGGTGGGGATAAAGCCGCCCCGCTTCCGCAGGGGAGGCAAAATGGCTTCCAGATGGCGCTTAACGGCGTCGCCCCCTTCGGCAATCTTGCGCTTGTCGATGCCGCCCGAAAGCCGCAGGTCGGGGTACTTTTGGGACACTCCCACAATGTCGCATCCCGCCGCCACCTCAAAGGGGCTCATGTAATCCATACCGATCCCCCGGTAAAGGTCGATCACGCCATCCGCCCGGCCATCGGTATCAATTTGAATGTGCAATGTCCGCCCGCCGTTGCGCTTGCGGGTATTTTCAATGAGCTGTTGGTAATAGGGGAAGAGGAATTCCCGCATCATGTCCGGGGAAATCAGACAGCCCCCGTTGTAGCAGATATCCTCCGCCAAAAAGAGCTCGTCCAGGTCCACCACCTTCTGGTGCTCGGCCACCACCGCATCCGCAAGCTCCAACCAAGCTTTCATACAGGCATGGATCAGTTCGGGGTCATCGTAGAAGGCGTAAAGCAGATCCTCCGGCCCGATAAGACTACGCAGGTACATATAGCCCCCGATGGTCTGCTGGACCACCACCTTGCCATCCTCCCGGGCGGCTTTGGCGGCCAATGCTGCCTTCGCTTCCCCAGCCATGCGGCCCGGGGCCTCCACCGCCAGGCGCCACTTTACGTTTTCTTCGAAGGTTTTCATGTCCTTCACCGGATGGTCCACGTACTCCGGCATGAAGCCCTGCCGCCGACCCTTGAAGCAGAGAAGCGCCCGCCCGGCAAAATCCTGCACCAGTTCGCAATCTCCCCGGTCCTCCAAAATCTTTTCCTCAAAGGCGGGGATAAATGCGGCTTCGCACCAGCCGAGGCCTCCCAGATTGTGTACCATGGGTTCGTCGTAATCGAAAAGCTCCCGCAGGTACTTGTCGTAATCCGCCACCTCGCTCCGGGGTTTCAGGTAGCCCTCCCCGATCCAGCGGTCAAGAACGTAGTACCCAAACTCCTTTTTGAAGATGGGAGCACCGGGTTTGATATTATAAAAATCCCAAATTTTCTGTTTTGCGGTACTGGCCATAAGCTTTGCCTCCCGATCGATTGATTTGTCCCTATCATATCACAAACCAATAGAAAAGAAAAGCGGGAAAGTGAAAACTTTCCCGCTTTTGGTAATCAGCTCTGTTCCGCAAGGAAGATGGATACCCGGCTCTGGATATGGGCTGCGGTGGTTTCGGCATCCTTGTCCCCGGCGAAATAAGGTGCTGTTTCCTCTTCAATAATGTTGAAAATATCCCGATAGAACGTGCCGGTTACGTGGTCTGCCCTTTCTGCGTATTGATAGACGTCCATATATACGCACTCTGCCATTCTTCTCGCTTCTTCCTCCGGATAGGAAGAGTTGGCAATAAATTCTTCCATCCACTTTTGCGTCAGCTCCTCATAAACATCCTTTCTAATGGTAATGCCATAGGAAACGTTTACTTTCTCTGCGTGTTTTCTTTGGTATTCCGTCGAAAGGATCCAGCGGATAAATACTTCTGCCAATCCTTTTTCTTTACTTGAAGCCAATACTGCAAAATATTCTTCTGCATCAAAAGCAAATCCTGATGTTTTTTGTGTTGGAAGGGGAATCAATGAACCCTCTACACTGTATTTGCTGAATGGCTTTCCCGTACCATTTATTTCATATTGCATATACAAGTTGTCACTTATGGCTCTATTGATTTCATGATAGGGTGAAAACAGTGAAGGATCATCGGCTTTGTTTGCTTGCATCTCGTCCTTATCTGCGGCATATCTGCTCACAAATGCCAGCAGCTCCAAAAAACTTTCGGTCTCAAAGCTACAGCTTCCCTGTTCCAGATTCACCCATTCATCGATTCCATTCATGAAGAAGTAGCGTATAACAAACTCTCTGGTACTTCTCCGGTAAAAACTCTGATCCTCCAGAGTATCTAACACTTGGATCAGTGCAGATATCGATTGTGGTTCTCCCATCTCTTCAACCACCGATTTCGGTAGTATCATACCAATGATCCTAAAGGAAGGAAATATCAGGTAGGTTTTTCCGCTGATTTCCAATGCCTTAACGGCATTTTCAAACAGAGCACCAGATTCCAATACATCGCCGATCAGGTCGTCCATAGGAACCAAATATCCCTGTTTGGCAAATTTCATCAATGCTTCCCCATTGCCCCCCGCAATCATATCCACCTCCCCGGACAGAACCGCAAGATTCAGCTGCACCTGATTCTGAAATTCCTTGATGATAATCTTGCTTTCAGAATTCAAATTAAATTCTGCAATAAGCTCCTTCAAATCGGGTTGCGCTTCAAAAGCTCCCATGATTAACGAAGAACCTTTTTCCGATTGCGTTTCTGCTTCCCCCTGTTCCAATACAATCACCATTTTTTCGGCTACCAGCAGAATGGTGTCTCCCACTACCGCAAAGGATTTCAAGTTGTCTACACCATATTGACTTAGATGTCCAAGTTCTTGTATAACCTCCCCATCGGTCCGGCACAGCATCCCCGCTTTCACCCAGTAATTCCAGGTTCCGTCATATCCAACAGGCGCAATATCCGCATTTATTTCATTGACAACGATTGGCTTCCCAAGCATTCTCCCAAGTGGAAATAACATAAACTCCTGCGATACCGGAATGTCTATATCGACACTGTCATATACAATCTTGATTGCCGCAAGATATGGCACCTCTTCCCACACCCAAAATCCAAGTGGAAAATAACAGCCATTATCTTCCGGTAACTCAATCTCTTCTTCATCACATAATAGGCGATCATTCAAGAGTACATATTCTTCATCTTCCAACTGAATCGAGTAAGAAAAATAGACTTCTTCCGGCACAATCTTTCCTTCTTCAGAATGGTACAGATTCAGAATTGACTGTTTTCCATACTCATCTATCATAAGAACATCTTCCGAACACGTGATTCGTTTAAGTCCATTTTCGCTTTCGAACACGCTACGAGAATTCATCTCGACAGTTTCTGTTTCCATTGGTAGTTCAATCATGTCCTTTCGGGAACGCACTTCTTGATAATCACAAGAAACAATCAATCCTGCGAACAGTATCACAATAATTACTAAAGATATGATTATCCTGTTACTTTTCATCTTGTCTTCTCCGATATGTATATCCGTTTTTTCTATCATATCACAAACCAATAGAAAAGAAAAGCAGGAAAGTAAAAACTTTCCCGCTTTTGGTAATCAGCTCTGTTCCGCAAGGAAGATGGATACCCGGCTCTGGATATGGGCTGCGGTGGTTTCGGCATCCTTGTCCCCGGCGAAAAATACCGCCGCTTCCTCCTGGACAATGTTATATATATCGTAATAGAAGCTGCCGCTCAGGTGGTCAGCCTGGTCCAACACCGCCAGCGTGTCGAAATAACCCTGGCGGCGTTCCTCCTCGCTGATTCCGTAATAGATGCCCTCTTTGGGCTTCAACCACTCTTCAATGCAGTTTTCCACCACGTCCCGTCGAACGGGGATGCCAAACCCTTCGTAGGGTGCACGGTCGTTGTACTCCGCCTGCACCTCCTCCGAAAGCATCCATTCCAGAAAATCGGTAATACTCCCCTTCGCGTCACTGCTTGCCAGCACCCCAAAGAGATTTCGGGGTTTGATGGGATACCCTTCCCCGGGCTGGGTAGGTGACGGAAACAGAACCCCTTCGGTTCCGTATTTATAGGTGGCGGTTTCACTTTTACCATCGTTGTAGAAAATATGATTTACATCCTGAATCAGCGAAAACATGGTAATCTGACGGAAGGGGACAAATATGGCCTTGTCAGGTGCGTTGTTGGCAAACACCTCGTCCTGATCTTTGGCATAGTTCTGCAGCAGCTTCAGAAGGTCCACAAAGCTATCCTCTTCAAAATTACAGGTTCCCTTTTCCAGGTCCACCCAGGCACTCATGCCATTGAAAATGAAATTGTTCATGGCGATTTCCCTGGTATGTTGCTTATAGAAATTTTTGCTGTTCAGCCCCTCCAAAACGTCAATGAGCTCTGCTACGGTTTCGATTTTCCCCACCTTATCCATGACCGGCTTGGGCAAAATCATGCCCCCACTTTCAAACATGGGACAGATGAGGGTGACCTTACCATCCAGCCGAAGGGCATCCAACACCCCATCGAAGAAACCGCCCGAATTCAGCAAATCTCCAATCAGGTCCTCCACCGGAATCAAATACCCCTGCTTGGCCATGTGGATCAGGGAATCCCCGGCGAAGCTCACCACCATATCCACCTCCCCCGAAAGCACCGCAAGATTCAGGGAGGTTTGGCTATCAAAATACTTCACTTCGATTTTGTTTTTCGAGGAAAGATTATACTGGGTGATCATGTTTTCGAAAATGTGGTCGGCCCCAAAGGCGCCCACCACCACCGTTCCGGTGCCTGCTTCGGGCTTTGAGACCGATTCGGTTTCCTCACTCCCCGCAAGCAGGATCAGCATATCCCCGGTGAGCACCAGAAGATCCTTTCCCACCGGCAAAAGATCCCGGATTTCCACCGACCGAATACCGTAACCCGCGAGATTCCCAAGAGTTTCCAGGGCTTTCCCATCGGTTCTGAAAAGATTCCCATCCTGAACGTAATAATTCCATCCCTCCCGGTGGCAGGTAATGCTGCCTCCAGGCAGAATCTCCTCCACCCAAACCGGAGTTCCCAGCGCTTCCCCCAGAGGGTAGAGAAGCAGATCGTTTTCAAGGACCACTTCAATCTCCACCGAATCGTACACCCGGCGAAGGACGGCAAGATAATCGGCCTCCTCTATTTTCCAGAAGCCCATGGGGGTATAGTATGCGTCATCCGGCAGAGTAACCGGTTTGCTATTATGTTGTACCTCTCCCGTTTCGGTGATGCTCCAGGCGTTTTCCCCAACCACCACCGACTTGGAGTCAGGCCCGGTTTCGCTTACTTCAAATGCTCCGGGTTCATAGCCTTCCCCCAGAAGGGCTCTCTGCCCATCCCCATAGAGCCAGACTTCCGCCCCGGTTTTCTCCAATCCAATGAGCGGCTCCTGGCTCCGGTAAACCAGGCGGGAAGTGTAGCTTGTCCCCTGGTCGGCCTGGGGCAAGGACAAGACGTCCTTGCCATCCTCTTCTTCCCCACTGCATCCGGCAAACAGGCTCAGGAAAAGAAGCACCACCAATATATAAGCGGTTATTCTCGTTTTTTTCATGTATTATCCTCCTTATTGGGGAACGTGCCCCATATTCTGATAGTAGAGTCGCAGAACCTTTTGCAAAAAGTCTCCCCAATCGTCAAAGGATTCTACAGTCCGGGGCTCCGGATTATCAAGGATTCCCTCCTCCATACACTGCCGAATAAAGGGATACACGTTATCTACGCTATAGGTTTCGATGGTTTCCCGAATACTGCCGGTACCCCGAAGTCTGGCACCTACGGCCATACTGATACTCATGGCAAGTTCCGAAGACGGCTCCGCCGTGAGACAATCCGCCGCCGCAAGAATCGGTTCTCCTTTTTCAATGGCCATTGCACGGGTCACCTCGCCGTCGCTTCCGATCCAACCGAGATAATACTCAGCCGCATCCTTTCGGGTCCAAAACCCCATACTGTAGCTGCCCGGCGAACCGTAGGAGGTCCCCCGGTAGGCATTCTGTCCCTCCTCCGAGTAAAGCCATTGGAGATATGCCGCCGCCTGGGGATGACCGACTCCGTTTTTCACAAGGCTGTAACACATTCCCCTGATGGAAAGGCCATTATGCCCGGGATAGGGTACTACGATGGCCTCCTCCCCGGGGTTCGAGCTCAGCCGATCCCCCAATCCTTCCAGGGCAACCCGATTGGCCTTCGTCAATTCGTCAAAACGGAAAAATTCATCGTCATAAATGACAAACAGAGAATTGCTTCCATCTTTCTCCACTGTTTTGTTATCCAGGTACTTCTGGCTTTGCTCGCAATCGTTTGTTATCTTTTGGTAAAATGCCATCTGCTGATTTACTCGGTTGTTCGTCAGGGATGCAAGCCCCTCTTCGGTCATCACACGCCAATCCAAAAGGGGCATGATGAATGAATCCAGTTCTCCTCCACCACCCTTCAGGCTCCGTGCTTCGGCAGGAAGGCTTTCGTAAAAGGTATACACATCATCCCAGGTTTCAAACGGCTTACCATAGCTTTCGTAAGCCGCCTCAGGCACCCGAATCCCTGTCAGATTGAAACAGGGTATGACCATCAGGAGTTCCCCGTTCACCCGCCCGGCTTCCAGGACGTTGGTATAGTAGTCGGTGTCATTTTCCAAATATTCTTTCAAAACGCCCCCCATATCCAGGAGCATACCCTCTGTCCCAAGCATCATGGCAAGATCGGTGTAATTGCTTTGCAGCAGGTCAAATTCACCCTTTCTTGCCCCATCCAGTAGGGCTTCCAGAGTTTCATATTCTACCTCCTCCACCGTCACACCGCTGGCTTTCTCATAATCCCGAAAAGAGGCAGAAATCGATTGTCCGATCACTCCACCCACCCGGAAATCCCCGGTCAGGGGCAGGATTTCATCCTCTGCCGCCATCTGGGTTTCGGTCTCTGTTTCAATTCTTTCTTCCTCCGGCGGATCAAACGTCACCTTTTGGGCGTTCTCCTTTTTGCAAGCCGCAAGGAATCCCATCACACAGATGACGGCCATCGATATGGCAATCATTCTCTTTCCATACTTCATCACAGGTATACCCCCTTTTCTATATAAGTCGCATCGAGTCACAAAAAGGTCGCAAAGTTTTTGAGATTTTTTAAAAAAACCTGGTTTCATCTTATCGTGAACCCAGGCATTCTTCCCTATATACCGAATCGTTATTTATATCAACCCTATAAGATGCTCAAGATGGGTGATTTCGTAATCCACCGTCATCCCCTCCGGCAAGCCCTTGCCGAAGCGATTGAAGTAGCAGGTCTTCATGCCGTACCCGATGGCACCCTTCATATCAGAGGACACCGAGTCCCCCACCATCAGGACCTCTCCCGGCAGGATGGGGTCGACTCTCCCTTCGTTAAGTTCTGCCATGCAAGCATCGAAAAAGGCCGGGGCGGGCTTGGATACCCCAATCTTCTCCGACACGAAAATCCCGGTGAAACAGTCCAGCATACCACCGTTTTTCAGGCGGTTCACCTGTTGGGCGTAGGGGCCATTGCTGGCAACCGCCAGGATATAACGTCCATACAGGTATTCCAGAAGCTCCATGGCTCCCTCCACCCGGATGGCACTGTGAAAGAGCCGGCCACGGAAATAATCCTCGAAGGCAGCCCCATCATAGGTAACGCCCAATTCCCCGAAAATACGATTCCAACGAACCCGACGAAGGTCGGGGATGGTCAGCTTTCCCTCCTCGATCTCGTGCCACAGGGCGGTATTGATCCTGGTGAAGGTGGCGTAGACCCCTTCGTGATACTCACCCAAATTGAATTCCCGAAACCCTTCCTGCAGGGATTCCTTTACGTACCCCTGGAAATCCAACAGGGTATCGTCAATATCCAATAATACGACCTTGATCAAAGCATTCCCTCCTCCGCAATTCCGTCTTTTCGGATCCGAACATAGTACTTGTCTTCATCCTCTCCCTCGATATAACCCCCATTATGGAGCTGAACACGCAGAGAGGCGGGGTTGTTTTTATTGACCCGCAGATAGATTTCCTCCTCCGGGACGATCTCCTTTGCTTTCAGGAGGGTCAGCCGAAGTCCTTCCTTGGCATATCCCTTCCCCCGGAATTCCTTCCCGATATAATAACCGATGTGACCGGCTCCCGTCCGAAGGGAGTCACAGAGATAATGTCGAATGCGGAATTCCCCAACAATCACATCGTCATTCCACAAAAAGTAGAAGGTTTCGGGCACAAATCCCTCCGGAAGATTCTTCCCCATGGCATAATCCAGCATTTCGGGAAGAGCCTTTTCCATAAAGGTATCCCAATCACAGCCATGCCACCTGTTGGTAAATCCGTTTTCATCCGCGGGAAGCTCCCTCACAAATTCATATTCCGCTTTTGCATCCTGCAGGTTGGCTTCCTTGAGATACAGCATACTTCTCCCCCCTGTACCTTTTTTCCTCATTATAACATAACAAAAGGCCTGCCGCAAGCGACAGGCCGATTTCGCTTATTGATCGTCTTCCAGCATCCAGACCCGCATCTGGGTCTCGCCCCGGTTGCCCCAGGCGTAGTAGGGTACCGCCACCATGTTGGCCAGGCGCTTGATGGGTCGGATTTCGCTGTAAAGTTCCCCATCGGTAACCATGCGCCGTCCGGTGATGTGCAGGATCACGTTGCCCGCCAAAGTCCCTTCGGTGCAAAGCTCCGCCTTGGCAGAAAGCTCCCGGGGAATCCGCAGGTTCTGGATATCCTCCCCATTGTCTATCCCTTCGAAGGCATAGACGATGGGTCCCCGGAGAATAGCCACCTTGCCGGCGTTTTCCATGACCTTGCCATTGGCAAACACCTTTCGTACTGCAAGGTCGAAGGTAAGCTCCACCTCGTCCCCGGATTTCCAGGAGCGGTTGATATACAGGTATCCCTTTTGCAGGATGGATGCCGCATCCACCGCTTCCCCATTCACGGTCAGGCTGGCCTTCCCGGGCTTCACGTAGCCCGGCAGGTGGATGGCCAGGGTAAACTTCTCACTTTTCGGCTCCACGTGATAGGTTACCTTTCCCTCCCAGGGGTAGGCGCTTTCCACCGTAATATCGGCATGGGAAAGGGATGCCTTCTGTCCCACCAGCAGATGGGAAAAGAGTGTGGTTTCGTTTTCGGTCCAGGCATAGGATCCCATGGCGGTGACCATGCGCACCAGATTCGGAGGGCAGCAGGCGCAGGCATACCAGCCCGATCTTTCGGGCAGGACGTGCTTATGGCCAAAGACCTTCCCCGAAATACCGGGGTTGACCTCCAGGGGATTCACGTAAAAATACCGTTTTCCATCCAGCTGGATACCGCTGATGGTGCCGTTGTAAAGCTCTTTTTCCAGAATATCTGCATAGCGTCCGTCGGCTTCCATTTCCAGCATCCGCTTGGCGAAAAAGACCATGGCGATGGAGGCACAGGTTTCGGCGTAGACCGTGTCATTGGGCAGATGGTAATCCTCCGAGAAGGCCTCCCCTTCCACCGTGGCACCGACCCCGCCGGTAATATACATTTGCCGATTGACAATGTTGTCCCACAGGGTCTTGCAGGCCGAATAGAGCTTATCATCTCCATCCTCCGCCGCAAGATCCGCCATGGCGGTATACATATAGGCAGCACGGACAGCATGCCCCACCGCCCGGGTCTGCTCATAAATGGGCTTGTGGGCCTGATTGTAGGAAACGTCCATCCGGTCCTCGTTGTGGGGGCCCCAATGAGACCAGCCACGACGCACCTTCTCCTTGTAGAAATAGTCGGGATCCTTCCCCCGCTCTTCCAGGAAAAAACGGGCCATGTCCTTGTATTCCGGTTTGCCGGTGACACGGTAGAGCTTCATCAAGCCAATTTCCACCTCCTGGTGGCCGGGGATGCCTCTTCCCTTACCTTCCCCAAAACGACTGATGATATGCTGGGCCATCCGTTCCATGACTTCCAGGAGTTTGGTTTTGCCGGTGGCCTGGTAATAGGCCACCGCCGCCTCCATCATGTGCCCGGCACAATAAAGCTCGTGGCACTCATGCAGATTCTGCCAACGGTGTTCCGGTTCCTTGATGGTGAAGAAGGTATTCAGGTATCCGTCATCCTGCTGGGCTTTGGCGATGATTTCAATGATCTCGTCTGCCCGTCCTTCCAGTTCGGGATCGGGCTTCACCGTCAGGGAGTATGCCACCCCCTCCAGCCATTTTGCCACATCGCTATCCTGGAACACCATACCGTAAAACTCCCCTTCCGCAAGCCCGGCGGCAATACGGAAGTTTTCAATGGCGTGGCTTTTGGCAACTCCTTCCACCTGGTCATTAAGGACCTTCTCCTGGAAGGGGATCACCTCCCGGATGACCCGCTCCTGCAGAGTGGACCAGAAGGAATCCTGAATGCGTACCTTATCAACGGTAACTTCATTTGCGATCTTTTTCATCATTTTTCTCCTTATTGCCAGCCGTGGTCGGTAAAATCGTGGGTTTTGATTCTTTCATACTCTTCCAGGGTAATGGGAAGGATGGTGCCGTGTTTGAAGCCGTATGGGAAGGAAAACTCCTCGTCTGCCCGACGGAAGCAACCGCTTGCCAGGCTTTCAGCTACGAAAGGCACGTAGCCCTGCCCCTCCCCGGGAACACCATAGTAATCCAAAAACAAGCACCAGCGTCCATCCTCCAGACGCACGGCGGTGGCAGCTTCATAAAGACCGGATTCCACATCCTTCATGCTTTCGTCAAAGGCTTCCACCCGCTTGTAGGGACCAGTAACCGAATCGGATTCCACCATGATGATCTTGGCGGGATCCTTTTCGCTTTTCAGGAACATATAGTACCGGCCATCCTCTTCGTAAAGGGCGGAGTCGATGACACCGCTGTCGGACTTTCGGTACAGGAGTTCCGGTTTGGCAAAAGCTTTGAAATCCCGGGTACGGGTGTAGAAAATGCCCTTGAAGCCATACTCATTATCGGCGTGACTGCTGGACCAGTGGAGGACGTAGTCCCCCTTTTCCTTGTCAAAAATAATATCCGGAGCCCACAGACACCCGAAATTCTCGTCCCCGAGCTTGATCAGGCTTTGCTCCGACCAGTTTACCAGATCCTCCGACTCCCACAGGGAAAGGCATTTACTGCCGTTTCGGGAAATCTCCTCCCAATCATGGTGGTACTTTCCCCGCATACCATAAGACAAGCTCAAGTCGGTGGCAATGATACGGAACTTGTCCTCACACCGGACGATGGTGAAATCCCGGACACCCTTGTCTCCGTGGTACGCCCAAAGAACCGGGGTGCCACCGTTGATGGCATCCCAATGGAATCCATCCTTGCTGACGCCAAAATATACCTGTTCTCCATCCGGGGTGGACTTTTCCCGAAAATGCACGAATAAATAGGCTTGCATAACCGCTCCTTATAAACCAGCTTCACGCAGGAAGGTCACGTCACGCTTTACCGCTTCCACAGCCCCTTCTCCGGCATAGTTGTTTTCCAGAACCAGCCAACCCTTGTAATCAATTTCCTTCAGGGCTTCGGCACACTCCGCCACCCGGGCATTTCCGCCCCCAAGGGGACGGCAGGAGAGAGTTTCTTCGGTGCCATCCTTCAGATGGAGCTCGCAAATGGCACTTCCCAGGGTGCGGATCATATCCACAGGATCCTCTCCCCGGAAGAATACCATATTCTCGTTATCAAAATAGACCTTGCAGTTGCGTTCTCCCACCATGGCCAGGAGAATTCGGTTTTCGGCAGCGGTCAACGTATTTTCGGTACCGACGGTCACCCGGAATTTCTGGGCAATACGGGCAGCATAGCGAAGATATTCGGCGGTGATCGCCATATCTTCCCGAGTCTTCATGGCATTTTCCCCAAAGCTTGGCACCTGTAGAATGGGAATTCCCATGGCGGCGGCGGTCATGACACCACTTTTCAGAATATGCCGGGTCATTTCCGACCGGGGATCACTCCAGGCACGCAGCATGGTATAGTCCCCACCAAATACGTTCAAAGCCAGGGAAGGGAAACGGATACCGTACTTTTCGGCTTCGGCAAGATATTTTTCCCGGACAGCCGGGTCGGTCATGGGCATTTCCTGATCCAAAGGCCCGATATCCAGTTCCACACCGTTCAAACCGGCTTCGGCGGCAAAGCGGCACACATCGGGACCTTCTACCGGTGCACACCATTGACAAATCGCGATACGACGTTGACTCATACTTTTTCTCCTTCACAATATCCCCTCTTGGGGATCCGATTTCTTCCCGTCCGTTTATTTTTTCCCAAAGGTATATACCACCACGTTGGGATATTTCATGGGAAGGGTCTCCATTTTATAGGAAATTCCATTTTTTTCATAAAACAATGCAATATCTTCTGCTATGGCCTTTGATCCCAGTTTTCGGGTTTTGTCCCAAAAATTACAACATGGGACCAGGATAGTCGGCCTTTCAAACGCACTTTCCGCCACCGGTCGGGTAGCTTCGTCGGGGTGCAGACCGATGATCAGATCATAATAGGAAGCCATATCCGGCGTATATTCACATACCCTGCGTTCCACCCCCTTGACGCTGTATTCCCGGGGATCAATGACTTCGGTAACGTAGTTGAATTTCTTGTTCAGGAGTTTTGCTAGCATTCCCTGACCGCCGGCCACGTCTGCTATGTATTTCACCGACTTGCCATAGTGCTCATACACAAAATTGGCCAGCACTTCAAATCTGGTTTCATCCCCGTGACAGCGTACCTGAGTTCGTCCCATTGTAACATTTTCTCCCTTTTCAATAAAAACCAATTCATCTTTGGCTCATTATAGCAAAAAGAGGGTTTATCGTCAATACTTCATACTGCAGAACAATTTTGATCCCCCCGAAAAGAGGAATCTATAAAATCCCTTCCATCTCTCATAAAAAACACCCTGCCAGGAAATTGTTTGACAGAGTGTTTTCAGACTTGTAGTTTTTAAAGCCTGCAGTTTTCGACGATTACGTCTTCCGCCCACTTGGCCCACACCGGGTCGATACCGATATCCTGGTAAGAAGGATAGTCCTTTGCGATCCAGCCACCACCCGCTTCCCGGAACAGATGGCACATCTCCAACGCACGGCTTTCAATCAGTTCCCGATTTCCCGTGGGAAGCACCTTTTGAATATCCACCGGGGAGTGGAACATCACCCTATTGGCAAATTCCTTTGCCAACACTTCAGTGGGGTAAACGTCGGGCTGATCGAACTGGAATCCATCCATACCCGCATCAATCAGATCCTCAAGAAAGGCGTAGTTGTAGCCGCAGGAATGCATGATCACATCCATTCCCACTTCGTGAGCCGCATCGCAAACCTTTTTATACGCACCCTTGAAAAGCTCCCGGAAGGACTCCGGCGAAATCAATGTCCGGTCCTGGGTTCCCCAATCGTCCCCCAAAAACCAGCCGTCAATGCCACAGCCCGCCAGGCTCTTAATTACAGCAACCTCATGGTCAGAGATCTTTTCCATAAAATCGGTTACCGCGTCCGGGTCGGTAATGGTATCAGCCAGGGCATTGGAGATCAATCTTGCATCCCGTAAAGCAGAAAACAGAGATCCACCGGATACAAAAACGTATTGATCACACGCTGTCAGATTCTTTTGAAGCAGTTCTTCCCGATAGGCAGGGTCAAATTTGGGAATCGGATAGCTGTAATCCTCCCAATCCTGAATGGCACCACGGATACATTCCCCCTTGGTTTTCCCTTCAAACCGGCCGTAGATATTGCCAAACATATCCCGTCGGGTTTCACCGTTAAATCCGGTCAGTTTTTCAAGTTCCGGATATTTCCCCCATGCATCATAAGGATTATCGGGCAAATTGACATATCGCCTCGATCCAAATCCGGTAAGGTCCGACCGATCGAGAAAGTCAAAGCCAATACGTGGCGGCGTATCGTGGTGAATCAACCTTTTAATTATTTCTTTTGAGGTCATGATACTTCTCCTTCCCTCTTCGTTGCCCAAATTATAACACAGGCTTTATGAATTTACAAGCAAGCGATTCCGACTATTTCTCCTATATTCCTGTTCCATTTCAAGAAAAAACTCTGCCGAACGAATCATTCGACAGAGTTTTGATTACTGATTATTAGTAAAGCTTGGCACCTGCGGGAATGTGATCATCCACCATGAGAAGATGGAGCTTTTCTTCGCCCTCTTCGGTATGGATGGCCGACAGGAGCATACCGTTGGATTCGACACCCATCATAGCTCTGGGGGGCAGGTTGGTGATGGCAATCAGGGTCTTTCCCACTAACTCTTCGGGTTCGTAGTAGGCATGGATACCACTGAGGATGGTGCGTTCGTTTTCGGTACCATCATTCAGGGTGAACTGCAGAAGCTTCTTGGACTTCTTCACAGCTTCGCACTTGAGGACCTTCACAGCGCGGAAGTCCGACTTGGAGAAGGTTTCAAAGTCCACAAATTCCTGGAACAGAGGCTCAATTTCCACCTTGGAAAAGTCGATGACTTCGGGCTTGGCTTCTTCTGCGGGAGCGGCAGCAACCGGAGCTTCTTCCTTCTTGGGCATATCCAGGGGCTTCATCGTGGGGAAATGAAACACCCAAACTTCATGGCTCTTCATCAAGCTTCATCTAAGCTTGTTCGCAAGGATTTCCCTTTAATTAGCTCTTCATATTCCTTCAGGGAGCATTGCTAATTTGTTGTCAACTTGTTGTCAACGCACGCAATTTGTTGTCAACCCGTCAGCACTGAGAACCCTTCCTTAGAAGATATCCAGTTTTGACAGTTCTTCAAACGTTTCTTG
>SVKS01000013.1:0-17760 GCA_015068345.1 Oscillospiraceae bacterium
CGCTTGCCCGATGCCGCATCAAATTCGGCAGGCAGGGGTAAAAGGTAGTTGATTTCCAGGGTCTGCCGCAGGCTATTGGACTCGGTTACACGGGAGGAAACGCCGAAGTGGGAGCGATGAATTGGTTCATCATCGGCTCCGTAGAAGCCGTAGGAGTCACCCACATCGGCCACGTCCTCCAGTTGGATCAGGTCGGTGATGGTACGGCCGGTGGCCTTTTCGGTCAGGGTTACCCGATCACCCTCCACCGAAAGGGAAAGAACTTCGTTTTCAATCTTTGCAGGCAGGGCAGCGGGCGCCAGCAGAGGAGCCCGAATCACATCGGCGGGAATCAGGCAGAAGGTTTTGAAGGAGTAGGGGGCTACATCGCCTGCATCGAAGAGAAGCTTGTAATCATAGATATCCAGCTCACCGGGCAGGTTGATGGGACTCATGACGTTGGTGGTGCGGGCCTTCTTGGAAAGGATGTGGAAGGGAATATCCTTGCCGCTGCCATCCACCAGGGTAAAGGCTTCCAGGTCGTCTTCCACCAGAATCTTCACATCCACCTCAACAGCGCCGGACAGGGGAGTGGACAGAGTATTCGCCACGGTGATCAGATAATTTTTGCCCTCCGCCTTGCGGAAGGGGGCGGTGTGTTCCCCGGCGGTGAGCATGCCTCGGCTGAGCAGGACGTCGGTATATTCAGCCATTTCGGCGTAGCGATTTTCCATGTGAGCATGAACACCGTCGTGACTGCAGCCGCAAATGGAATCGTGGGGATGGTTGCGCATCAGGTTTTTCCAGGTGTAGACCAGTTGGTCCTTGGGGTAAATACCCTTCATGCCCTGGGCTTCCATCATGGCGTACAGGGGCTCCAAACGATTTTCCAACAGGGCCTGGGTTTCCGCATTGGCGGTTTTCAGGTAAGCCCGGGAGGAAAGGGTTCCCTGAAGAACCGTAATATCAAAGCTTTGGCGGAGCTCACCTTCCACCACGTCGGGGGTAATGCCCTTTTCGGCAATATAGTCAGCCACCGCCTCCACGTAGTCGTCCAGGTTATACTGCAGAAAATATTGACCCTCCGGCAGGCGCTCCTGCACCTTTTCGGTGATTTCAATAATATCGGGTTGGGCTTCCAGGTGATCAACACCGTTCATCAGGAGAAGGTAGGGGGTCAGGGTAAATTCGTTGTCATAAAGAGCGGCAATCTGGGAAAGGTGCTTGGTGGCTTTATCGATATCGGCGGAAAAACGTTGTGCATTGTTATACCAATGCCGCATGTGAATGGCCAATACTTCGGTGCCGTCGGCACCGCGCCAGATGAATTCGGTGGGGGTGGGTTCCGAGACGGCGTTGCCTTTTTCATCTAGGTGATAGCGGGCAATGCCGCGACCAAAAATGAAGTTGTCAAATCCAAAACCCCGCATAATCTGAGGCAGCTGGGAGGGATTACCAAACTGGTCGGCGGCATAACCCGCCTTGGAGCATCCTCCGAATTCCCGGCAAAGCTTTTTCCCTTCCAACAGGTTTCGGATGGTGGATTCGCCGCTGGTTAGGTAGAAGTCGTTTTGCAGATACCAGGGGCCGATGATGATGCGGCGATTGGCAATATATTCCATCAGAAGGGCTTTTTTTCCAGGGCGTACCGCAAGATAGTCCTCCAAAACCACCGTTTGGGCATCCAGATGGAAGATGTAATCAGGCTGTTCGGCAAGAATAAGGAGCAAACGGTCCATCAGGTCAGTCAGACGATGACGGAAGTTTTCCAGGGGCATGTACCATTCCCGGTCCCAATGGGTGTGGGAAATCACACAAAATACTCGATTATGCTGATCCATACGAATAACTCCTTTTTTTATTTATGTTATCCTTATCTTATCATATACACCGTATTGCGTCAAGTAAATCGAGGGAAAAACGGAAGAAACTGTTTGTATATCTTCTTTTTAGCCGGGAAAAGTATTCTTGTCCGGTAGATGCCGGGAAAGGAGAAAAGATGAAAGAAAAAAGCAACAAAAAGTGGAAAGCCCAGATTGACCCTTCCATGAAGGTGGTGGATACCAATCCCCAGAGCGTGTCGGGATTGGTGAACGGATTTGGCACCTATAACATTCAACCAACGGCAAATTCTGTGAATGAATTTCCTGCTATTGCCCAGGGGGATGGGGCAAGGGAAGCAAAAGTAAAAAACAAAAACAGAAAAACAAGATAGAAAAGCACCCGCAAAGCCTGACTTTGCGGGTGAAATTACATAGATTCTTATTGGAAGACGGCATAGAAAGCGTAGGATGCATGCCCATGATAGTTTCTGTTATCCGACTGTTCCCAACGGGCGGTGATTTCGTAGATCCAGCTTCCCGGCTTGGATGAGAAAGTGAAGTTGGTGACCGGGACTTCAGAGGGGGATGACTCGGTGTTGCCAAGGTCGGTGTCAGGCCAGCAGAGAACCGTCACTGAATCGGGAAGAAGGTCGAAGGCAAGTGCAACCGAATTATCCGAAAGGGGAACGGGATCGGGGGTATGGATGTTATCCAGGGGATGGGCACCGCAAAAATTGGAGGAGGCCCACTTTCCGTTTCCGATGTGGTAAGACCATTCGCCATTGCCGGAACGAAGCGTGATGGTCTGCTCACCATCTTCAATCATCAAAACCGGCGGTTCGGATACCAATTCATCAATGCTGGGTGGCGGCTCGGCGGTATCAATGGAGACTTCCCGGCTGGTGTCGCAGGAAGCAAAAAGGGAAAGGCATGAAAGAAACAGGAAAAGAGAAACAAACCGCTTCATATCGGATATCCTTTCGGAAAGGTGTTTTCATTATGACGAACACAGATCCCAAAAAGTTCCATAAAAAACAGCCGACAAAAATGTCGACTGCTTTTTGAAGTCGGTTATACCGTGCCGGTGACCACCAGGGTGCTGACACCGGGAACAAGAATATAATTTCCGGTATCATCCTGGGTGTAGGTGGCGGCAGGGACGGTAATTTGGCCGGAAACCGTGGTAAAGACCCCGGTGGCGGCATCGTAGGTGTAGTTTGCGGGGGAAGACCAGGTTTGCCCGTTGAAGGTGACCGTAATGTTTTCCAATCGGGGATCAAAAACATCGGTCAGAACCACGTCATCGGTGGCCATAGCCGGAAGGTTACCGGTATTTTGAATCTGGAAAGTGTAGGTGAGCTGGCCATTCTCAGCTACAGTGGTGGGATTCAGGGATTTGGTGATGGTCAGGTTGGCCCGGTTACCGGCGGACACGGTGGCCGAATCGGTCAGGGTTTCCGAAAGCCCGGTGCCATCCACCGAAACGGTGTTGGTGATGGTGCCATTCACCGTGGGATCGGCGTATTGGTTGACGGTGGCATCGTAAATCAGGGTGACGTTTCCGCCTGCCGGGATGGTGATGCCGCTGATGGTCAGGGGAGGACCGCCGGCGGATACCGGTGCAGCCTGCAGAACACCATTAACGTAATAAAGTAAACTGCCATCCACATAGGTCAGGGGGACCCGGGAGTCTCCGGTGCCAAAGGGATAGGAACCCAGGTCATCGGTGATGGTGAGCCCCGAAAAGGCTGCGGTGCCCGAATTAGTGATGCTGACCACGTAGGTGATGGTGTCACCGGGACGATAAGACTCGTTTACCGGGGTTTTGGTGACCGACAGAACCTGGACCAGTTCCCCCTGCACTGTGTTGGAAGTTGTGGTGATACCGTTGTAGGAAAGGGTTGCGTTATTGAAAAAGGTTGCCATGCTTTACGAAAAAGCCTCCTTTGAATTTTGAGGGTACCCTCTACATCCAATATATTCCAAAAGGGGGGCAAACGTGAAAAGCCCCTGCCGGGTGGCAGGGGCTTGATTGGTGAATTACAGGGCTCGGTAAAGCAGGATCTTTGCGGTGCGGGGTTCCATCAGGGTCACCCGAAAGCCTTCCTCCATCAGGGTTTCCCCATCCAGGGTGATGGTAAAGTCTCCATCCAGATCCATGATGGAATAGTCGGCTTCGGGATCCAATCCCCGAAGCTTGAAGCAGGCGGTTTCGTAAGCTGACTCATCCCGGCGGAAGAGTTGGATGATGCCGTCACCCTCCTCGGGACGATTGAACTGGGCGGCGCACCACACGTCCAGCTGGTCGGACACCTTGGTCAGGGGATAGAAATCCTCCATGAAGTAGGGACGAACCAACAGATATTCCTCACCATATTTCCGGATCCATTCGATCTTTTCCGGGGTCTCCCCAAAGCTTTCCCGCTCGGAGAAGGAGAAGTTGGTGGTCATGGAGGAATCGTAGGCGGAGCGCATGCGGTATTCGTCGTAAATGCGGCCCGATCCGGTGCCGGAGAAGGGCATCCAGCTGTTGTAGGTCAGGTGGTGGCACTGGCTGGCTTCGGGATCAAAGTTTGCAGGACACTGGTAGTCGCTTCGCCACAGGGGCATACTCCGCCGCAGGGTTTCAATGTCGATTCGTCTTCCGCCGGAGGCGCAGTTGTCGATGATGAGACCTGGAAAACGCTCCAGCAGGGCATCCCACAGGGCGTAAAGGCCGTTGATGTGTTTGATCTCACTGATACCCTTTCGGTCCCCGGCGTCGTGTTTGCGCCAATAGGGAAGGGGAGAGAAGTTGAAGTCCTGGCGGTAGCAGTCAATGCCGATTTCTTCAATCAAGCCCGCAAGGGTCTGGTAGCAGTAGTTCCAGGCGGCGGGATCCCCCAGATTCAGAAGACGATTTTGATCATTTGGATCGTCGGTGGTCAAAAAGTATTCCGGGTGAGCCATGGCGGTGGGGGTAGAGTAAATCACCCGCTCGGGTTCCACCCAAAGCAGGAATTTACGACCGCTTTGGTGGATGGCTTGGGTCACGTCCTTGAGGCCCTGGGGATGTACCAGGGGGCTAACCCGCCAGTCCCCGGTATGCTGGCCCCAATCCCCCTCGAATTCATCAGGGGTAGGCTTGGTGTCAATGCCATACCAACCCGCATCCATCCAGATATATTCGAAAGGCAGGTCGTTTTCGGTGATGGTGTTCACCCGCTCAAGCACCGATTCGGTCTTCATGCCGCCCCAGATGCCGGCGCAGAAGGGACCATGCTGATCCCGGCCCTCTTTTCCAATCAGGGAAAAGTGTTTTTTGACAAGCCGACGCCACTTGTTTTGGGAATCCACCAAGTCCCCGGTATAGGGCATCACCACAACCGAGCTTGTTCGGAAGGATTCTCCGGGAAGCAGCCGGAAGGCCACGTCTTCGATGCCGGTTTGTACCCGGATATCATCCTCATTTCGAGTAAAGGCAGCATTCCATTGCCCCGACCAGCCCACGGCAACAATATATCCCTTGCCATTCTTGTGGACGTTGAAGAAGGGGGCCTGTCCGTCGCTGGAGCGGCCGCCGTTGGGAGCATAGGCTTTGGTCATGCCGGGGTAAATATGGTTGATACGCTTGTTTTCCATTAGCTCGTCGGGGTTGGAGTAAAACTCCTTCTGGGTCCAGGTGGAACCGGTGGGAGCTAAAACTTTTGTAGCGTTTTTTTCGTCGGGGAAGTATGCCTGCCATTTTCGGGGTTCTTCATGCTCCAGGGGGAGGGTTATGTCGGCATCCCAAAGACGGGAAAGAATACCGGTGGGTTTGGTACCCCGGTTGGCAAAGAAATTGACCCATTCGTAAGCGTCAAATTCAGGGTAGTAGGTTGCGATGTTGGTCACCATCAGCCCATCCGGAAGGGAGTAGGTGGTGGTGATGGTGGTCTGGGTTTCGTTGCGTTCCGCGGTGGAATTCAGGGTATCGAAAGGAACGCCGTTGTAAAGAAAAGAAAAACGGCAACTCTGTTTCAAAAAATCCATGGTACGTCCTCCTTGACGCAGAAGAATTGGGATGACTCCAGTATAATAGAGGGATGACGCTTTGTCAAGTAAACAAAAAATATTGGAGAATTGAATATTTTCGCTTGCAAAGCGATGCCAAAGGCGGTATGATATGGGTAATAAGCCGCCGCCCCGGCGGAGCGAAATGGAGGACGTGCCATGAAGCCCTATCGTATCTATCCCGAGGTGGGAAAAACGAAGCTGACCGACCAATTCTGGGTGCAATATCTAGACCAGGTCCGGGCGACCATGTTGCCCTATTCCCTGGAACAGTTTGAAAAGACCGGCTATTTCAAAAATTTTGAATCGCTTGCCAAAAAGGATGGCGCCAAACACATTGGCCCTCCCTTTTCGGATGGGCTGGTACTGGAAACCCTGCGGGGTGCCTGTGATTTGCTGGCTATACAGGCAGACCCGGAGCTGGAAGCCCAGGTGGATGCTCTGTTTACCCTTATCCTTTCTGCGGCCGATGAGGATGGCTTCCTTTGCACCCAAACCCAGCAGGACTATCCCCATAAGCGTTGGGGTCACAACGACGGGGATATCGTGGTACAGCACGACCTTTACGACCACGGTTGTCTGGTGGAGGCGGCTATCAGCCACTACAAGGCCACCGGCAAAACCTTTGTACTGAAGGCGGCAGTGAAGGCCGCCAACCTGATTGTCAATACCATTGGTCCTGCACCAAAACTCAATATCGTCCCCGGCCATTCCCTGCCGGAGGAAGCCTTTGTCAAGCTTTACCGGCTTTTCCGGGATGACCCGAAGCTTGAGGGCTTTGCGGTGGAAAATGGTGTGAATAAGGAAGCCTACCTGGATATGGCGGAATTCTGGTACGATGCCCGGGGCAACCACGAAGGCCGATTTATGTGCAAAATTCTTTCAGATTCCTATAATCAGGATCACCTGCCCTTTGCCGACCAACGGGAGGCCATGGGCCATTCGGTATGTGCCATGCTTTGCTACCTGGGAGCCGCGGCGGTGGCCCGGGAAAAGGGGAGGGAAGACTACCTCCCTGCCCTGAAAGCCCTGTGGGATAACGTGGTTTACAAAAAGCTCCACATCACCGGCGGTATTGGTGCCCGGCACGATATCGAGGGGTTTGACGTAAACTACAACCTGCCAAACAAAGCCTATCTGGAAACCTGCGCCGCCATCGGACTTGCCTTCTGGAATACCGAAATGAATCTGATCGAGCCGGATGCCCGGTATTTTGACACCTTTGAACGATCGCTTTACAACAACGTTCTTTCGGCGGTGGGGGAGGATTTCACCCATTTCTTCTACCAGAATCCTCTGGAAAGCGACGGGACCCTTCGTCGGTGGGCGTGGCACGGCTGTCCCTGCTGTCCGCCCATGCTCTTTAAGCTCTATTCGGCCCTCCATTCCTTTATCTATGCCTATGACAAGGAAGAAAAGGAACTGTTTGTTAATCTTTGGCTGGATAGTGGCCTGGAAACCAAGGGCTTCAAGGTTGCCCAAAAAGACGGTACCTTGGTGTTGGATTCCAAGGGCAAGCCCATGAGTCTGTGGCTGCGCGTTCCCGAATATGTGGAAAGCTTCACGCTGACCCGGGGCGGCAAGCCGGTGGATTATCAAATGATCCGGGGGTATGCTGTGGTAAAGGACGTATTTTCCGAAGACGAAGCTTTGGCGTTTGGCGGCACTTGGAAGCTCCAACGGGTATTTGCCAATCCCAAGGTGGAGGAGGATCTGGGTAAGGTGGCCTTCACCTGGGGACCTTACGTCCTTTGTGCCGAAGGCATCGACAACGGTGGAGAAACCGAATTTGTCATTGGAAAAGACCCTGAGCTTTGGGAGGAAAACGGCTTGATCCATGGCAAACGGGCCAATGGCGGAGAATTTACCCTGCACCCCTACTACTCCTGGTGCAACCGTGGGGAGGGAGAAACCGATGCCCGCATGGCGGTTTGGTTTACCCAGGAGAATATGCTTTCAAAAGAAAAACTTGCTGAAATCATTGGGGACGGCCTGTATGCCGCCTATCCCCTGGAAAATGTATAGAATGAAGGAGAATACTTATGAAAAAGATTCGTGTAGCACAGATCGGCACCAGCCAGAACAGCCACGGCAACTCCATTTGGTGTAGCTTCAAAAAGCAAAGCGATATTTTCGAGATTGTGGGCTACGCCATGCCGGAAAACGAACGGGAAAAATTCCCCGCTCGTATGAAGGATTTTGAAGGCTATCCGGAAATGACGGTGGAGGAGATCATTAACGATCCTACCATCGACGCGGTTGCTGTGGAAACCGAGGAGGTCTACCTGACCAAGTATGCCCAAATGGTGGCCGATGCCAAGAAGCATATGCACATGGAAAAACCCGGCGGCACCGACCTTGCGGCGTTTGAAAAGCTGATTGCCACGGTGAAATCCAACGGTACCGTATTCCATACTGGCTATATGTACCGTTACAATAGCTATGTGATGCAATTGAAAGAGGATATCAAGGCAGGCAAGCTGGGTGAAATCATCAGCGTGGAAGCCCAGATGAACTGCCTGCATCCCGATTCGGTGCGGGATTGGCTGAAGTGCTTCCCGGGTGGCATGATGTTCTTCCTGGGCTGCCATCTGGTGGACCTGATCTATTCCATCCAGGGTGCGCCCAAGCGGGTGATCCCCATGAGCAAGTGCACCGGCATCGATGGGGTGGCCGGAGAAGACTTTGGTATGGCGGCCTTTGAATACGAAAAGGGCTGGTCCTTTGCCAAAACCAACGCCAACGAGCATGGTGGTTTCGGTCGCCGTCAGTTGGTGGTCAATGGCACCAAGGGAACCGTGGAGCTTAAACCCCTGGAATGGTACGTGGAAGGTAAGTCGGATCTTTACACCGGCCGTCGTTTCTGTGATTCCACGGTTTGGACCGACATAGGGGAAAAGGAATATAATGCCCCCGCCGATCGCTACGATGCCATGATGGCCTCCTTTGCCGCCATGGTGCGGGGCGAAAAGGAAAATCCCTGGACCTACGATTACGAATTGGAGCTTTACCGCCTGGTGCTGACCGCCTGCGGTAAATAAGGAGAATTTTTCATGAAAGCCTGTATCATTCAGCCACCCTATTCCCGGAATCTTTCGGATGCAGATCGATTCTTTGAGTGGAAGCTGGAAGCTCTTGCGAAATGCGATGAATCGGTGGATATCATCGTCCTGCCGGAATACAGCGACGTGCCGGTGGCCACAGGGGATATGCCCGAAACCCTGGAATTCCACAACCGCTATATGCCCCGGCTGATGGAAGCCTGTGCGGCGGCGGCAAAGCGCTGCTCTGCCCACGTATTTGTCAATGCGCTTTCTCAGGAGGAAACCGGTTGGCGAAACACCACCTACTGCCTGGATAAAAACGGGGAGGTGGTGGGTAAGTACTTCAAAAAGCATCTGCCGCCCCTGGAAAAGGACGTGCTGAAGCTGGATGCGGATTACACCATGCACCCTACGGAACCCTACGTGCTGGAACTGGATGGTATTCGCTACGGCTTTTTGACCTGCTACGATTTCTATTTTTACGAAGCCTTTGCCCGTATTGCCCGGGAAAAGGTGGACGTCATCATCGGCTGTTCCCTGCAAAGAAGCGATAGCCACGATGCCATCGAAACCATGTGCCGTTTCCTGGCCTACAATACCAACGCCTACGTGCTTCGCTCTTCGGTGAGCTTTGACGAAGCTTCCACTGTGTGCGGAGCCAGCATGGCGGTCTCCCCGGAGGGAAGGGTGCTTTGCAACCTGAAGGGACGCTTCGGTGCCGAGACTGTGGAATTTGACCCGGCAAAGAAGTACTTGAAGCCCGCGGGCTTTGGTAATCCCGATGCCCCTCACTATGAGTACATCGAATATGGGCGTATGCCCTGGCAATACCGCCCCGCCGGTCCTGCCATGATTCGGGGGGATAAGGAGTTGCCCTATCCCAGAGTCTGCTCCCACCGGGGGTTCAACACCATTGCCCCGGAAAACAGTATGCCCGCCTTCGGCGCGGCCATTGCCATGGGGGCGGAGGAGATTGAATTTGACCTGTGGCCTACCCTGGATGGTGAAATTGTCTCTTGCCATGATGCTACCCTGGACCGGGTCAGCACCGGGGAGGGAAAAATTTACGAGCATACCTTGGCGGAGCTTTTGGAATACGATTTCGGTGTGAAATATTCTGAACGTTTTGCCGGCATGAAGGTGGTTCGGTTCGAGGAGATCTTACAAAAATTTGCTTGCCAGGTCATCATGAACGTTCACGTGAAGCCCACCGGTCCCCACTACGATCCCAAACACATGCGGACCATCGTGGATCTGGTACGGAAGTACGACGCCCAAAAGCACGTCTACTTCATGATCGAGGTGGATGAGGATATCAAGCTTTTCAAGGAATATGCCCCCGAAATTGCTGTCTGTGTGGGCCACGATTTCAACCGGAACTGGGCCATCGTGGATCGGGCCATCGCGCTGGGTGCGGAGAAGGTACAGTTCTTCAAGCCCTACTACAATGAGGAAATGATTGCCAAGGCCAAGGAACACGGCATTGTCTGCAACGTTTTCTGGTCGGACGACCTGGAGGAAGCCGCCAATTTTGTGAAAATGGGCATGGATACCATTCTCTCCAACGACTACAACCTGGTTTCCAACGCAATTCCAAGATAGAATCATAAGAATACCCCTGCGGATTTCCGCAGGGGTATTTTTGCAAATGGGGGTTGACAATGCTGTCTATATGTGATAGACTACAAGCATAGTCTATAATCGATAGACAGGAGGTAACCCGATATGTCTGAAATTCGTCTTGGGGCGGTGGAAGCCCGTTTTGCCGATCTGGTTTGGCAAAACGCCCCCATTACCACCCTGGAACTGGTGAAGCTCTGTAAATCCGAGTTGGAATGGGCCCGTACCACCACCTACACCGTTCTGAAAAAGCTTTGTGAAAAGGGGCTGTTCCAAACCGAAAACAGCCTGGTCACAATCTTGATCTCAAAATCGGAGTTTTATGCCATGCAAAGCGAACAGTTTGTGGAGGAAAGCTTTCAGGGATCTTTGCCCGCCTTCCTGACGGCATTTTCATCTCGAAAAACTCCCAGCGAAACCGATCTCAAAACCATTCGTGAATGGCTGGAATCCTACGAGGAGGGGAAGAAATGATCGATCTGTTTTTGAATTTTATGAGCGAGCGGTTTCTGGATGGACTGAATTATGCCATCCAGGCGGGGTGGATCGTACTTGCCATCCTGGTGATCCGTATCCTACCTATCCGCCTGCCCAAATGGAGCATTTGCCTGTTGTGGGGGCTTGTGGCATTACGGCTGATGCTGCCCTTCCAAATTGAGTTTGATTGGAGTCTGCAACCCAGTGCCCAACCCATTCCGCAAAACATCGCCATGGAACGTGTTCCCGAAATTGACAGCGGGGTGGAGGTGATCGACCGGGTGGTGAATCCGGTGGTGACCGAAAGCTTCGCTCCGGACCCGGTTGCAAGCGCCAACCCCCTGCAGATATTGATTCCACTGGCATCGGTTGCCTGGCTTCTGGGAATTGCGGTCATGCTGCTTTATGCGCTTATCTCGACCCTTCGCCTGGGCCATCGGGTCAAGGCATCGGTTCGGGAAGGGAAGTATTACCTTTGCGATGATATCCAAATGCCCTTCGTATTTGGCCTTGTTCGCCCCAAAATCTATCTGCCCTCCGGCATTTCGGTGAATACCCTCCCACACGTGCTTGCCCACGAGGAACGGCACATCAAGCGGCTGGATCATCTCTGGAAGCCTCTGGGATTCCTGATCCTTTCGATTTACTGGTTCCATCCCCTTCTTTGGGTGGGGTATATCCTCTTCTGCCGGGACCTGGAAAAGGCCTGTGACGAGGCGGTGGTGGGAAAGCTTGATCAGGGTGATCGAAAAGCCTATTCCGAAGCCCTCCTTTCGGTAAGTATGGGAAAAATGCGCCGACTGGTGTGTCCCCTGGCTTTTGGGGAAGAGGGGGTGAAGGGCCGCATCCAATCGGTCCTCCATTACAAAAAGCCCGGATTTTGGATCATTCTGGTGGCCATCCTGCTGGTGATTACCCTGGCGGTGGGCTTCCTGACCAGCCCAGAAAAGAAAATTGAGCTTTCGCATAAGAGAGAGTATTACGCAAGCGGTGACGTGGATACCATATCCTTGCTTGAGAATGCGGTGAGAGGGAATGGGAGGAAACTGGCTCGATATGGATATCGGGAGAAAGAGCTGTTGAACGATCTTCCCCCAATCAGTAATCTGAACGGCTTTCTTTCCGATTCGTATTGGAATACCGAGACCATTCTGGGTCATTATCCCACTCCGAATGTGCGAAAAGTCAATGACAGCCATTATTATGCCTGCTATTTGACCGATATGGGAGCCTCCTGCTTCGTGTTCTTTGATGGAGTAACGGGAAGACCTTACGGCTATCCGGTCTATATGGTAAAGACCCTGTCTTATGTGGATTTTGCAGAAATTCGGGAAGGAACCACACTGAATGATGTGGCGACGGTGGATCCTGTAATCGGAAAATATCGGGATTTCTTCCCTAAATTTGATGAAACAAGAAGCGCACAAGATCAAAATGCAGCGTTACAAGAACACTACCAGACAACGGGGAGCTATGCATTAACCAGTATGCACCTGCTCACCGATGGGGTTCTGGAAATTCGCTACCAATATACAGAAGATGGAAGAATTGTGGTAAGCAACCTTCATTATGCAAAGGATTTTCGGGGAATCAACAACGCCGAAGAAGTATTCGGGGCTGAAAATCTGGATGAAGAGACCTGGAATCTGGCGTTTGACTACCGGATTCTGGAAAAGGATTATGTGACGGCGAAAATGGCGAAGACCGAATCACAATCCGATCATTCGAAAACAGAAAACCTGTCTGCCGAAGGCATTACCCTGCACCTGATTTCCTGCGAAGAACGGGACGGGATTCCCTCGATTTTGGTGGAGTGGGAAAATCAAAGTGATGATATTCTGGAATATGGTACCATGTTTTCGGTGTACAAGGATGGGAAGCTCCACGAACCCCGGGAAGAGGTTGCCTGGCTGATGCCCCTCTTCATGGTGGAACGGGGAGGTTCCCAAACCGAAATCATCTCCTTCTGGGCCTGGGACATGACAGAACCCGGGAAGTACCGGGTGGATAAGACGTACAACCTGGCAAGCGACCGGGATACCAGCTACACCGCATCGGTATCCTTCGCCATCACCGAAGAAAACGGAGAAACCTTCTGGCAAGTGGAAGAGAAAGAGGTGGAGTCCCAACCTCTGCCGCCGGATGGGGAGCCGATGCATAAGGAAGATCTGGAGGACCTTCTGGAATATGGTGTGGAGGATTGCAAAACCATCCTGGAAGAACTGAAGGATAAGAAAGCCGACTGCGAAGCCGGGGGAGATACCAAAGGTGCCAAAGCCGCGGCTGCTGAAATCCGGGAAACCGAAGAGAAGCTGACTCTCTACCAATCGTTGGAATCCCGTTATGCCGCCGGAGAAGATCCGGATACCCTGTGGCAGGAATACCTAAAATGGCTGATTGGGAAAACCCATCCGGAGACCGAGACGGCTACCGTAACCGATCTGCTTGGTTATACGGCTATGGGCCGGGAAATGACAAGCTGGCATGGGGTATCCACCCGTATGCGGGCAGGCTTGGCGTCCCTGGTATACTCTGGCACAGCAGGGGAGGAGCTTTTCGCCATCTACCTGACCACGGAGGAAGAAGCAACCGTTCGGGAAATTCTGGAACGATACCAGAATTCCTTGGTGGAAGGTCCCGCCTGGGATCCCTTGGAGGTGCGCCATTGGTATAGCTGGTCTGAAGGGGGACAGAAGGTCAGACTGAACGTAGGTACCATGAAAATCGAACTGATCGGACAGGATGGTAAGTACCGTCATACCGATATTACCATGGAGGATTTGGAAACACTCAATACCCTTGCGGAAAATTGCTACGCCGACCCACCGGAAGGAATGAACCCCGAAAACGACATGACCCTGGGCTATACCGGGGCTGGAAGGGAGATCGGGAAATACGCCGTGGTGGGAAACCGGATGCGGGTGAGTGCCTTTTTCGATCAGTTCAGTATCAAGTCTGACAGACTCGATAAATTTGCCGTATTCCTGACCCCGGAGGAGGAACAGGCGGTCAAAGCGGTGGTGGACCGTAATTGGGATCTCTTTACCTATGAATACCGGGGGAACTGGGAAAAAATGGTGAGTATTCAATTTACCTGGTCGCTGGACCCCGATGCCGAAAATGAATACGATCGTTCGGCAACCCTGCTTGTGTGGCCGGAGGACCGAAAGGTGGAATTGATCGGCATGGGCGGCAATTGCTACCATGCGGAGCTTCCGAAGGAGGATTGGCAGATTCTGATTGACGTTGCCAAAACCTGTTACGAAGGAACCGGTGCCAGTATCGTGAAGGAATCATAATGTTACATGGTGTAAAAAGGAGAAAAAGGACAATGCAGAGAGATAGTAAAATCCTGTTAGTGTGTTTTGTTGCGGTGATGATGTTGTCATGTATATTTACTTCCTGCGGAAAAGTGGAAGCGAACGAGCAAACAGAAGAAGAAAAAAACGAAATTCCAATGCAGGAAGAAAATGTTACGGAAGCAACAGAAAATATAGAAGCAGAAGATGAATCGGTTGTAATTGATCTGACAGTCGAAGGAAGGAGCGAAGGTCTTTCCGGGGAAGAATTGGAAAAGGAAATGGTGGCATTGATGCATGACCGGAGCGAAGCGGTGAAGGCGGCGGAGCTTGCCGGTTGGTATAACCCCCTGACCGACAGAATTACCGTGACCTATTCGGACGGTTCCTTTGATATTACCGATGAAACTACCTTGGAAAAGATAGCGTCTCTTTTGGCGGTGGAAAATCTGCGGGCATGCGTCTCCTCCCCGGAATATGAAAAGCCTTTTGGGGAGGAAGAATATGGTGAAATCTTGTTTGATGCATTGACCGCCTATTCGAACTTCCTCGGTGGTAAAACTATGCTTCTCGATTTCCATAATGGAACCTATGCATTTGTATTTGAAACTACACCTGATCTGGAAACAAATCCGGATCAGGTAGAAGGCAAAGAACAGATTTATACCGAGGTGCGAATTGGAAAGCAAGTAAGATATGAAGATGGAGATGCCATCATTGAAAATATTCTTGAGGAACCCCCATTCCATTTTCTATATTCCTATGGTAATTACAATACTTCGGTGGAAATTAAGACCTTGATGAACAGCTTGATCTCATAGCGTCCCATATTCCGTTTTATTTAGGAATGACAAAACAGCCCCTGACCTGTGGTCGGGGGCTGTTTGATGTATTTTTTACAATGCCGCCTTGATCTTTTCAATCATGTCGGCGTATTCTTCGTCGGAAAGCAGGGTCTTGCCGGGATTCATGGCGAAGGGGGTACCCCATTCGAACTCGTCCTTGTACTTGGGTACCAGGTGGAAATGCAGGTGACAGCCCCCGTCCCCGTAGGCGCCGTAGTTGACCTTATCGGGGGAGAAGGCCTTGTGGATGGCATTTGCCGCCTGGGCCACGTCGGCGAAGAAGAGGTTGCGTTCCTCGTCGGTAATATCCACCAGCTCGGAAACGTGATCCTTGTAGGCCACGATGACCCGACCGGGGTGGCTCTGTTCCTTGAACAGAATGAGCTGGCTGACCCGCAGATCGCAAATCTTAATGCCGAAACCGGCGAGAATTTCGCCGCCCATGCAGTAACCGCAGTTTTGGTCTTTCATTTTGTTTTCTCCTTCGTAATAAACTTTTTGTGGCACCGGAAGAGCAAATAGCCCGCCAGAACGCCCACAAGATTCAAAATGACGTCATCCACGTCAAGGGTACCCAGCCCTGTGACAAATTGCACCACTTCCACCCCACAAATGCACAGAAGGAAAAGACCCAGGAAGGGAAGAAATCTTTGGAAACGGGGGAAGAGCTGGGGAACCAGGTAGCCCGCCGGCACAAACATGACCACGTTGCCCACAAGATTTACCAGAGCAAACCGGCGATGGGCAAGACCCTGGTCCAGGAGGGACAGTTGGGAGGAAATGGTGGAAAAGGGAATCGGGTTGCACGCCCCAAAGGGGTGAGGAGAGGCAAGCCGTCCCCCAAAAAGAAGCCACGCCATGACAAAAAGGTAAATGATCCATATCCACTTCAAAAGAACCTTTTGGTGCATAGCGCCTCCCCAAAAAATATAGATTACAGGGCTTTCAGGAAGCCCACGATCTTGTCGGCCAGGAGCTTGTGACCCGCATCGTTGGGGTGGAGCCCGTCGGGCATGTAGCGATCTTTGATTACGTCCACCTTGGGCTGCATACCCGAAACGGCGTGGAGGTCCAAAACCGGGATGGAGTAGTAGCGGGCCACTTCTTTGATGATATTCACGTAGCCTTCCAGGTTGGTTTCCAGGGGAAGGCCGATTTCATTGACGGTAACGTCCTCGCTCAGGCGATGAAGCGGGGTCATGATGACGATCTGGGCTTCGGGATACTTGGCAATCAGATTGGTGATGAGGGTATGGGTAGCGCCGTAAAAGGTGAAAATATCCCGGTCAGCCATGGTACCAAGCTTGGCGTCCCCGTGGCCAAAGTCGTTGGTGCCGCCGAATACCACCACGATGTCGGCGTCGTCATCCATTTTTTCGGCACGGGCAATGAAGTCCCGATCCCAAACGTCGTTGGCGGAGGGGTTGGTTTGACGGGCGATACGGGTGCCGCCCACGCCGTAGTTGCGGGTGATGGCGCCGGTCATGGCGGCGACCCGATTGACGAAACGGTTTTCCACTTCGGCAACGCCGTGTCCTTCGGTGATGCTGTCGCCTAAAAAATTGATCTTCAAATTCTTGAGTTCCATATCGTTTACTCCCTGTTAGTATATGGTTTGGTGTAACCCAGTATACCACATCCTGCCACCCTTTTCAAGGGATGAAAGGTCGGCAAACGGGGGATACTGATGAGGAAGAACCCGAAAGGAGAATGAATATGATTGAGCAGGATACTATCAAATTGCTTCGAGAATGTGACGCCGGAATCCGCATGGGGGTGGCCGCCATTGGAGAGGTGATCGGTCACGTAAAGAATGAAAAATTCCGTAAACTGCTTGCCGATTGCAAATCTGCCCACGACAAGCTGGATACCGAGCTTCAGGCCGCCCTGGATCGATTTGGGGATGAGGGGAAGGATCCCAATCCCGTAGCCCGGGGGATGTCCTGGATGAAAACCAACGTTATGCTGGGTATGGATGACTCGGATGCCACCGTGGCCGATTTGATGACCGACGGGTGCAACATGGGGGTTAAGTCCCTGTCCCGTTATCTGAACCAGTACCAGGCGGCGGATAAACCCACCAAGGACATTGCCAAGCGGCTGATCCACCTGGAAGAACAGCTTGCAGTAGATATCCGGCCTTATCTTTGAGGCAACTCCCGGTCTGGGCATACAGACCGGGATTACATAAAAAAGCTACAAAAAATGGTGGACAAAGAGGATTCATTATGGTAAACTGTACCTATCAGCCAAATGGTGAAAGGAGATCAACATGAAGAAATTTGCATTTATCGGCGGCGGCAGCTTCGGCTTTACCCGCACACTTGTCAAGGACCTTCTGACCTTCCCTGCCTTCCGGGATGCGGAAATCGCATTGATGGACATTGACGAAGAGCGCCTCGGCTACATCCAACAGGCCTGCGAAAAAATCGTCCGGGCCGGCAACTATCCCGCCAAGGTCACCGCCACCACCGACCGGGTGGAAGCCCTGAAGGGGGCTGATGGTGTACTCTGTACCATTCTTTCCGGGGACGTGGAGGTCTGGAAGCACGACATCCTCATTCCCAAAAAGTACGGCATCGACATCAACGTGGGGGATACCCGGGGACCCTCCGGTATTTTCCGGTTCCTGCGGACGATC
>SVKS01000013.1:17770-32925 GCA_015068345.1 Oscillospiraceae bacterium
CCGTCATGCTTGACATCTGCGCCGACATTGAAAAGTATTGTCCCAACGCCATCTTCCTGAACTACACCAACCCCATGGCTATGCTGTGTCGGGCCATGCAGGAAAAATTCCCCAACCTGAAAATCACCGGTTTGTGCCACAGCGTGCAGGGTACTGCGGAAATGCTGGCAAACTGGGTTGGCGCTGACATCAAGGACGTCACCTATACCTGCGCCGGCGTAAACCATCAGGCATTCTACCTGGATCTCAAGTGGAACGGCAAGGATATGTATCCCCTCCTGAAGGAAGCCATGAAAAAGCCCGAAATCCTCAATGCTGAGCAGATCCGCAACAATATGTTCCTGAATCTGGACTACTACGTTACCGAATCCAGTGGACACAACAGCGAATACGTGGCCTGGTACCGCAAGCGCCCCGACCTGATCGAAAAGTACTGCACCCACGGTACCAACTGGAACCCGGGTATCCATTCCTACATTCTGGACGAATACACCAAACGCAAGGACACCTGGCGTAACGACATCACCGACTTCCTGAACAAGCCGGACGAAGAAGTGGATCTGAAGCGTGGAGCCGAATACGCCGCTTACATCTTCAACGCCGCCTTTGGGGACAACACCATCTTCAAGTTCAACGGCAACGTCCGTAACTTCAACCTCATCGACAATCTGCCCTATGGGTGCTGCGTGGAGGTCCCTGTGGTTGCCAGCAAGGATTCCCTGGAGGCGGTTGCCGTGGGCGCCCTGCCTGATCAGCTGGCTGTGCTCATCAACACCACCGCCCGCTGCGAAGAGCTGGCTGTCCAGGCAGCCCTGGAAGGGGACGCCCGGAAGGTCTTCTGGGCCTGCGCCTTCGATCCCCTCACCTCCGCCGTGCTCACCCTGGATGAGATCCAGGAAATGGTCACCGAAATGCTGGAGCAGAACAAGGATTACCTGCCCTGGTACAAGGGATAAGCAAAACTTCATACATATCAAAGAGCTTGCCGCCCGGCAGGCTCTTTTTTTGATACAGGAAAAGGAAATAAGATAAGAGAAAGATAAAAATGATATACGAATGAAATATGAACAAAAAATGAACAAAATTTTTGTTGCAAAATGCGAAGTTGTGTTATACAATAAGAATATAAAATTAGAAACGGAGGAACCCACGATGAAACGAAAAAATCGCCTGATCGCGTTGCTTCTTACCCTTGCGTCCCTCCTGTTGCTTTTTGCATCCTGCAACGCGTCCCAACCGGCGGCCAGCCGCGATCCCTACGTGGCGGTGGCCATCGACCTTGGGCTGACGGAGGATGAAGTGCTCATGGATATTGCGGAAACCGAGGACGGTTACCGCGCCACCGTTGGGGTTACCTACGAAGGAATCGAGGAAGAATACGGTTCCTACGGTACCCCGTACATGACCGAATACCGGTACTATGATGCCGACTATGCGGAACTTTCCGATAAGCGGATGGATACCGTGGCTCCATATGAGGTAACGGCCTCTGCCGATCAATCCCAGAACCTCGTTTTGGGAGGAATTCCCTATGAAAAAACCAAGGACATTTACGAGGGTGTCCAATACGTGATCTATCGGGATGGACAACCCCTGGACGGCCTTGTGATCGTGGGATATATGATGGATGTCAGCGGCGGACCATATACGTATTACGGTGCTATGGGGTACGTGATGCAGTACGAGGATGCGGTTTATGCCGGCATCCGATACGCCAACGATGACAGTGGCATCTGGTACGTCTATATCGATGGATACTTTATGGAGATCCCATATGGGGATATCGAAGATCCCTGGTACACCCTTTGCGGGCTTATGGGGATCAATGGTAAACCCTATGCTCTGGTGAAGGTGGAGGAAAGGAGCCATGAGGGCCCGGTGGTGAACACCATTCGAGAAACCGGCCGTCTGGTTCCCCTGACCCCCCAAAGCTATGAATTGCCGCTGGAGGGTGTGGATATTGCCGCCCTGCCCACCGGGGGTGCTTTTGGTGACGGGGAGTACGGTTACTTCTTCTGTGAAACCGAGCTTTGGCGCACCGACGGGATAAATTGCGAGAAGCTCGTCGACCTGCTTCCCCAGGGGGTCAGCATCATTTCCGAGCTTCGGGCGGTGCGTACCCTGTCGGACGGACGGATCCTTGTGGTGGCGGATGGCGGATTGATCGAACTGACCGAAGCGGCAGTTGCCGAAAAGTTGGGATTCAAGGAAGAGGTAGCTCGGAAACCGGTCCTCACCATCGGGGTTGTGAATGATTACGGCGCTATCTACGATATTTCCCTGGCTGCCGCCAAATATCAATCGAAGGAAGTAACCCTGGCAGTGAAGAAATACCGGGATAAAACCAACCTGAACCTGGCGATTCTTTCGGGGGAGGTGGATATTGTGGCAACTCACGATATGTTCCTTCTTCGAAACTACGCCAAACAGGAGGTTCTGGCACCATTGGATGAAGTGACGCCAGAACTGTTTGAGGAGGGGGTCCTGATCGAAAATATCGTGGATGCCACCCGGATTGATGGAATTTGCTACTATCTGCCCCGGAATTTTAACGTCTATGGACAAATATCCGAAGTTCGGTATATGGAAGACGGACAGACCTTCGAAACAAGAAAGGAATACTTGGACTTCCTTACCAAGGAGGAACTGGGATTCCTGAAGCCTACCTTGAAACAGGATGCTCTCATGGAATTTACCCAGGATCTGGATGAATGGATCGATTGGGAAAGTAACACGGCGCATTTTGATGGGGATGAATTTAAGGCAGTGTTGGAATTTTGCAACAAAGCCGCCACCCAGGAAGAACAGGATGCCTATTACATGACTCCCTTTGAAATGTACGCAACGAGCATATACCTGCAGAATACCCTCCCGTCCAACCATTTTGATAACGTGGAGGATGCCAGGGAATATCTGGCAGGATTCCCGGAAGAACAGCGGGAATCGAAAGAAGCCTGGGTGTATTATCCGCTTCCCTCGGCGGTTTACGATGGGTATGCCATCGGCGGTTTCCCCTTCTATGCAATTGTGAACAAAGAAGAGAAGCTGGAAGCCGCCGCAGACTTCATTCGGTGGCATTTTATAGAGGACGTGGAGGAGTTTACCGAAGAGACCTGGCGGACCCAGATCCCCATCAATCGGGATGAAGCGGATCGTTATCTCAAACAAAACGTCGATGGAGTGGAACATCTGAAAATCGATCCCTCCATGTCTGCGAACCTGCAAAACGTGATTGCGCAACTCAATGAATCCATGGATATGCTGGGCGGGGAGGAACAGTATTATCGTACCTGGGCAATGATTCGCCAGGCGGATCACTTCCGCTATTTCCGAAACGTGGTTTATGACGTGATACACGAGGAGGCGAGCCGCTATTTTGCCGGGGATATTACCCTGGACCAGGCCGCCGACTACATCCAAAACCGGGTTTCCATCTTCCTTGCAGAGCAGAGTTAATTCTTGCGGTAGGGGCGATTCACGAATCGTCCGTCAACAGGGCGAAATGCCATCACCCGCTTACTACAAAAGCTGGGGATGAAAATAAAAAAATAGGAGGATCCTGTTATGAAAACAACTGTCAGGCGTATCACCGCACTGTTTCTCATCTTACTCATGACCGCATCCCTCCTTGCATCCTGCAAAAGCGGCGGGGAGGAGGAAACCGTCACCGAAGTGGATGGAATCCCCGTGTTTGAACATTACAAGAGCAGTAAGGTGGATCTGGGTCTCTCGGAAAACGAAGTGATTTACGACATTATCGAGATCGACGGTATGCTCCGTGCTACCGTGGGGGTGCTGGATCCGAATTGGGATCCTCTTTTCCCGGATGAATATATTGGCCGACCTTATCCCACCGAGCACCGCTGGTATAGTCTCGATTATGTGGAGGACACCGCAAAGCGAGAGAAAACAACGGCGTATCACGAAATCACCTTTGTTTCCGAGCCGTCGGTGGACTTTGTATTCGGGGCAGAACCTTTTGAGGATGAATGGGGAAAAGGAGTTTGGTATGACTGTTATCAAGATGGTGAACCTCGAGGAACCATTCTGGAACATCCGGAACTGTTGGAAGAGCTTGGCGGTAAGTGGTCGCAGTCCTACAGTATAATGGCACATGTTATGATGGTTGATGGGATCCCCTATGTTTCATTTCATCATGGCGCTACAGATCGAGCAACCGGTATTACGTCCAGAGAGAATTCCTCATATACAGAATATCTTTTTGTCAATGATGAATTTGTAAATACCACAAACTGGCAAATTGACTTTCCGGAATATGCCTACCGCGGGCTGATTGGTATCCAGGGAGTTCCCTATGCTCTGCTGGAAATCAAAGAAAAAGGATGCCTGGTACCCCTGACCGCCGAAACTACCGAGATCATCCCCGAAGGAACCGAAATTGACGGCTGTCCCACCGGGGGAGCTTTCACTGACGGGCGCTTTGGCTATTTCATGAGCGGCACAGAGCTTTGGCGCACCGATGGGGAGGAAAGCAAGTGCCTCATTGACCTGGTTCCCCACGGATGTAGCCTGACTTCTATGGTGCGGTCGGTACGTGCCCTTTCGGATGGTCGGTTGCTGGTATCCATGGATGGCAAACTGATCGAGCTTTCGGAATCGGACGGCAGTGACACCACAACCATTTGTGATATCGGGGTGATCGAATATTTTGAAGGTCTCGGAGAGATCGGCGATCTGAGCCTTCTGATTTCAAAATATAACGACCAGGCAGAACAGATCTTTTTCCGGGTGAAGGAATATGATGACGTTGGGAATCTGAATCTGGCGGTGCTTTCGGGGGACGTGGATCTGGTGATTACCCCGAACAAGTTTATTTTGAATAACTACGTGAAACAAAATCTGCTGGCTCCCCTGGAAGAGGTTGCACCCGCCCTGTTTGAAAAGGACGTGCTGATTGAAAGCGTGGTGGACGCCACAAAGATGGATGGGGTCTGCTACTATCTGCCACTCAATTTTGAAATCTGCGGGGAATCGATCACCGACCCCGGTCTACTCCCGAACGGAACACTCTTTGAAACCCGGGAGGAATATTACGACTTTATTCTGGCGAATGATCCGGAATATTTGGAAAACAATAAACCGGCGCAAATACTGGATAGATTTGCCCGGGATCTAGACGAATGGATCGATTGGGAAAACAACAGCTGCCACTTTGACGACGGGAGCTTTGCCGCCCTGCTGGAGCTTTGCGGAAAAGGGAATACCCAGGAGGATAGCCAGGAATTCTTCAGCGTGGCAGCCCAGTTTGAGGAGGATTGGGGACGAAAGCAGAAAGCAAATAGCTTTGTGTTGGAGGACGGGGTGGAAAGCTACCGCTTCACCGATGTGAAAAGTGCGCTGGCATACCGGAAAACCCTTCCTGAAACTGAAGGGGTGGGAGGACCCACCACCTGGATCCAGGTGGATTTCCCCATGCCCTCACGGGTTCACGAAGGGTATGAGATTGATGCCCACAACCTCTACGCCATTGCGGATCACGAGGATAGCAAAGCGGCTTGTGCCGACCTTTTGCAATGGCTGATTTTGGAGGATTTGCAGGAAGTGTTTCCGGAAAATGACAAGAATCCCTTTGCGTATACCGTGAAATGGTGGGACGGCTTCTCCATCAACAAGAAAGAAACCGAACAGTATCTCAACCGCCTTATCAACAGCTACCTGGATCCGGAGGCCGAAGCGGCCAGCGCCAATCCCGAAGCGGTGGAAATCGATCCGTACGTACCTACATTCCTTCGTTTCCTTGCCCAACAATACAACGCAAAGTGTGGGCAGGCGCAGTATGATGCCACTTGGGACTACATCGAAAAGGCAGACCATCTGCGTTATTACGATAGTGAGCTTCATCGGGTGATTCGGAACGAAGCCCAAAGCTACTTCTCGGGATCCATCACCGCCGAACAAGCTGCCGATTACGTGCAAAACCGCATTTCCCTTTACCTTGCGGAGCAAAGTTAAAAAAGCATTTCCACGGGAACTTTTTTGGCTGAAATACGTCCAAAGCCCTGTAAGTCCTTTCGCTTATCCATCTGCCCTCAGGGGCAGATGAGATATACGTCCCTCTGTGTCCATACCCTCCACAGGGGGACAAAGAAACAGCCGATGCAATTCTGCATCGGCTGTTTTTTATGGCTAAATTGCGTATGGGACGAATTGTCCATTGTCGAAGGTCCAGGCTTCCCTAAAGCCCACATCCCGCAGGATAGACTTGGCGTCATCGAAGGCGAAATCAATGGTGTCGGCATGGTGGCTGTCGCTGCAAAGAACCACCCGTCCGCCGCATTTTTTCAAAACATCCAGCAGGGGGGCGCTGGGGTAGGGGGTGGTGCGGTAACCCCGGGAGATGGCCCCGGTATTCACCTCAAACAAGCATCCGCTCCCCACGGCTCTTTCTATGGCGGCGGAGGCCAGACGGTTGTAATCGGGGTTTTTGAGGAAGAGAGAGTCTGCCATTTCGTCGAACTTGGTGATCAGGTCGAAGTGGCCGATGATATCCGGCTTGCGGGAAAGAATGTAGTCCACAAAGAAGCTGTAATAGTTTTCCGCCAGGGACAGAACGTCGAAATCAAAAACCTCCAGGCATTTTTGGAAACATTCCGGGTTGGAATCAATGGGATAACGGACTCCGTTTTTTCGCAGATAGTGACTGGAACCCAGAATATAGTCGTAATCCTTCCGGTTCAAAAGAAACTCGGCGTCTTCCTCCACCCCCGCAAGGATTTGGAGCTTGTCCTTGTATTGACTTGCGAGTTCCCGGACGGTACGGAGGTACCCGGCGGTGTCCTGCATGCAGTAGGAGCTGTCAAAGGGGGTGTAACCATGCCCCGAAAAGCCAAGGGTATCGAATCCTTTTCGAATGGCCGAAAGAACCACTTCCTCCGGGGTGCTGGCACCATCACAGAAGATGGTATGGGTGTGAAAATTGGATAACATATCAGTTTCCTTTCTTTGCCTGCCATTTCCGGATGGCGGCGATGACAAAATCAATGCCGAAGGTTTTGACCAGAAGGCCCAGTATCGACCCCAAAAACAGGGGGAAACCTGAAAGTAGGCCGCCCAGAATGACGATGGCGATATCGGTCAAAAGCAGCGCCCGACCGATTTGGATATCCTTGTACTTCTTTACGATCAGGGCGATGATATCGGTGCCGCCGGAACTGGAATCCACGTAGAACATAATACCGCTGGCAATGGCGATAATGCCCGCACCGATTACAGCCGAAAGGTATAGGTTGGAAACCAAGGGGGCTTCCAGAGTCAGGGGAGATTCCAAAAGGCCGATCATCAAGGTGGTCAGGGTGGAGCCCACCAGAGTCTTGATGGCCATGTCCCGCCCCAAAAGCAGGAAGGCCAGAATAAGCAGCGCAAAATTGATCCCCATCAGGATGGTTCCGGGGGAGAAGGGGAGAAAAGCTTCTAGAATTACAGAAATGCCGCTGGTGCCACCTAAAAGGAGGCCATGGGGAAAGATGAACAGGTTGGTGCTTAAGGCGTAAAGCAGACTTCCCAGGGCAATCAGCCCATATTCCATCAGATATTTCTTCATAGGACAGGGGTAGCCTTTTTGATGGCGTCAAAATGAGCCTTCGTGGTACCCACCGAGGTGGGTTCCAGCCAGAAGGGACAGCTTTTGGGATCCTCGTAAGCAGAATACTCCCCGCCGCATAGCCCCGAATGGTCGGAGCCACCGGAAAGGAAGATGCCCATTTTCAGGGCGATTCGCTCGGCTTCTGCCTTTTCCTCTTCGGTCAGGTCAGGGTGCCAAACCTCCATGCCGTCAATGCCCATTTCCACCAGGGCATCGATATGCTGAAGCTGGTTATGGGGGTGTGCCACGAAGATGATGCCGCCTGCATCGTGTACCAGACGGATGATCTCGCAGGCTTCCTTGAAGGGGTAGGCAGGGGGGACCTCTCCACGCCGGTCACCGAAGACCGAGTGGAAGAAGGGAAAGTAATCCAACTCGGTGGCAAGCCCCTTGGCAAGCATCAGCCGGAAAACGTGCTCGTTACAAAGCCAAGCGATACCGTGGTTGAATTCCAATACCTCCTCCCAGGTCATATCATGAAGCAATCCCTCTGCAAGACCCCGCTCAAAGAGAATACGGGTCTGGTCGGTTTCCCGCAGGGCCATCCCCTGCAGGTATTCCTTCATCTCCGGGTATTCCGGATCAAAATGGTAAGCGGTCAGATGGAAGAATTCATCCTGTCCGTCAGCGGTTTTCAGACTGGGGCAGGGGGCGGTGAATTCCACCCCAAAAATCGATTCCATTCCAAGCTCGGCGCAGGCGGCCATGAATTCCGGATTTCCGGTGATGGTATCGTGGTCGGTGAGGGCGGCGGCACGATAGCCCTCGTCATAGGCGATCTTTGCCAGCTGGGCGGGGGTGTACTTCCCATCCGAATGGGTGGAATGCAGATGCAGATTGGCGTAAAAAATCATGGTGATTATCCTTCCATATATTCAGCCAGGCTGTGGACGACTTGGCCCTCCCGGCTTACGCAGGGGGCGGCGTGGAGCATGGATTTTAATAGGGCGTCCTCTGTAGCTTCGGACACCGCCCGGAAAAGAAGGTCGATTTTGTCTTCGTTCAGCATGGCAAGGGGGAGCAGGTCGGTTTTGGCGGATACCGGGAAGCGGTTGCCGGTGGAAAAGCCGATGAAAACTTCGCCGCTGCCGTGTCCAATGCGGGAACCCACCCTGGCCAGGGCAGTGGAAATGCGCTTGAGTACCCGCTTGATTTGCCGGTCGGTTAGGGGGATATCGGTGGCCAGAATGACAATGATGGATCCCTTGTCGCATTCCGGCATACCATTTGCAATACGCTGGCCAATAGGATCCCTGTCCACCGTCAAATCGGATAGGGCACCGTGATTGGAAAGAAGCAGGACTCCCAGGGTATAATCAACCCCATCCAGGGGAATGATGCGGGAGGATGACCCGATGCCGCCCTTGAGTCCGTGGCATACCATACCCCGTCCGGCACCAACGGCCCCTTCGGCAAAATCGTCGGTGGCGGCGGCAAAGGCATCCTCCACATCCTCCCGGGTGACCCCAAAGGCGGAGATGTCGTTGATGCCCCCGTCGTTACATTCGCAAACGACCGAGTTTACCGAACGGATGGCCATACCGTATTTCGCACCCTCTGCTACGTTGTGTCGGGCCAGGGCGTCCAGTACGGTGCCCACACTCAGAGTATTGGTCAGGACAATGGGACTTTCCAGGGTGCCAAGCTCGTCGATCTGCACCAGACCACAGCTTTTGCCGTAGCCGTTTAGCACGAAGGACGCGGCGGCGGGCTTGTTTTGGAAGGTGAAGTCGGCGGTGGGGTTGATCACCGTAACACCGGTGTGGAATTCGCCGCGATCAATGGTTTTATGACCCACAGTAACCCCGGGAACGTCGCTGATTTTATTGAGTCGACCTGGAATGAACTCGTTTTTCATAACCGCACCCCCGTCTCCCGGTAGATTTCATCCGAGAAAAGATCCTGAAGCCTTTTTGCAAGAACCTGATCCTTGCCGCCCACCGGCTGTCCATCTACATCGTAAACGTAGATGACGTTTTTGGTGGTGCTGCAAAGCAGAATTTCATCGGCATCCATAAGCTCGGACATGGTGATGATGCGTACCTCGGTGGGAATGTGGTTTTCGGCGCAAAGCTTCTCCAAAATTTTCCGGGTGACACTGGGGAGAATCAAATCATCCAGCGGGGGCATGACCAGTGCGCCGTCTTTCAGCATCAGGATACTGCTGTGGGCGGCTTCGGTGACCCGGTCACCCCGATGGAGAAGGGCTTCGGTGGCACCGGCGGCGGTGGCCTTCTGGGCGGCGAATACGTTGGGTAGGAGATTTGTGGATTTGATGTTGCAGTATTGGAACCGCAGATCCTCCACGGCATGGAGAGAAGCCCGCTTGTTCCAGGGCGGCAGGGGAAGGGGCTTGATCATCATGATCAGGTTGGGTTTGGCATCCGCCGGAAATTCATGTTTCCTGGGAGCGGTGCCCCTGGTGACCTGAATATATAACATGGTGGAACCCATATCGGCAAGGGGGAGAAGACGATGAATCTCTTTCTTCAATTCGTCCCGGCTCATGGTAAAGGGGATCTCGACCAAACGGCAGCTGTTGTAAAGCCGGTCCAGATGCAGATCCAAGGTAAAGGGTTTTTGATCCAAAATCATAACGGCATCGTATACAGCGTCGCCGAAAAAGACCGATCGATCACACAGAGGAATTACCATTTCCTCCGGGTTGCCGATGGTCCCATTAAAGTATCCAATGTTTTGCATGGGCATTCTCCTTGCATTGATATTCGTTTGTGATTGTAGCACTCCCCAGGGGGAAAGTCAAGGCGAAGGGAAAAGAAAAAGCCTTGTCTTTCGACAAGGCTTTTTGTGGTGGCACGCCCGGAGGGATTCGAACCCCCGACCTACTGGTTCGTAGCCAGGCACTCTATCCAGCTGAGCTACGGGCGCATCTCTTACCAACAGGTGATATTCTACCACAACCGGCAGAAAATGTCAAGCACTATTTTTGAAAAAACTTTTGGAAATAATTTTGGAAAAAGGCTTGACATTTTCTGCGTGATATAGTATAATACGTCCTGTTCGAAGCGAATGGACGCTTAGCTCAGCTGGAAGAGCACTCGCTTGACGTGCGAGTGGTCAGGGGTTCAAGTCCCTTAGCGTCCACCAGAATTAACCCGATTGATCGAAAGATGAATCGGGTTTTATTTTTTTCAAAGAAATGGGAGGGAAAATATGGAACGCAAGATCCGAAATTCTGCAAAAGCCCTGATCCTTCGGGATGGGAAAATGGCCGCTATCAAAATCCGGGATGCCGGGGAAGAGTGGTACATCATGCCCGGAGGCGGTCAGGAGGCCGGGGAGATCCTGCCGCAAGCCGTGGAACGGGAGGTTTTGGAAGAACTGGGGCTGGCGGTGTCCTGCGGGGAACTGCTGTTCGTAGTGGAAGGGGTCGCCGGGGAAGCGTTTCACCGTGTAGATTTGGTGTTTGCCTGTGACTACCTTTCGGAAGCACCGGGTGCAGGCATTCACACCGACACCAACCAGGTGGGGGTGGAATGGCTGGACGTGGAAAATCTGCTTCACACGCCTCTCTATCCTTCTCGGCTTCGACGGCAGATCATGAATTATGCCCATGGCTTGCCCCACAAAACCTATCTTGGCAATGAAAACGCCGGGGACCCGGAGTATTTGGATTGATTTCTGCCACACCTCCATCAGGAAGTGTGGCAGAAAATATAGGGGGACTTACAAACGAAGCTCCATGCGGAGCACCCGTTCCCGCATCCCCATGGCTTTGTAAAAGGACACCGCCTCGGTATTGAATGCCCAAACTCCAAGCTCCATGGAGCGACAGTTCTTTTCCCGGGCGATTTCCTTACATTGGGCAAACAGGGCTTTTCCGATGCCGGAGCGTTTGCAGGGGGCGTGGACGCAGATATCATCGATGTAAAACTGATCAAAATCCACGTAGGTGGGATGGTTACGGATGTGGTTTACCCAGCAGAAAGCGTAGGCGACCACAAGCCCTGCTTCATCTTCGGCAACAAGAATGGTGTGGTCGGGGTTTTGGAGCCGTGCGTGAAATTCCTCTTCGCTGCAGGTGGCAGCATTCGGTTTGAAAAGCTCGGGCCGACCCTTTCGGTGATGGTCGGCGATTTCGACTTGTAAGGGACGGATGGCGGGGAAATCGGATGCCCGGGCAGGGCGTATGGTGAAATTCATAATTTATTCCTTTCTGAAAACGTCTAAAATATGGTGGGTGGCACCGATCATGTCGGGCCGTTCGCAAATCACGAAGTGGTAGTCAAGATAGCGCTGGAAGGTGGCGTCGTCCATGTTGTCCACCGTATCCCGCATAAAATTGGTGGCCATGTCGCTTCCTACGTAGTGGAGTCGGGTTACCGGGAAACCCTCCATCAGGATGTCAATATCCTCCTTGCGGTACAGAACAAAAAGCTCCTCCGGGGTGGACGATGCCTTGAAGGTGACAGGGTCGATGAGGGTGGTGTAGGGTTCTTTGAACAGCATTCCCTTTTGGAAGCAGAACTGGATGATGGTGGCGTCGTTGTTGCAATAGGCGGCAAAGATAACGCCCCCCTTTTTGGTGACCCGGATGGCTTCCGAAAGGGCTTGTTTTTGATCCTCCGCTGTGAAAAGATGATACATGGGGCCCAAAAGCAGGGTGATATCGTAGGTGCCATCGGGAATAACGGAAAGATCCAGAGCATTGCCCTGGGTGATGGTGACCGGCTCGCCGGGAAGAACGTTTTGCTTGAAAATTTCAATGTTGTGTTCCACAAGCTCAATGGCGTCCACCTGGTAACCTTCTTGGGCTAAGGCATGGCTGTAACGCCCGGTTCCGGCACCGATTTCGAGGACCCGTGCCCCGGGGGTGAGATATCGGTGGACGTAGCGCATGGTGGTGAGATATTCCACCATACCGTGGCGGGAGCGAAGACGACCGTCTTCGTCGTAATTTTGGTAGTAGTTAGAGAGAATGTCGTAGGTTTTCATGGGTACCTCCTTGAAAAAATTGTAATAAAAAAACAGCCCAGGCCATTCTCAAAAGCCTGTGCTGTTCCTGATAAAGTTATGGATGGGGAAGGGGAAGACCCTCACCATCGAAAATCAGGGTACGACAACACAAGCCCGGTCCCAGGCCAATAAAAGGCAGGAACGGACTTACCGTAATTCATAGCAATGAAATTACGTTGCATGGTCGGACCCCCGTGAAAAGATTTTCACCATTATAGCACTTGAAAAACTGTTTGTCAACCCCTAAAACGGAAATCTTTTCGGAAAAGCACGGGGTTAAATGCGAAATTATCCCTTGACAAACCGAAAAGAGTATAGTATAATAACCTCTGTTGTCCGGGGTGTAGCTCAGTTTGGTATGAGCGCTTGGTTCGGGACCAAGAGGCCATGAGTTCAAGTCTCATCACTCCGACCAGAGGACGCTATACCTTCGGGTATGGCGTTTTTCTTTTTTGATGAAGCAATAAGGAGTATGGATATGGCTGTTGTTACGATTGTTGGATCCGGCATGATGGGCTCCGCCCTGGCCTTCCCTGCACGGGAAAACGGAAACGAAGTCCGCCTGGTGGGGACCCACCTGGACCGGGAGATTATTGAAGCTTGCAAAGAAACCAATCAGCACCCCAAATTCAATCGTCCTTTTCCGGCGGGGGTCAAGTATTACCAGATCGAGGAACTTGCGGATGCCCTCTCCGGTGCCGACATGGTTATCGGCGGCGTCAGCAGCTTTGGCGTAGAATGGTTTGGAGAGGTTGTCCTGCCTGCCATTCCCGAGGGTATGCCGGTTTTAACGGTGACCAAGGGTTTGATGGATACTCCGGAAGGAAAACTTTTGACCTATCCTGACCTTTGGAAAGCAAAACTTGCCAAGCTTGGGAAAAATCTTTCCATGAATGCCGTGGGCGGTCCCTGTACCAGCTATGAACTGGTAGCCCATGACCAGACCGAGGTTTCCTTCTGTGGAGATGACCTGGAGGTGCTGGAATTCCTTAAAAAGACCATGGCCACCGACTATTATCACATCAGCATTACCACCGACGTCACCGGCATCGAAAGCGCCGTGGCCCTGAAAAACGGCTACGCTCTGGGGATTGCCCTGACCATTGGCCTGAACCAGAAAGCCAGCGGCAACGATGAGCTTCACTTCAATTCCCAGGCGGCGGTGTTTGGCCAGGCTACCCGGGAAATGACCAAGCTTCTGGATTTCCAAAAGGCTCTGACCCTGAATAACCTCTGCGTGGGTGCCGGGGACCTGTACGTCACCGTCTACGGCGGCCGTACCCGCCTGGTGGGCATCCTATTGGGTCGTGGGCTTACCATTGATGAGGCAAAGGCCGAGCTCAAGGGCGTTACCCTGGAATCCCTGGTGGTGGCTGAACGGGTGGCAAGGGCGGTTCGCCTGAATATTGAAAAGGGTATTCTGAATGCAGAAGATTTCCCTCTGCTTCTCCACATTGATGAAATCATCACCCAGGGAAAACCGGTGAATATCCCCTGGGATAGCTTCACCTATCGGGAATCGGTATAATATTTCTCCCCCTGTCGAATCGACAGGGGGATTTTTTCCTGGAATGGGTTGTGGGATACAAAAATGTGTGATATAATCGGGGAAAACAAAGCAGAAAAGGAGAATGATTATGATCCTGAAAAGCAATTTTGATCCCAATCATGCCGAAAAGGCCCACCTGAATACCATTCTGGCTGCTCCGGTGATGCCGGAGGGACTGGTATCCCCCTTTGATCACGCCTGGGGCTACCTGGACAAACCCGGCGAAATGGAATACCACAAGCACTACAAGGAGGAGGTTTACTTCTTCTTCAAGGGGAATGGCTTCGTTCGCATCGATGGAGAGGAAATCCCCGTTACCGTGGGGGACGTGGTTCGCATTCCGCCGGATGCCATGCACACCGTGGTGAACCGGGAAAATGCCGAACTCCTTTGGGCCGCCCTCTGGTGGAACGTGATAGAGTGAGTGAGAAACAACGCCGATTCGAAAAGAATCGGCGTTGTTGTTTATTCAAAAGGATTGAATTGCATCAAAAATGCGTTTTGTTACCTCAAATTTATTGGTGGGGTGGATCAAGTCGTGCTGACCAAGGTCGGCAATTTTGACCAAAGCGACACGGTGGTCTTGGCTGGCAACAGCCTCCTGCTCTTTTTGAAGGATTTTCCAGCCTTCCTGGGAGAAGGCATTTTCATAATCGTTGATCTGCACCACCACGAAGGGGAGGTCGGGCTTCCGGAATAGGGTACGCCATTCGGCGATCATGGCCCGGAGCATATCCCCATAGTGGGAGGCTTCCACCGGAGCGGTGTTGCTTTCACCCTGGTACCACACCACCGAACCCACAGCGTAAGGAACGATGGGCAGGAGCATGGCGCGGTAAAGCGTGGAAGGGGGATTCCACAGGGAAAAGTGCTCGTGGGTATGATCGGGATGTTTGTCTGCCGGGTCAATATGGAATTTAGCGTTTTCGGTGGGGGAGAGGAAGGACTGGATGACAGCGGCACCCTGGTAGCAACCCACAATGCCGATGGGAACCTGCCGTTCCCGGCGGAGAGCCCGGGAACGGC
>SVKS01000014.1 GCA_015068345.1 Oscillospiraceae bacterium
CCGCGGGAAGGATGGCCCGGAGGGCCACCTGACCGTAAGGGATGCCCATATACTCCGCCATCAGGAAGGCCGCCGCCCCCATGATGGGGGGCATGATCTGCCCGCCGGTGGAGGCAGAAGCTTCGGCGGCGGCGGCAAATTCCGGGGAGTAGCCGGTCTTTTTCATCAGGGGGATGGTGACCGAACCGGAGCCAACCGTGTTGGCAACCGAAGAACCGGATACCATGCCCTCCATGGCGCTGGCCACCACCGCAACCTTGGCGGGACCGCCCGAGAAGCGGCCAACCACCACGTTGGCGGCGTCGATGAAGAAGTCGGCAATGCCGGTGCGTTCCAAAAAGGCACCGAAAATGATGAAGATGACGATGAATTTGGAGCAGGTGTTGATGGGCGCCGAGAAGATGCCCTCCTTGGAATAGAAGAGGGAACGGACAGTGTAATTGAGTCGGCCCATAAAGGTGGGGTTGGAAAGGCCAACCGTCAGGGCGTAGACCACAAAGGCACCTGCCACGATCAGAATGGGAAGACCCACGCTCCGGCGGCAAACCTCCGCCAGGGTGGCAATGGCCACGATGCCGATGAGAATCTGCCAGGTTTCAAATTTAGCCCCCTGCTTGATGATGTCGAAGGCGAAAACGGTATAATAGAGGTAGCTTGCGGTGGAAAGCACCATCAAGACCACGTCGTACCAAGGAATATGATTGACCTTTTGCACACCCTTTTTGGCCGGGAAGATCAGGTAACCCAAAAAGACGATGCAGGCCACAAAGCTTGTAAGCCGAATCTCCTCCAGCCAGGTGGCAAAGAGGGTAACGTAGATACAGAAAAGCGAGAAGAGAGCCAGGGTGCATTGCACCAGGATCTTGGGAACGCCTTCCCAGACACGGGTATTCGATTCCCGGTCGTATTTTTTCATGACGTCTTCCACGCTCTGGGGAACGGCGTCAGCGGGGGTGGTTTTTTTCTTGAAGAGAGCCACGGATAAACCTCCTTGATTGGGATTTCCAATTCGGCATGAACCGAAAAACGGGAGGACTGTTTGCCACAGTCCTCCCGGATCAGGCGGGGAAATTACTTGGATTCTACGGTAACGCCCTTTTCAGCGTAGTACTTGGCAGCACCGGCGTGGAAGGGAGCGGTCATACCGGAGGTGGCGTTTTCGATGGAAAGCTCAGCGCCCTTGCCATGCTCGGCCTTGATGGCGTCGATGTTGTCGAAGATGGCGGCGGTGAGGTTGTAAACGTCTTCTTCCGAAGCGTCGGCAGAGACGATCATGGTAGCCTTCACGGTGAGGGTCATGACGTCAGCATCCTGGCCGGGGTAGGTGCCGGCGGGGATGGCCAGAGCGGTGTAGTAGGGGCAGGAATCCATGCAGGTTTTGGCGATGTCGCCGTCGATGGGTACCAGATAAGCGTCAGCGCTGGTCATGAGCTGGGTGATGGCGGGGGTGGGGGCGCCGGCTACGATGAAGGCGGCGTCGATTTTGCCGTCGATGAGGGCTTCGGTGCTGTCAGCGAAGGACTGGTACTGGGCGTCGATGTCCTCTTCGGTCAGACCGGCGGCACCAAGCACGTCAATGGCGTTGAAGTAAACACCCGAACCCGGAGCACCGATGGAAACGGCCTTTCCGGCCAGGTCTGCTACCGATTGGATGGCGGGATCCATGGTGATGAGCTGTACGGCTTCGGCGTAGAGACCGCCAACAACACGGAAGGAATCTACGGCGCCGTCTTCGGCGAAGGAGCTGGTGCCAGCCCAGGCGTAAGCCATAACGTCGGACTGTACGGTGGCCAGCTGATAGTCGCCGGCGTCGATGCCCTGGATGTTGGCCTTGGAGCCGTCGGTGGAGACCACGGTGGTCTGGATGCCGGCTTCGTTGGTGATGTACTGACCGAGAACGCCGCCGAAGGCGTAGTAGGTACCGCTGGAACCGCCGGTGCCCATGGTCATGCTGGTGGAGCCGCTGCAGGCGGCGAAGAGCATCATAATGGCCATTGCAAGGGCCAGGATGCCAAGAACTCTCTTTTTCATTGGGGAACCTCCAAAAAATGTTGTGCCAACCCGAAATGGGTGGATTTTAGTTTATGGGCATTATTATACACGGTTTTCAAAAAAATGCAATACCCAAAATGAAAAATTTTACAAGAAATTTTCGGAGGTCTGCAAAATATGAGGCTACAAACCGGAATAAACCCGCCGGTATGCAGGATTTTTGGGAGAACATGGCGGGAATCCTGCAAAATTGCATGATTATGCAGAGCAGTATGCAAGCGGAAAGTAGGGAATCATTCTGTGGCACACGGTACGGCATCATGACCGGGTTTTGCGTGAGGGGAATTTTCGGGCCGGTGGGGCCCGAAAAAATGGTCATATGCGATCGGCTGTCGGAGCAGAGCGATCATGTAGGGGCCGTACTAAGGGCCGAAAGGCCCGCATGTCGGCCCGCCCCCATGCCGCCTGCGGCACGGGGATGATTTGTGCAGACTCGTACAAACCCTCTCAGTCTGCCCGAAGGGCAGACAGCTCTCCCAAAGGGAGAGCCAAGATCTACCCCTCAGTCGGCTTTGCCGACAGCTCCCCTGACTTCATCCGCCAAAGGCGGATGCGTGGAGCCAAGGGATGGCCGGTGCATGATTGCCCGCAAGGCGATTGACCATGTGGGGGGTGACAATCCCTCCGTCATTTGCTTCGCAAATGCCACCTCCCGTGATCGATTCCCTTCGGGAAGCGATCAATACACGAAGGGAGGCTTTGGCGGGTGCGCCGCAGGGGGGTATCGTAGGGACGATTCACGAATCGGCCCCTATGGTGCGAAAACCCTGTCGTATCACCGTAGGGGACGGGTTTCCCGTCCCGTAAACCGACCATTTGTACAAACCTCCCGGGCCGATGTGGGCATCGGACCCTACTGACAAGGGAGAGCCAAGATCCGCCCTTACGATGGGAATCGTTTTCCTTTATACAAGGGAGGCTTTGGGGGTGTATCTGTTCCGGTTGGGAGTTTTACACGATAAATGGACGCCTTTTGCCGGGAATTTTTACATGGTGAGGGGCTTTTCTTGGGGATCGAATCGTGGTACAATAATAGGAAAAAAGAGAATGAGGAAGTTAAAAATGAAACGATCGGTTGACCTGACCCAGGGCAGCCCCATGCGGCTGATCCTCTTATACACCCTGCCCATCATGCTGGGCAACATTGTCCAGACCCTTTATAATACCGCCGACACCGCCATCGTGGGACGCTTTGCGGGACTCCAAAAGCTGGCCGCCGTGGGTACCACCGGCAGCTTGTCCTTCTTTATCTTCGGCTTCCTCTACGGCCTCACCGGGGGCTTTTCCATTCTGGTGGCTCAGCGCAAGGGTGCAAAGGACGAGGAGGGCCTCAAAAAGGCCGTAGCCCATGCCATTGTGCTCACCGCCATCCTGGTGGCCGCCGTCACCGCCATTGCGGTGCCCCTGACCAAGCCTATCCTTTCCATGATCAACACCCCCGCCGACATTCTGGACGATGCCACAAGCTACCTGGCCATCATCTTTGCCGGTACCGCCTTCTCCGCCACCTACAACCTGATGGCCTCCATCCTGCGCTCCATCGGCGACAGCAAGACCCCCCTTTACTTCCTGATCCTTTCCAGCGTTTTGAATGTGATTCTTGACGTGGTCTTCATCGTGCCCCTGAAAATGGACGTGGCAGGTGCCGCCCTGGCCACCATCATTTCCCAGGGAATCTCGGGGGTACTCTGCATCTTCTACGCCGCCAAGCGCTTCCCGGAAATTCACCTGAAGCGGCATCACTTCAAGCTGGAACGCTATTACTTTAACGAAATGTTCCGTCTGGGCCTGCCCATGGCCCTCCAATCCAGCATCACCGCCGCCGGGATGATCATCCTGCAGGCCGCCCTGAACGGCTTCGGCGCCAACACCATCGCCGGCTACACCGCCGCAGGCAAGGTGGAAAACATCGTCGCCATGCCGGGCTTCGCTCTCTCCACCACCATGGCCAACTTCGCCGGTCAGAACACCGGTGCCGGCCGTCTCGACCGGGTGCGCAAGGGGGTCAACTGCGGTCTGATCCTGATTCTGATCTGGTCCACCTTCTCCTCCCTCTTCTGTGTCTTCGCCGGAAGCCCCATCATGAGCTTCTTTGTCACCGGGGATGCGGTGGCGGTGGCCGAATCGCTGGAGGCCGGTCAGATCTTCCTGAACATTCTGGCCTGGTTCTTCCTGCCCTTCAATGCTCTGTTTGTCTACCGCAGTACCCTCCAGGGCATCGGTAAGTCCATCTACACCCTGGTGGGTGGCACCATCGAAATGGTCATGCGTGTGGCGGTTTCCTTCCTGCTGCCCGGTCTCATCGGCTTCGCCGGGGTTTGTTTCGCCGGTCCTGCCGCCTGGGTGGGGGCTGACATCGTGCTGATCATTGCCTATTATTACGAAATGAAGAAGGCAAAGGCACAGTTGGCAATGAACAATTGACAGTTGAAAAATAAAATATTGGTGCGCACCGCAAAAGCGGCGCGCACCAATATTTTATATATTATATTACATTTTACATTGTCAACTTTCCATTTCCAATGCGTCTGCGATGCGTTTGGAGGCCAGACCATCCCCATAGGGGTTGCTGGCCTTGGACATGGCGTCGTAGGCGGCTTTGTCCGAAAGGAGGGTGGAGAACCACTTGTAGATTTCCGTCTCGTCGGTGCCCACCAGCCGCAGGGTGCCGGCGGCCACCCCTTCGGGGCGCTCGGTGGTGTCCCGCATGACCAGAACCGGCTTGCCCAGGGAGGGGGCTTCCTCCTGAATGCCGCCGGAATCGGTGAGCACCAGGTAGCTTCGGGCAAGGAAGTTGTGGAAATCCAAAACCTCCAGGGGTTCGATGATGTGGACCCGGGGGGAATCCCCCAGCTCCTCCTGGGCGGCTTCCCGCACCAGGGGGTTCATGTGGATGGGGTAGATGACCTTCACGTCCTCATGCTCGTCCAGAATCCGGCGGATGGCCCGGAACATGTGGTGCATGGGTTCCCCCAGATTCTCCCGGCGGTGGGCGGTCAGGATGACCAGCCGGGAGCCTGCGGCCCATTCCAGTTCGGGATGGGTGTAATCCTCCCGGACGGTGGTTTTGAGGGCGTCGATGGCGGTGTTGCCGGTGACCAGGATGCTTGCCGGGTCGCGGCCTTCCCGCAGAAGGTTTTCCTTTGCCATTTCGGTGGGGGCAAAGTTGTATTTGGCCAGAATGCTCACCGCCTGCCGGTTGAATTCCTCCGGGTAGGGGCTTTGCAGGTTCCAGGTGCGAAGCCCCGCCTCCACATGGCCCACCGAGATCTGCTTATAAAAGCAGGCCAGGGCGGTGGCGAAGGTGGTGGAGGTATCCCCGTGGACCAGCACCACGTCGGGGCTGGTTTCGGTGAGCACCGGTTCGATTTTTTGCAGGATGGCGGTGGTGATGTCGGTGAGGGTTTGCTTGGCCTTCATAATATCCAGGTCGTAGTCGGGGGTGACACCGAAGGCGGTGAGCACCTGCCGCAGCATTTCCCGATGCTGACCGGTGACGCAAACCAGGGTGCGAAGCCCCGGACGGGATTTCAATTCGTTGACCAGGGGGCACATTTTGATGGCCTCCGGACGGGTGCCGAAGACCAGCATGACGGTTTTCATAACGGAACCTCCATGATGTGATTGGGGGTATTATATCACAAGAATGGACAATTGACAACCGATGCTTCGCAATCGACAATGAATAATTGACAATGGACAATGGAAAATGGGCAATTTTGGTGCGCACCGCGAAAAAGGCGCGTATTTTTTGTGTGTGGGGATGGATTTGCAAAATCGTACAAACCCTCTCAGTCTGCCCGAAGGGCAGACAGCATTTGTCCTCTGCGGGGACGCCCCCTGACATTGCTTACGCAATGCCATCCCCCAAAGGGAGAGCCAAGGGAAATCCGGTTGCGCATCGTAGGGGCCGGGTCTACCGGCCCGAAAACTCGCCGCAGGTGCGGCGGACAGTCGAGGACGCCTGTCCCTACGACTCCCCCCGGGTCTTCGACCCACCCCCCTCGGGGAGGGGGGCTTTGCGGAACCTCTGCATACTCCGTAACTTTCCACTTTCCATTTTCAACTTTCAACTTGACTCCGTCCCGGGACGGGGGTTGTGTATCTTGTATATTTTTTGTTGTCAAGCGGGAAAGAACATGGTATAATGGCACCATGAGACAAAAATCAATTCCAATAAGGAGGAAACAAATATGGAAAAGCAAACCTTTGCATTGTTTTTTGGCAACCGGGGCTTCATGCCCGCCGAGCTCATCGAGGGTGCCCGGGAGGATATGGTCAAGGCGGTCACCGATGCCGGCTATGATTACCTGATTATGGACAAGGACGCCACCCGCTACGGTGCGGTGGAAACCCGGGACGAGGGCCGTATCTACGCCGAATGGCTGAAATCCCACAAGGGGGAATACGACGGGGTCATCCTGTGCATGCCCATCTTCGTGGATGAAAACGGTGCCATCGCCGCCCTGCAGGATGCGGGAGTACCCATCCTGATGCAGGCCTACCCCGACACCATCGGTAAAATGGACTTCCGCTACCGCCGGGATGCTTTCTGCGGCAAGTTCTCGGTGACCGACGTGTTCACCCAGTACAAGGTGCCCTTCACCGTACTGCCCCCCCACGTGGTGGATCCCCTGACCCCCGCCTTCCGGGAAAATCTGGATGAATTCGCCGCCATCTGCCGGGTGGTCAAGGGCATGAAGCGCTTCACCATCGGCTGCATCGGCGCCCGTACCACCGCCTTCAAAACGGTGCGTTTCGACGAAATTACCATGCAGCGCTATGGTATCAACGTGGAATCCTTCGACCTTTCGGAGCTCTTTGAGTTTGTCAGAGCCAAGGCCGACGACGATGCCGCCGTCCTGGCCAAAAAGGCCAAGCTGGAAGCCTACACCGACTTCTCCGGCGTTCCCGAGGACAAGAAGATCATGCTTGCCAAGATCAGCGTGGTCATCGACGAATACATCGAAACCTATCACCTGGATGCCATCGCCCTTCGCTGCTGGAACGAAATGGAAACCTACCTCAGAGTCTGCCCCTGCGTGCTGCTTTCCGAACTCAATGACCGGGGTATCGTGGCCTCCTGCGAAATCGACATGTGCTCCGCCATCACCATGCGGGCCCTGTCCCTGGCTTCCGGCGCCCCCGCCGCCTGTCTCGACTGGAACAACAACTACGGGGACGACCCCAACAAGGTCATCCTCTTCCACTGCGGCTCCACCGCCCAGGGCCTCATGGCCGAAACCGGCAAGGTCACCAGCCACAAGATGTTTGACAAGGGTGACCCGGGAAGCGGCTGGGGCACCAACGAGGGCCGTATCGGCGCCTTCCCCATGACCTACTCCAACTGCATGACCCTGGACGGCAAGATCATCATCTACGCCTCCGAAGGGGAAATGACCGCCGACGAAATCGAAGAGGGCTTCTTCGGCTGCGGCGGTGTTGCCGAGATCGATAACCTCCAGAAAAAGCTGATCAAGCTGGCCCGGGGCGGCTTCAAGCACCACACCACCATCACCAAGGGCAAGTGGAAGTCGGTTCTGGAAGAAGCCTTCGTGACCTATCTGGGCTACGAACTGGTGAATATTGATGAATAATATGAAACCTTATGCCATCGGCGGCCTGGACGTGGGAACCACCGGGGCGAAGATCGCCCTCTTCTCCGTCGAAGGCAAATCCCTTGCAACCTATTACAAAGAATACGACGTGAGCCGCACCGCCGGCCACCACGAGATCGATTTCGGCCTGGTGCGGGATGGGGTACTGGCCCTTCTGAAGGAAGCGGCCGCCGTCTATGAGATCGGGGCCATCGGGGTCACAAGCTTTGGGGAAAGCTTCGTCATGCTGGACGAAAAGGACAACATCCTGGCTCCCGCCATGGTCTACACCGACACCCGGGGGGTGGAGGAGATCGAGGTGCTTGCCAACAAGGTGGATTTCGACCGCATGATTGAAATCACCGGTGTGGCTCCCCACGAAATGTTTTCCATCGGCAAGATCCTGTGGTTCAAAAACAACCGGCCCGAGCTCTTCCAAAAGGCAAAAAAAATCCTTTTGGGCCAGGATTTCATTGTTTATACCCTGACCGGGGTGCGGCAAATCGACTATTCCCTGGCGGCCCGGACGGGTGCCTTTGACATTGAAAAGAAGGTTTGGTCCCAGGAAGTCTTCCATGCGGCAGAGGTGGATCCCGACCTGCTTTCCACCCCGGTTCCCACCGGAAGTGTGGCGGGGGGGCTGCGTCCCGAAATCCGGGAAGCCCTGGGAATCGACTACGACATCACGGTGGTTTCCGCCGCCCACGACCAGCTGGCGGGTATGATCGGTTCGGGTGTTTTCTCCGCCGAAGAAGCCATGGACGGCACCGGTACGGTGGAATGCATCCCGGTGATCCTTTCGGAAAAGCCCTCCCCGGAGGATGCCGACTTTTACGATGCGGGCTACGCCCTGGTGCCCTACCTGGATCTGGGGTACGCCTGCTACGCCTTCTCCTTCACCGGAGGGGCCATGCTGAAGTGGTTCCGGGACAATTTTGCCGGGGCTGAAGCCGCCGAAGCCGGGGAAAAGGGCGTGAATGTTTATACACTCCTGGACAGCCGGGTGAAGGATGAACCCACCGGGATCCTGGCCCTGCCCCACTTTGCCGGGGCGGCCACCCCCTACATGAATATGGACGCCAAGGCCGCCATGGTGGGGCTGACCCTGGAGCACAACCAATACGACCTCTACAAGGCTTTGATGGAGGCCACCAGCTACGAAATGCGGCTGAATTTTGAACGCATGAAGGACTATATGCCAGAGATCAAGGCTCTGCGGGCCACCGGCGGCGGGGCAAACTCCGACGTATGGCTCCAGATCAAGGCCGATATTCTGGGCCGGGACGTGATCGCCCTGAAAACCGCCGAGGTGGGTGCCGCAGGAAGTGCCGCCCTGGCCGGGGTCGCCATCGGTCTGTGGCCCGATCTGCCCTCGGCTGTAGCCCCCATGGGAGAGGTCCGGGGGGTCTTCCATCCCAACCAGGAAAACGCCCACTACTACAACCGCCTCTATTCCAGATACGCATTGCTCTATGATGCGGTTTCGGAAATCATCTGATAAGGAGAAAAACCATGCTTGTTACCCTGAAGGAAATTCTGAAAATTGCCGAAGAAAAGAAAATTGCCCTGGGTGCCTTCAACACCCCCTCCATGCCCTATGCCCGGGCCATCATCGCCGCCGCGGAAGCCCTGAATCAGCCGGTGATCATCATGCACGCCCAGGTTCACGAGGAAATGGGCCTTTGCACCATGGAGGAGGTTGCCCCCATGATGCTGTGGTATGCCGAGCATGCCAAGGTGCCGGTTTGCGTGCATCTCGACCACGGAACCGACCTGGATTACGTGAAGCGGGGTCTGGAGCTGGGCTTCACCGGCGTCATGTACGACGGTTCTGCCCTGAGCTATGAGGAAAACGCCAAAAATTCCGCCATCGCCGTGGAAATGGCCCGGAAGACCGGAGCTTCGGTGGAGGCCGAGGTGGGCAGCATGGGTTCCCGGGAGGGAGGCGTCCAGGAGGACGAATCCATCTACACCGATCCCGATACCGCCGCAAAGTTCGTGGCCGAAACCGGCATCGACGCCCTGGCCTGTGCCTTTGGCACGGTCCACGGCTTCTACGCAAAGGAACCCAAGCTGGACTTCCCCCGGCTTTCCAAAATCGACTCCCTGGTGGAGGTCCCCCTGGTTATGCACGGGGGATCGGGCGTCAGCCATGCCGACTACCGGGAGGTCATTGCCCGGGGTGTCCGGAAGATCAACTACTACACCTACATGTCCCGTGCCGGGGCGGATGCCCTGAATGGCCAGACCTTCAAGCAGTTCCACGACGCCTACGTTGCCGCCGAAAAGGCCATGCAGCGTGATGTGGAAGCGGCCATTCGGGTGTTTGCCAACCTGGGATGATTGACAATTGACAATGGACAATTGAAAATGGACAATTTTGGTGCGCGCCGTGAAAACGGCGCGTATTTTTTATGGATGGGGAGGGGGAGTGGCGGGTGCGTCGCAGGGGGTTATCCTTATCGTAGGGACGATTCGTGAATCGCCCCTACGATGCGAAATCTACCGGGTACGGCATAATGACCTGGTTTTGCGTTAGCAAAATTTTCGGGCCGGTGGGGCCCGAAAAAACGGTCATATGCGATCGATCCGCATTTGCGGAGCGATCACGTAGGGGCGGCCATTGGCCGTCCGAAAAGTTGTGGTTTGCAGAAATAACCGGGTATGTGCATGCCGGAAGGTTCCGGATGACCAATGGTCATCCCTACGGAGAAGACATGGCATTACATAGTAGGGGCCGATGCAAAAATGTACGGGGTACGGCATCATGACCTGGTTTCCCGTGAGGGAAATTTTCGGGCCGGTGGGGCCCGAAAAAACGGTCATATGCGATCGGCCGTCGGAGCGGCCGATCATGTAGGGACGGCCATTGGCCGTCCGAAAAGTTGCGGTTTGCAGAAATAACCGGATATGTGCATGCCGGAAGGTTCCGGATGACCAATGGTCATCCCTACGGAGAAGATATGGCATTGCATCGGCCCCTACTGACAAGGGGAGCCAATGGCCGCCGCACCTGCGGTGCGTCGGCGGGACGGGAGACCCGTCCCCTACGCTGACGGTGCATTCCTGCGACACCTCTGTGGCAGAATCTTCCTACCCGCCGCGGGGTAGCGGCGGAGACGACGGCGTCTACGAAGTAGCCGTCGCATGGTACAAGCCAATGGAGCGACTGAAGAAGGAGCGACTTCCCACAGAAGGCTACAAGAACACGGTAGGGAGTATTACTAAATAGGGACAAAAAACGCACCCAACCTCCGGCTACGCCGTCAGGGGTGTGGGGGCCATCGGAAGCCCCCACGTTTTCTTTGCAACTTTCTTTGACTCCAAAGAAAGTTGATCGCCCTCTGGGGGAACAACCGTTATTGGACCAAAGAACACAAAACAAACTCCCAACCTTGTTTCCCACCGTTTGCCCCCTGTAGGTTTCCACCCACCGCAAAGCGGCGGGTGGCGGGCGCTTCGTGCGACCGGGCCGACATGCGCTCCGCTCCTGTGTCGCTTCGCTTAGTACGGCCCCTACGCTGACGGTGAGATTTTGCGATACCTCTGCGGCACAGGGTTCCTACCCGCGGCGAGGGAGCCGCCATTCTGGTGAAAGTGAATGGAGTGCCGCTGGGAGGAAATGATGGAAAACCGAAATGTTGCACAAAAAACTCTTGCGTCCGCTTGTGCTTTGTGGTATAATATAGCCATCACAAATAAGAAAGGAAGCGATTGAATGAAGATTACCCTGAATGACAAGAAGCTGAAGGTCAACGAATGGACCATCCAGCGCATCGAGCAAAAGCTCAACAAGCTGGACCGCTACTTCAAGTCGGATGCGGTGGCGACCGTGCGCCTGTCGGAGGAACGGGGACGCTACATCGCCGAGGTGACCGTACATGCCGGGTCCATGGTTTACCGTGCCCAGGACAAGAGTGGAGACGTGATCGCTTCATTTGACGCTGCGGTCGATGCCATCGACCGCCAGATCAGAAAGAACAAGACCCGCCTGGAAAAGCGCCTCCAGGAAGGTGCCTTCGAAATCTATCCCGCCGACGCCCCTGCGGTGAAGGAGGATCCCTTCGAAGTGGTGCGGGTGAAGCGGTTCGTTCTGGATCCCCTCACCACCGAGGAGGCCATCCTGCAGATGAACCTCCTGGGCCATCGGTTCTACGCCTTCCGCAACGTGGAGGACGGGGAACGGATCTGCGTCATCTATGCCAGAGACGACGGCGGATACGGCCTGATCGAATGCGAATAAAAGGCAAATGAAACAAAATGATGCGCGGCCCAAACGGGCCGCGTATTTTTTGTGTGTGGGGGGAGGGGGTACATTGTAGGGGCGGATGCCCACATCCGCCCGGGAGGTTTACGCATATGACCTTTTTTTCGGGCCGGTGGGGCCCGAAAAAACGGTCATATGCGATCGATCCGCATTTGCGGAGCGATCAAGTAGGGGCGGCCATTGGCCGTCCGAAAAGTTGCGGTTTGCAGAAATAACCGGATATGTGCATACCGGAAGGTTCCGGATGACCAATGGTCATCCCTACGGACAAGGGAGAGCCAAGATCCGCCGCACCTGCGGTGCGGGCGGCGGGCGGCAGCAGGTTACGGCACGGGGAATGGAATTGCAAAATTGTACAAACCCTCTCAGTCTGCCCGAAGGGCAGACAGCATTTGTCCCCTGCGGGGACGCCCCCTGACATTGCTTACGCAATGCCATCCCCCAAAGGGAGAGCCAAGATCTGCCGCACCTACGACCCCTCCGCCCCTGGCTTCATCCGCCAAAGGCGGATGCGTGGAGGCATGGGAGTGCGGGGGGTGCGTTTTGGGGGGAGAGGGGAGTGAAATAGTTAGCGATAGCTAACCAAAATGATGCCGATTTCGGCGTTTTTACCAAGAAATGCTTCGTCAAATATCGGGAAAATGGCTTGCTATTTTGTGGGTTTTGTATTATAATATAGGGGCACAAAATATACCCCTATAAACTTTCAGGAGGATTCACAATGGCTCTTACACAAGAACAGAAACAGCAGTACACCGAAGAACTGCTTGCCTACATTGAGGAACTGAAGGCTACCGGCGAACAGGGCATCCTGATGCCTGTTATGCAGAAGGCCCAGGGCCTCTTCGGTCATCTGCCCCTGGACATCCAGGTCCTCATCGCTGATAAGCTGGATTGCCCCGTAACCGACGTTTACGGCGTTGCCACCTTCTACGCTCAGTTCTCCCTGACCCCCAAGGGCGACTACATCATCTCGGTATGTACCGGTACCGCCTGCTACGTCAAGGGCGCTCAGGCCGTTCTGGACGAAGTCATCAAGGAACTGGGCATCAACCCCGGTGAAACCACCGCCGACGGCAAGTTCACCATTCAGGACACCCGCTGCCTGGGCTGCTGCGGTCTGGCCCCTGTCATGACCATCAACGAAAAGGTCTACGGCAAGCTGGTTCCCGCCGACATCAAGGGCATCCTGGCTGACTATTAAGCTTTCACTTAACCTGATACATAAGGTGTGACCGACTATGAAAATTTCCCAGGTTCAATCCCTTTTGAATGCCCACGTCCTTTGCGGCGAGGAGCATCTGGAAACCGAGGTCCACTCGGCCTGCGGATCCGACATGATGAGCGACGTTCTGGCTTACGTGAAAAACCAGGCGGTGCTCCTGACCGGACTTGTGAACCCCCAGGTGATCAAAACCGCCGAAATGATGGATATGCGCTGTATCGTATTTGTTCGCAACAAGAAACCCTCGCCCCAGATGCTGGAAATGGCCGACGACGTGGGAATCACCCTGCTGGCAACAGCCGAAACGCTGTTCACCGCCTGCGGTGTGCTTTACGACAACGGTCTGCGGGGCTCGTGACGGAGGTGAATGGCCAAAATGGATGAAGCTTTGAGATTCCGCTACGATGTGGACGGGGAAAACTTTACCTCCGCCGGCAACGCTTCGGTAGAGGTCAAACGGAAGCTGCGTCAGCTTGGCTTTCCCCCGGAAATCATCAAGCGGGTTTCCATCGCCATGTATGAGGGCGAGATCAATATGGTGATCCACGCCGACGGCGGGGTTGCCGAGGTGATCGTGACCCCCGAGGTCATCACCATCATTCTGGCCGACAAGGGCCCGGGCATTGCCGACGTGAGTCTTGCCATGCGGGAGGGTTATTCCACCGCCGCCGACCACATCCGCTCCCTGGGATTCGGGGCCGGAATGGGGCTGCCCAACATGAAGCGATACACCGACACCATGGAAATTGACACCGAACTTGGCGTGGGTACCACCATCACCATGACTGTGAAGGTGAACTGATGCCGACGACAACACCTTATCGACATTCGGTTTCTCTGGAACCCGACAAGTGCAAGGGTTGTACCAACTGCCTGAAGCGCTGTCCCGTGGAGGCCATCCGCATCCGGGACGGCAAGGCCAAGATCGATCCCGCCCGTTGCATCGACTGCGGCGTGTGTATCGATGTGTGCCCCTACAAGGCAAAGCGTGCCAGCTACGACGCCCTGTCGGACATCCAGCGTTACCGCTATAAAATCGCACTGCCCGCTCCCTCCCTCTACGGTCAGTTCGAAAATCTCGAGGAGATCGACCACGTTCTCCAGGGGCTTTTGGACATGGGCTTTGACGAGGTTTACGAGGTGAGCCGAGCCGCCGAGATCGTTTCGGGCTTCACCCGCCTCTACCTCAACAATCCCGAGGTGGAAAAACCGGTGATCTCCTCCGCCTGTCCGGTGGTGGTGCGGCTGATATCCCTGCGATACCCCTACTTATGTAAAAATATACTGCCCATCAAGCCCCCGGTGGACATTGCCGCCGAGAAGGCCCGGGCAAGGGCGCTTGCCGAGCACCCCGAGCTTTCGCCCGAGGACATCGGCGTGGTATTCATCTCCCCCTGTCCCGCCAAGGTTAGCTACGTCAAGCAGCGCATTTCCGAAGGGAAAAGCGCCGTGGACCTGGCGGTGAGCATGAGCGACGCATATTTTGCCCTGATCGGCAAAATGAAGCAGGAGCTCCCCCCGGATACCCTGTCGAAATCGGGTATGATTGGCGTGGGCTGGGCTTCCTCGGGAGGCGAATCCAGCGCCATCTTCAACGACAAATATCTGGCTGCCGACGGGATCGAAAACGTGATCCGCGTCCTGGAACAGATCGACAACGGCACCTTCCCCTCCCTGGAATTTGTGGAGCTCAATGCCTGCAACGGGGGATGCGTGGGCGGGATGATGACGGTGGAAAATCCCTACATCGCCCGGGCCCGGCTCCAAACCCTGAAGCGGTATCTGCCGGTTTCCCAAAACTGGCGCTTTGAGGACCAGGAGGGCGCCACCGCCGAGCTGCCCCCCGAGCTGAAGGCCGATCCGGTGGAATACGCCCCGGTTTCCAAGCTTTCGGAGAACATGGGGGAGGCCATGCGGAAAATGGCCATGATCCAGGCGCTGCATGACGAACTGCCCGACCTGGACTGCGGCTCCTGCGGGTCCCCCACCTGTTACCTGTTCGCCGAGGACGTGGTGAAAGGGGAGGCAAGGCCCGAGGAATGCATCGTCCGCATGCGGGAAGAGCTCCTGAAGGCGGCGAAGGAGGGCAAAGCATGACGGTTGCCGAATTTGCCGAAAAATTGAACCTGACACCCCTTTCCCTGCCCGATCCGGAGCGGGAGATCACCGGCTTTTACGCCGGGGACCTTCTCAGTTGGGTCATGGGCCGGGCCCAATCGGGGGATTGCTGGTTCACCATCATGTCCAATATCAACGTGCTGGCGGTGGCCACCCTGGCCGACGTGGCCTGTGTGGTTCTTGCCGAAGGGGTTACCCTGGAGGAGAAGGAGCTGCAGAATGCTGTGGCCAAGGGCATCAACGTGCTCACCAGCCAGAAAAATACCTACACCCTGTGCGCCGAAGCGGGTGGTGTGTGATGGAAGTCGCCTACGACCTCCACGTACATTCCTGTCTCTCCCCCTGCGGGGACGACGACATGACCCCCGCCAACATTGCCGGGATGGCCGCCCTGAAGGGACTGACCGTGGTGGCCCTCACCGACCACAACAGCGCAAAAAACTGCCCCGCATTTTTCAAGGCCTGCGAAGAGGTGGGGGTGCTTCCCATCCCCGGCATGGAGCTGACCACGGCGGAGGATATCCACCTAGTCGCCCTCTTCAAGACGCTTGCGGAGGCCATGTCATTTGACACCTGGCTCCAGGACATCCGGGTGCGAATCCCCAACCGTGTGGACATTTTCGGCCGTCAACAGATCATGGACGAAAATGACAACGTAATCGGGGAGGAGCCCGATCTCCTGATCAACGCCCTGTCCTACGACATTGAAAGTCTGGTGACCGAGGCCAGAGCCCACGGGGCCCTTTGCTACCCGGCCCACGTGGATAAGGAGGCCAACGGCATCCTTGCCACCCTGGGTTTTTTACCCGAAGAACCGAAATTTTCGGTATTTGAAGTCCACGACGCGGAAAAGATCCCCGCTTACCTGGGTACACACCTGCCCGGCGGAGCGAAAACCGTCACTTCCTCCGATGCCCACTACCTGTGGGACATCCGGGAGGCCGAGGAGGCCGGCCGGATGGAGATACCGGAGGAGCTTACGGGGGACGAAGCCCGGGCGTGGATTCTGGGGAGTCTTTTATGAAGGAACTTTCGCTGAACATTCTGGATATTGCCCAAAACTCCATCAAGGCCAAGGCAAGCCTCATCGGCATCCATATTAAAGAAGAGGGGGACATCCTCTCCTTCGAAATCGTGGATGACGGCTGTGGCATGGACCAGGCCACGGTGGATCGGCTGGTGGATCCCTTTTACACCACCCGCACCACCCGAAAGGTGGGGCTTGGGATCCCCTTCCTGAAGATGGCCGCCGAGCAAACCGGGGGCTACGTCAGGGTGGATTCGGTCAGCGAAAAGATAGACCCCCAAAACAAGGGGACGAGGGTCTATGCGGAATTCCACAAATCCAGCATCGACTTCACCCCCATGGGTGACATCGTTTCCACCATGGTTTCCCTGATCCAGGGGGCCGACGGGATGGATTTCGATTTCACCTACCAGACCGAAAGAGGCGTCTGCGCCCTTTCGACCATGGATATGCGCGAGGTTCTTGGGGAGGAAATCCCCCTCTCGTCCCCGGAAGTCCTGGTTTGGGCCCGGGAGACCATGGAGGAAAGCCTTTCCGAGATTTTGTGATATACCAAAAAATATTTTATAGAGGAAGGAACGCAAAAATTATGAAATCTTTAGCGGAACTTGCTGCCATCAGAGAAAAAATGAAGAACACCGTCAACCTTCGCGAAGGCGATGGTAAGATGCGTGTCGTCGTCGGCATGGCCACCTGTGGCATCGCCGCCGGCGCCCGTCCGGTGCTGAATGCCTTTGTGGACCAGGTTGCTTCGGCTGACCTGACCGACAAGGTCAACGTCACCCAGACCGGCTGCATCGGCATCTGCGAATACGAACCGGTTGTGGAAGTATTCGAAGCCGGCAAGGAAAAGGTCACCTACGTGAAGATGACCGCCGATAAGGTCGCCAAGGTTGTGGAACAGCACCTGAAGGGCGGCAAGCCTGTTGCGGAATACACCATCGGCAACAACTAAGCTTCGGCGATAAAGAAGAAAGGATAGGATTTACGTATGATTCGCACTCATGTAATGGTTTGCGGCGGTACCGGTTGTACCTCTTCCGATTCTCCGGCCATTTGCGCCGCCATGCAGAAGGAACTGGAAGCCAAGGGTATTGCTGAAGAAGTAAAAATTGTCCAGACCGGTTGCTTTGGTCTGTGCGCCCTGGGCCCCATCATGATCGTCTACCCCGACGGCACCTTCTACACCCAGGTTACCGTTGACGACGTTGCCGAAATCGTGGAAGAGCACCTCCTGAAGGGCCGCCCGGTTTCCCGCCTTGTTTACGACGAAGTGGCCGAAGGTCACAAGGTCGAAGGTTCGGTCTCCCTCAACGACACCGCCTTCTACAAGAGCCAGCTCCGTCTTGCTCTGCGTAACTGCGGCGTTATCAACCCCGAAAACATCGACGAATACATCGCCATGGACGGCTACTCCGCTCTTGGCAAGTGCCTCACCGAAATGAGCCGTGAAGACGTCATCAAGGTCATCACCGACTCCGGCCTGCGTGGTCGTGGCGGCGGCGGCTTCCCCACCGGCCGCAAGTGGCTCTTCGCCGCCGGCGGTGAACCCGGCACCAAGAAGTACGTGGTCTGCAACGCCGACGAAGGCGACCCCGGTGCATTCATGGACCGCTCCATCCTGGAAGGCGACCCCCATGCCGTCATCGAAGCCATGGCCATTGCTGCTTACGCCATCGGTGCTGACGAAGGTTACGTTTATGTCCGCGCTGAATACCCCATCGCTGTGAAACGTCTGTCCATCGCCATCGCTCAGGCTCGTGAATACGGCCTCCTGGGCAACGGCATCTTTGGCACCGACTTCAACTTCGATCTGAAGATCCGTCTGGGCGCCGGCGCCTTCGTCTGCGGCGAAGAAACCGCCCTGCTCAACTCCATCGAAGGTATGCGCGGTGAACCCAGACCCCGTCCTCCCTTCCCCGCTGTCAAGGGTCTGTTTGGTCAGCCCACCATCATCAACAACGTAGAAACCTATGCCAACATTCCTCAGATCATTCTGAAGGGCGCTGAATGGTTCAACACCATCGGTTCCGAAAAGAGCAAGGGCACCAAGGTCTTCGCTCTGGGCGGTAAGATCCGTCACACCGGTCTGGTTGAAGTTCCCATGGGCACCCCGCTGTCCACCATCATCAACGAAATCGGCGGCGGTATCCCCGGCGGCAAGAAGTTCAAGGCTGCTCAGACCGGCGGTCCTTCCGGCGGCTGCATCCCCGCAAGCCTCATCGACACCCCGGTTGACTACGACTCCCTCATCGCCATCGGCTCCATGATGGGTTCCGGCGGTCTGATCGTTATGGACGAAGACAACTGCATGGTCGACATCGCCAAGTTCTTCCTGACCTTCACCGTGGACGAATCCTGCGGTAAGTGCACCCCGTGCCGCGAAGGTACCAAGAGAATGCTGGAAATCCTCGACCGCATCACCGAAGGCAAGGGCGAAGAAGGCGACATCGAACGCCTGGAAGAACTGGCCTACACCATCAAGGCTACCGCTCTGTGCGGCCTGGGCCAGACTGCCCCCAACCCCGTTCTTTCCACCATCCGTTACTTCCGTGACGAATACGAAGCTCACATCCGTGACAAGGTATGTCCCGCTCACGTTTGCCAGAAGCTGGCCCGTTACGAAATCGTTGCCGACAAGTGCAAGGGTTGCTCCCTGTGCTCCAAGAAGTGCCCCGTTGGTGCTATCAGCGGCGTGATCAAGAATCCGTTTGTGATCGATCAGTCCAAGTGCATCAAGTGCGGCGCTTGCATGGAATCCTGCAAGTTCGGCGCCATCATCAAAAACTAATCCAGAGGGGGAACAAGATAAATGAGTATGATCAATGTAACTATCGACGGCGTTACCGTCAGCGTTCCCGCCGGCTCCACCGTTCTGGAAGCCGCCCGTGCCGCTAACATCAATATCCCCACCCTGTGCTACCTCAAGGACGTTCAGCAGATCGGCGCTTGCCGTCTGTGCCTTGTGGAAGCCACCGGTGTCCGTGGTTTCGGTGCCGCCTGCGTGCTGCCCGCCACCGACGGTATGGTTGTTAAGACCAACACCGCCGCCATCCGCGAACAGAGAAAGGTCAACCTGGAACTGCTCCTTGCCAACCACAACCGTGAATGCACCTCCTGCGTCCGCAGCGAAAACTGCGAACTCCAGGCCCTGTGCCGTGAATACGGTGTGAAGGATTATCCCTTCGACGGTGTCAAGACTCCCAGCACCATCGACGAAGTTTCTCCCTCCATCGTTCGCGACAACTCCAAGTGCATCAAGTGCCGCCGCTGCGTTGCCACCTGCAACGAGATCCAGAAGATCGGTGCCATCGGCGCCAGCAAGCGTGGCTTCAACACCACCATCGGTTCGGTCTTCGGCAAGTCCCTGGCCGAAAGCCCCTGTGTCAACTGCGGTCAGTGCATCATGGCCTGCCCGGTAGGCGCTCTCCACGAAAAGGACAGCATCAATGACGTTTGGGCCGCCATCAACGATCCCGCCAAGCACGTGGTCGTTCAGCCCGCTCCCGCCGTCCGCGCCACCCTGGGCGAAGAATTCGATATGCCCATGGGCACCCCGGTAACCGGCAAGCTGGCCGCCGCTCTGAAGCGTCTGGGCTTTGACAAGGTCTTCGACACCAACTACGGCGCCGACCTGACCATCATCGAAGAAGGCACCGAGTTCGTCTCCCGTCTGAAGAACCCCGACGCCGCTCTCCCGATGATCACCTCCTGCTCCCCCGGCTGGATCAAGTACTGCGAAACCTTCTTCCCCGAATTCATCCCCAACCTCTCCAGCTGCAAGTCTCCCCATGAAATGCTGGGTGCCATGATCAAGAGCTACTACGCCGAAAAGGCCGGCATTGATCCCAAGGACATCTACGTCGTTTCGGTTATGCCCTGCACCGCCAAGAAGTTTGAAGCTCAGCGCGACGAACTCTCCGTCAACGGTCTGGCTGACGTGGACGCCGTTCTCACCGTCCGTGAACTGGCCCGCATGATCAAGGAGGCCGGTATCGACTTCGCTCGTCTGCCCGACGAAGATTTCGATAGCTTCTTTGGCAACTCCTCCGGCGCTGCCGACATCTTCGGCACCACCGGCGGCGTTATGGAAGCTGCTCTCCGTTCGGTTTACACCCTGGTTACCGGCGAAGAACTGGACAATGTGGACTTCACCGCCGTTCGTGGTTTCGAAGGCGTGAAGGAAGCCGAAGTCAACGTTGGCGGCACCATCGTGAAGGTTGCTGTTGCCAGCGGCACCGGCAATGCCGAAGCTCTCCTGAAGGCTGTTAAGTCCGGCGAAAAGACCTACCACTTCATCGAAGTCATGGGCTGCCCCGGCGGCTGCATCTGCGGTGGTGGTACCCCCATCGTTTCCGCCAAGGAACGCGCCTACGTGGACGTCAAGGCTGAACGCGCCAAGGCTCTCTACAACATCGACGCCTCTAAGGAAAACCGTAAGTCCCACCAGAACGCTTCCGTCATGGCTCTCTATGGCGAAGGCAGCTTCTTAGGTGAACCCAACGGTCACAAGGCTCACGAACTCCTGCACACCCACTACGTGGCCCGCAAGAAGTACGAGATCTAAGTTTGATCCCAAACAAAATTACCCCCTGTCGCAAGACAGGGGGTTTTTGTTTTGGGGGGGTAACCCGTACCGGGCATATGCGATCGATCCGCATTTGCGGAGCGATCATGTAGGGGCCGTACCAAACGGAGCGAAGCGTAGAGCGTGTCGGCCCGGTCGCAGGAATGGGCGGTTTGTACGATACCAGATCTGTGGCGTTTACCTCCGGAGGGGATATGTGCATCCTGGAGGCCCCGGGCGGGCCGACATGCGCTACACTCCTTCGTCGCTGCGCTTAGTGCGGCCCCTACGGGGATTCCGGAGGATTTTCGTTCATAAAGCGACCGCCCGGGGTGGGCGGTCGTGGGGGCGGAGCGATCAAGTAGGGGCCGTACCAAACGGAGCGAAGCGTAGAGCGTGTCGGCCCGGTCGCAGGAATGGGCGGTTTGTACGATACCAGATCTGTGGCGCGTACTCCGGAGGGGATATGTGCATCCTGGAGGCCCCGGGCGGGCCGACATGCGCTACGCTCCTTCGTCGCTGCGCTTAGTGCGGCCCCTACGGGGATTCCGGAGAAATTTCGTTCATAAAGCGATCGCCCGGGGCGGGCGGTCGTGGGGGCGGGCCGACATGCGCTACGCTCCTTCGTCGCTGCGCTTAGTGCGGCCCCTACGGGGATTCCGGAGGAATTTCGTTCATAAAGCGACCGCCCGGGGCGGGTGGTCGTGGGGGCGGGCCGACATGCGCTACGCTCCTTCGTCGCTGCGCTTAGTGCGGCCCCTACGGGGATTCCGGAGAAATTTCGTTCATAAAACGACCGCCCCGATCGATGGTCGTGGGGGCGGGCCGACATGCGCTACGCTCCTATGTCGCTGCGCTTAGTACGGCCCCTACGGGGATGCCGGAGGAATTTCGTTTATAAAACGACCGCCCGGGGTGGGCGGTCGTGGGGGTTATGGGGTGATGTTGTGTAGCATCATCCATTTGGTAGGGTTATTTTCGATGTATTGCCAGGTTTCGTCGTAATCCTGCTGATTGCGGATAACGTGGTCGTAGTAGGATCTTTGCCACAATTTCCCGTGAAATGGGGGCAAAAAACCCGCTTTGACGCCCCGGATATAATCGTTGGTGGTGATGGTTTTGAAATACTGCATGACGTCCGGAATTGCCTGCCTCGTCTGCGTTTCCCCTATGGTGATCATCAGGTGCAGGTGATCAGGCATGATGACGTATTTGTCCACGGTGACGCCGGGGAAATGTTCCTCCAGAAGGCGCAATCCGCGGCGCAAAACACGATTCCCCATGGAATCGTTTGCCGGGGGTTCCATTTGGAAGAGATTGGCGCGATCCTGGGTGCAAAGGGTTACAAAGGTGCATCCCGCGGTTCCGTAATCGTATTCCGACAAACGGGGTTGCTTGCGTTCCGGTTTGACAGGCATGGTTACATTTCCAGCATATACGCCATGATCTTGTCGTCCGATTCGGGGAGGCCTTCGTGGCCGAAGTCGGGGTAGATGACGTAATCCTTTTCGCTTGGAATGTTGTTGAAGGCGGCGAATTGGGTGGAGGGGGGGCAGATGTTATCCATCAGGCCGGTGAACATACGCACCTTGCATTGGATGCGGTGGGCCATGTTGTGGTTATCGATGTAGCCAAGCTTGGTGAAGGTTTCGGCCTCGTGCTGGTGGGTGGGGTCGGTGTGGCGGAAGTATTCCACCAGCTCGGCGTAGGCCGCCTTGGCAAGATCCATTTCCCACACCCGGCGATAGTCGGTGAGGAAGGGGTACACCGGAGCGGCACGGTTGAGGTTGGGGGTCAGGGCCGCACAGGCAAGGGTCAGGCCGCCCCCCTGGCTGCCGCCGGTGGCACCCACACGGGTTTCGTCCACGTAGGGGAGAGCCATGACGATACGGGCCAGCTGGGCGCAATCCAGGTAAACCGCCCGGTAGTAGAGCTTTTCGGGGTCATCTTCCAGACCGCGGATGATGTGGCCGTGGAGGGTGTTGCCCTTGACCGGGATGGCATCCTCCGAAAGACCGCCCTGGCCCCGGCAATCGAGGGCGGCAACCACAAAGCCCGCCCCGGCGTAGCCAAGCTTACTGCTGAAGGAGCCGCAGTCCCCGGAATAACCGTGGAACTGCACCACGGCGGGGAGCTTGCCGGTGGGATTTTCGGGCTGAACCAGCTTGGCGTGGACTCTGGCACCGCCAACACCGGTGAACCACAGGTGGTAGCAGGCAAAGCCGGGGGCCTGGAATTCGGCCTTTTCCAGGGTGTAGTCGGTGCCAAGGGCCTCCATTTCGGCGATGGCCTTGTCCCAGTAGGCGTCAATGTCGGCGGGGCATTCGTTGATGCCGGTGTAGGTCTGAAGTTTCGAAAGCGGGTAATCCAGAATAGGCATGGTGAGTTCTCCTTTGTCATTGGGATGTGTTGGGTTGATTATAACACAAGAATGGGGAATTGACAATTGCCCATTTCTCCTTGCCGACAAAAAAAGTCCCCTGTCGCAAGACAGGGGACATGGTTTTGTCTTAGAGATTTTCAAAATAGAAGGGCTTGCCGGTCTTGCTTAATTCTACCATACGTATAAAAACACGCTCCTTTGTTTTTTCTTGCCATTAACATACCACAAAATTGGCTTAATTACAAGAAACCAACCACTCAAAAGCCTTCCTTCAATGCCTGCGGATACCGTTCGCGGATCCGTAACATGGATAGTGCCAGCTCTTCCGGTGTGCTTCCGTCATATTGTGTGAAATCACGGTATCGGGATATGGAATATGCCCGACCATCTGTTACGTGAAAAATCGCATGGGTTCGTGTGGAATAAGAATCAAAATGCTTTCCTTCGTGCTCGACGGCATAGTCTTCTCCGTCATACCCGAGAAAGAACATCCACTCTTCTCCTTTTTCCAATTCGGCCCGAAGTTCCTTCGATAGTGAGCGGGGGACAAAAGCAAGCCGGTCACCTTTTTCAAAACCACCCCAGAAGCATTCACTAATTTCCAATATATAATAAGGCTGTACGGTTTCGAGAGCTCCGCCGGCTTCCAATTCTTTTTTTAATGCTTCCGGAGAAAGCTCCGCCGACAGGTCAATCGTACACTCCCCCTGTTCCACGATTCGTCCGGTTACGGTGCAGGGAACCAGGGAATACCAGATCATCCCCTGGGGCCAATTGCTCAATACATAGTTTTCCATCGGATCGGGAAAGAAGTCGGTCTTTTCTTCGTCGATTCCTTCCCGATAGGGACTCTCCTCTCCGTTATAATAGGCATATACGCCGTAATTTCCCACAGCGGCATGGAGTTTTTCATCGTAGAGGAAAATTTCCCCCTCCGGGTCCAGATCATTCACTTGTTTCTGTATTTCTTGGATTTCCTTCTGTAATTTGTTATTCCGGTCAGCATCTTCTCCCATTTGGCTCATCAGGGATTCCATTTCATCCATCATATTCCGATAGGCTTCGTACTGCTCCAGGGGAGGGGTATTTTCATCCTGAAATAGCGGATCATTTGCCATTTCATATAATAGATCCTGATACAGGCTTTCTTTTTCGCTATCTATGATTTGCGCCAGTTTTTCTTCCATAGACTGGTTTGAAAAAGAAGCTTCAGAGTTTGAGATGGATTCTCCGTGAAGAGCGGGATCCTCGGTTGGGAACTCTTCAGTTTGCACATGACATCCGGAAAGAAATACCGGAAGCAATAGGAATAGTACCGTAACGATACGATATACCACATGATGATTCATATAAGAAAACCTCCTCAGGGATTCGGATAAAAACCTTCCAAAACCGAAATATCATAGTTTGTTACGTAATGAATCCGATCATTAAATTTTTCCGGCTTCCATAATGGATGCATGACGGATTGTTTCACATCTGAGTTGATGTGCCCCATCCCAAGAACATGGCCAATTTCGTGGCGCATGACCCACATGCGGTTATACAAGGTAAGTGTTTCTGTTGGCACCTTAAAATAGATGCGTGCGTAAGTTGCTGTGAAATTTGTACCATATCCCGGAGGTTCACCATCGGAGTCCATAAACCATTCTTGGGATGCATTCTTATGATTCGTGACGGCAAACGCTAGTGTATATGTTGCGTTCCGATTAATGAAATGATTTCCGGGAGCAGTATATAAGTCACATTTGGAGTTTGCAAATGCAACATCATAAGCATATACCTTGTCCTTTTCGTAACTGAATTGCTGATCCAGAGTATTCCAATGATAAACAGAATCTGCGTATACGTTTGTGTAGGCAGTAATATCAAGTTCGTCCTCTGCTAATTTCAGTCGGCATTTCGTGACATCACCATTGGCATTCACATAAGTCCATGTCCATCTAACTCGTTCGAAAGTTCCCGCAAACGCCCCCATTTCTTCGGCTGTTGCAGGAATGCTTGTGAAGAAAAGGAAAACGAATGCGGTTGCAAAAATTCGTAGAAATTTCTTCATATATAGCCTCCTTTGGAGAAGAAATAGAAAACCATGTCCCCTGCCGCAAGGCAGGGGGCATGGTTTGGGCTTACAGATTTTCAAAATAGAAGGGCTTGCCGGTCTTGGCGGAGGTGTAGATGCCTTCCAGGATGCAGGAGACGATGTAGGCCTGTTCGGGCAGGACGCAGGGGTCCTTGTCCTCCAGAATGGCCCGGATCCACTGCTTGGCTTCGATGACCTGGGGTTCTTCGTTGCCTTCGCCGTCGTAGAAGGCGGCGCCGCCGGCGTTCAGGTTGGGTTTGTAATCAAACTGACGGTTGTGGGTGATGCCGTTGATGCGCAGGCCGTCTCTCATGTCAGCGCCCAGCTTGGTGCCGCAGAGGGAGACCGAGGCTTCGATGACGTCCAGGGTGTTCAGGGCCCAGGAAGCTTCCAGGTTGATGGTGGCGCCGTTTTCCATGACGATGAAACCGAAGGCGCTGTCTTCCACGGTGAACTTTTCGGGATCCCAGTTGCCCCAGGCGTTGCCCTGGTTGGTGTCATTGTTGAGGGCGTGGTAGGTGGTACCGACGCAGTACTTGGGCTTGTAGTTGTTGGTGAGCCAGAGGGTCAGGTCGAGGGCGTGGGTGCCGATGTCGATCAGCGGGCCGCCACCCTGTTCGTATTCGTTGAGGAACACGCCCCAGGTGGGAACGGCGCGGCGGCGAACGGCGTGGGCCTTGGCGTAGTAAACGTCGCCCAGCTCGCCATCGTTGGTCATGAGCTTCAGGTGCTGGGAGTCAGCACGGTAGCGGCTCTGGTAACCGATGGTCAGCTTCTTGCCGGTCTTCTTGGCGCATTCCAGCATCTTCTTGGCTTCGGCGGCGGTGTAAGCCATGGGCTTTTCGCACATGACGTGGCAGCCGGCTTCCATGGCGGCGATTGAGATTTCGGAGTGGCTGCGGTTGGGGGTGCAGACGTGAACAACGTCCAGGGTTTCCTTTTCCAGGAGTTCCTTGTAGCACTTGTAGACTCTGGCACCTTCCACACCGTATTCGGCGGCGGCCTTTTCGGCGCGCTCTACGATGATGTCACAGAAGGCAACGATTTCAACTTCGGGGACCTGCTTCAGGCTGGGCAGGTGCTTGCCGTTGGCAATGCCGCCGCAACCGATGACGGCGAGTTTCAGCTTGCTCATAGTTGGGGGTTCCTTTCATTGTTAAAATTTGATGCCTCTATTATACCCTGCTTTTGGGCAGAATGCAATAGAAAAATTGATTTTGCGTGTAATTGATTGCGTAGGCAGGGGAGGCGGGGGGGTGACAATCCCTCCGTCATTTGCTTCGCAAATGCCACCTCCCGTGATCGATTCCCTTCGGGAAGCGATCAATACACGAAGGGAGGCTTTGGTGGGTGCGGCATAATGACCTGGTTTTGCGTTAGCAAAATTTTCGGGCCGGTGGGGCCCGAAAAAATGGTCATATGCGATTGGCCGTCGGAGCGGCCGATCATGTAGGGGCCGTACTAAGGGCCGAAAGGCCCGCATGTCGGCCCGCTCCGGGCCGCCTGCGGCACGGGGGAGGGATTTGTGCGAAACAAAATCCGCCGCACCGATGGTGCGTCGGCGGGCCGATGTGGGCATCGGCCCCTACTGACAAGGGAGAGGCAAGATCCGCCGCACCGATGGTGCGGACGGCGGGCCGGGAGACCCGGCCCCTACGATTCCCCTCCGCCACAGCCCGCATTCTCCGTAACTTTCAATTGTCCATTTTCCACCTTCCATTGTGCATGGTTTTATGCTATAATAAAAGAAAAAAGGAGTGTGCATTATGACTTACGTGACTTTGGGTAACACCGGCATTACGGTGAACAAAAACGGCTTCGGAGCCCTGCCGGTGCAGCGGGCATCGGTGGAGGACGGGGTTCAAATCCTGCGGCGGGCCTACGAGGGGGGCATCCGCTATTTTGACACCGCCAGAGCCTACACCGACAGCGAATACAAGATCGGTCTGGCCCTGTCGGACGTGCGGGTCCACATCATCATCGCCACCAAGACCCAGGCTACCACGGTGGAGGCATTTTGGCAGGATCTTGCCACCTCCCTGGAAATGCTGAAGACCGACTACATCGATATTTATCAGTTCCACAACACCCCCTTCTGCCCCAAACCCGGGGATGGGACGGGGCTTTACGAGGCGGCTCTGGAGGCCAAGGCCCAGGGGAAGATCAGGAAGATCGGCTTCACCAACCACCGGCTCAACGTGGCCCACGAAGCCATCGATTCGGGGCTTTACGAGACTTTGCAGTTCCCCTTCTGCCACCTTTCGGGGGAGAAAGAGGAGGAATTGATCGAAAAATGTGAGGCGGCGGGCATGGGCTTTATCGCCATGAAGGCCCTGTCCGGGGGACTTATCAACCGGGCCGACGCGGCCTACGCCTACCTGGCAAAATTCCCCAGCGTCCTGCCCATCTGGGGCATCCAGAAAATGGAGGAGCTGGAGGAGTTCCTGGCCTTCCAGGAAGCCGAACCCACCGTTTCCGGGGAAATTGAGGAATTGATCGAACACGACCGGAAGGAGCTGTCGGGGGATTTCTGCCGGGGCTGTGGCTATTGCATGCCCTGCCCCGTGGGGATTCAGATCAACAACTGTGCCCGAATGTCCCTGATGCTTCGCCGGGCCCCCACCACCAACTGGCTCTCCGAAACCTGGCAGGCCAACATGGCCAAGATCGAGGATTGCCTCCATTGCGGTGCCTGCATCAAAAAGTGCCCCTATGGGTTGAATACCCCGGCCCTTTTGCGGAAGAACCTGGAGGATTACAAGACCTTTTTGAAGTGAATTGATTTTCAACGCGGCCCGTTTGGGCCGCGTTTTTTGTGGGGGAGGACGGGGCGTTTACGGGCCGGGGATGGGTGCAAAATCGTACAAACCCTCTCAGTAGGGGCGATCTGTGATCGCCCGCCGAACCTGCCAACACGGGCGACCGCAGGTCGCCCCTACGATGGGAAACCTACCGGGTACGGTATAATGACCTGGTTTTGCGTTAGCAAAATTTTCGGGCCGGTGGGGCCCGAAAAAACGGTCATATGCGATCGGCCGTCGGAGCGGCCGATCATGTAGGGGCCGTACTAAGGGCCGAAAGGCCCGCATGTCGGCCCGCCCCGGGACGTTTACGGCACGGGGGAGGAATTTGTGCAAAACCAAATCCGCCGCACCGATGGTGCGTCGGCGGGCCGATTCGTGAATCGCCCCTACTACCCCTCAGTCGGCGTTGCCGACAGCTCCCCTGACAAGGGGAGCCAAGGGCCGCCCACAACACGATTGACCATGCGGGGTTTGACAATCCCTCCGTCATTTGCTTCGCAAATGCCACCTCCCGTGATCGATTCCCTTCGGGAAGCGATCAATACACGAAGGGAGGCTTTGGGGGGTGCGCCGCACCTGGGGTGCGGGCGGTGGGGAAAATCGCATACGGCAGGGCATCATGACCTGGTTTACGCCAGCAAAATGTTCGACCCGGTGGCAGCGGGCTGCATTCTGCACAAAACCTCCTCTGTGGCACCCACGGCAATGGCCACCTCTGGGAGGGGGCTGTCACCGAAGGTGACTGGGGGAGAGAGGCATGGGAAGGCTTGGGGCGCTGATGAAAAAACATTCCCAAAATTGCACAAAACATGTCAAAATAAATTGTGACACTTTTTCCCCAAAAGACTTGCCATCCGGGGGAAAAAAGGCTATAATGCAATAAACAAAAAATGTCGCTCTTTGCCCGTCAGGGGCAGGGGAGCGGCGCAAACCCACCCCACTCCGTTCTTGCAAAACGAAAGGAAGGTGTTCCAAATGCATACTGTGAAGTGGATCTGGGAGAACCTGAAGGGTTATCACGGCCGATACGTGGTGGCCAACATCCTCCAGGCTCTGATGGCCGCCATGGTCATCATCACTCCCACCATTACCGGACGCATTATCGACCGGGTGGTCGTTGGCGTCCCCGATGCTGCGGGTAATCTGATCCGCCATGTGGACGAACTGGTTCCTCTGGTTCTCCTGATGGTGGGGGTCCATTACTTCCGCATGGGTACCAGCTACCTGATGGTCATCCTCTATGATCAGGCCGCCCAGGGCATGAAGTTCAGCTTGCGCACCAAGCTTTACGAAAATATGCAGACCCTGGACATGCAGTACTACTCCAAGTCCCGCTCCGGCGACCTGATGACCCGCCTCACCGGTGACCTGGACATGATGCGCCACGGTGCCACCTGGGTTATCCGTCAGCTCATCAACGCGGTGGTGCTCTACGTGGCCTCCCTGGTCTACCTTTTCACCATCAACTGGAAGTTCACCCTGATTTTGATGGTGACCAGCCCCCTCTTCGTCATCGCCCGCAACCAATTCACCAAAATCTCCCGGCCTCTGTTCATTGCCGCCCGTGAAAAGCTCACCGAACTCAACGGCTTTGCCCAGGAAAACATCGAATCCAACCGTGTGGTCAAGGCCTTTGCCCACGAGGAATACGAATGTAAGCGCTTCGACGAATACAACACCGTCTACCGGGATGCCAACCTGAAGGCCTCCTTCGCCTGGCTGAAGATCCACCCCCTGGTGGAAACCATCTCCCAGTCCCTGTCCCTTTTGGTCATCCTCTTTGGCGGCCTCTTCTGCATCTGGGGCGAGCTTTCCATCGGCGAGCTCTCCATCTACATCAACCTGTCCTGGGCCATTTCCAGCCCCATGAGCACCATCGGTGCGCTCCTTTCCGACTTTGAACGCTTCCTGACCTCCGCCCAGAAGGTCACCGAGCTCTATTACGCCAAGAGTGACATCGTCAATGGGGAAAACCCCATCAAAAAGGACGAAAAACTCAAGGGTCAGATCGATTTCAACCACGTTTCCTTCGCCTACGACAGCAACGTGGTGTTCAAGGATATCGACTTCCACGTAAAACCCGGCCAGACGGTGGCCATCATGGGCCCCACCGGCTCGGGCAAAACCACCATCGCCAGCCTCATCGGCCGCTTCTTCGACCCGAAATCGGGTGAAGTTTTGGTGGACGGGGTCAACGTGAAGAATTACGACCTGGCATACCTCCGGTCGAACATCGGTATGGCCACCCAGGACGTGTTCCTCTTCTCCGAAACGGTGGACTCCAACATTGCCTATGGCGACGAAGACCTGCCGGAAGAGGACGTGGTGGAATTCGCCAAGGCTGCCGACGCCCACGGCTTTATCAGCCGCATGCCCGATGGCTACAACACCATCGTGGGCGAGCGTGGCGTAGGTCTTTCCGGCGGTCAGCGCCAGCGTATCGCCCTGGCAAGAGCTCTGGCGGTGCGTCCTTCCATCCTGATCCTGGACGACACCACCTCCGCTGTGGACGTGGAAACCGAACAGGCCATCTGGAAGGCTTTGGCAGACGAAAAGTACAAGTGCACCCGTGTGGTCATTGCCAACCGTGCCAGCTCGGTGCGGGACGCCGACCTGATCATCATCCTGGAAAAGGGTGGTATCCTGGAAATGGGCACCCACGACGAGCTCATGGCCAAGGAAGGCTACTACTACGAAACCTTCATGCTCCAGAACGAGGGCATCATGTCCGGTATGTCGAAGGGAGGGAATGACTGATGGCACGCAATAAGTTTGACATTGACGAAACCTTAGAGTCCCCCTTTAGTTTATCCCATCTGGCCCGTGCATCGGCCTATATCCTGAAGCACAAGTGGAAGATGGCCCTGGCCTTCCTGCTCTCGGCCATCGCCTCGGTGGCCTCCCTCTTCCAGCCCCAGCTCATTCAGCACGCGGTGGACGTGGCCATCCCCGCCGGGGATATCAAGGCCCTGATCATCGTGGTCATCGGCATGGCCATCTCCATTTCGGTTGCCATCTGGCTCACCAACCTGCGCTCCCGCATCATGACCCGGGTCAGCCAGACCATCATTTATGAAATCCGCACCGACCTGTTCAATCACCTGCAGTATTTAAGCTTTGACTACTACGATTCCCGCCCCCACGGCAAGATCCTGGTGCGTGTGGTCCAGTACGTCAACAACGTCCAGGACATCCTTTCCAACGGTATCCTGAACTTCTTCATCGATATCATCAACATCATCTTCATCACGGTGTTCATGTTCACCACCCACGCCACCCTGTCCTGGGTCATCGTGGCGGGCCTGCCCTTCTTCATTGCGGTGCTGGTCATCTGCACCCCCATCAACCGCCGGGGCTGGCAGAAGGTATCCAACAAGAACAGTAACATCAACGCCTACGTGGCCGAGTCCATCAACGGCATGAAGGTGACCCAGATCTTCGCCCGGGAAGAAACCAACGCCTCCATCTTCCGCCGTCTTTCTGACGAATACCGGAAGGTTTGGATGACGGTGGTGTACCCCAGTAACGCCGTGTGGCTTGCCGTAGAATGCATTTCGGTGGTGATCACCGCCTTTATCTACGTGGCGGGTATCAAGTGGGTGGTTCCTGCGGTCACCTACGGTACCCTGGTGGCCATGACCAGCTATTCCGGCCGCTTTTGGGGTCCGATTTCCAACCTGGCGGGCATCTACAACAACTTCATCAACTCCATTGCCTACCTGGAACGTATTTTCGAAACCATCGACGAACCCATCACCATTCACGATGCACCCGACGCCACCGAGCTTCCGCAGATCGAGGGCCGGGTTACCTTCGAGGACGTGACCTTCGCCTACGAGCCGGGTGTGAATGTTTTGGAACACGTGTCCTTTGACATTCAGCCGGGTATGTCGGTTGCCCTGGTGGGTCCCACCGGTGCCGGCAAATCCACCGTGGTGAACCTGATCTCCCGCTTCTACGACCTGACCGGGGGCCGGGTGCTCATCGACGGCCACGATATTTCCAAGGTGACGGTGAACTCCCTGCGCCGCCAAATGGGCATCATGCTCCAGGACAGCGTCATTTTCTCGGGCACCATCGCCGACAACCTGACCTACGGCAAGCTGGATGCCACCGAGGCCGATATGAAGAAGGCCTGCGACATCGTCCACGCCTCTGACTTCATCGAGGACATGGAAAACGGCTACCAAACCGAGCTTTACGAGCGGGGCGGCCGTCTGTCCCAGGGCCAGAAGCAGCTTTTGAGCTTTGCCAGAACCATCCTCTCCGACCCGAAGATCCTGATTCTGGACGAAGCCACATCAAGCATCGACACCCAGACCGAAAAGATGCTGCAGATCGGTATCAATTCCATGATGAAGGGGCGCACCTCCTTCGTCATCGCCCACCGGCTTTCCACCATCAAGGCCTGCGACCGCATCATGTACATCGCCAACAAGGGCGTGGCTGAATGGGGTACCCACGACGAGCTGATGGCCAAGAAGGGCAAGTATTACGAGCTCTATATGTCCCAGCTTTTGAAGAAGTAAGTACATAAAGCAGAAAATCCCGTACCGGTTGGTACGGGATTTTTTTATGTGTGAAGCGGGAGCCGCAGAAGGGGCGGCGGGGTGTAAGTGGCAAGTAGGGGCGATTCACGAATCGCCCGTCCCTATGGTGCGAAGACCTACCAGGTACGGCATAATGACCTGGTTCCCCGTGAGGGAAATTTTCGGGCCGGTGGGGCCC